>CANQRP010000067.1 GCA_947626305.1 uncultured Clostridia bacterium | reverse complement strand
CGGGCGGCGATCTTCGCCCCCGTTCAGGATGTGGGCATCATCGTCATCGACGAGGAGCACGACGGCAGCTATTCCTCCGAAAACGCTCCTCGCTATAACACGTTCGACATCGCCTATCTGCGGGCGAATTATAACCGATGCAAGCTCGTCCTCGGAAGCGCGACGCCCTCCGTGGAGACGTATAAACGCGCGATGGACGGGGAATTCGAACTCGTGCGCCTTCCCGAGCGCATCAATCGGCGACCTCTCCCGGAAGTGCAACTTGTGGATATGCGTCGCGAAGTACGGCGGGGGAACCCTTCACCCTTCTCCGTTGTGTTGCGCGAAAAACTCAAAGCCTGCCTCGACGGCGGGAACCAAGCCATTCTCTTTCTCAACCGAAGGGGCTATTCGCAGACCGTTTTGTGCCGCGATTGCGGGTATGTTGCAAAATGCGAGCACTGCGATGTGGCGCTTACCTATCACAGCGAGGAGAATTGCCTCAAATGTCACTATTGCGGTGCGCGCTATCGCATGCTTACGGGTTGCCCCGCCTGCGGAAGCGTACATATCGGCTATGTCGGTACGGGCACGCAGCGCGTCGTGAGTGAACTCAAAAAGCTCTATCCTACTTCCCGCATCCTGCGTATGGACAACGACACGACGAGCGGGAAAGAGGGACACTATAAAATTCTGAAACAGTTCGCGGAGAAGCAGGCGGACATTCTCGTCGGCACGCAGATGGTGGCAAAGGGACATGATTTTCCCTCCGTCACCTTGGTGGGGATCCTCGATGCGGACATGAGCCTGCATTTTCCCGATTATCGCAGCGGCGAGCGGACTTTTCAGCTCGTCACGCAGGTCGCAGGCAGGAGCGGCAGAGCCGAGGAACGCGGCGAGGTCGTCTTACAGACTTACGAACCGGAAAATTTTATTTTGCGTTTTGCCGCAAAATACGACTACGAGGGATTTTACGAACACGAAATCGCCATGCGCGCGGGAATGTTCCCGCCGTTTGCCAAGATCGTGCGCGTCATGGTCGTCGGCGAAGACGAAAAAGAGGCGCTCGAAGCGTTGAGAGAGGTCTTCGGAAAGCTCGAAGCGGTCTATGCAAAGCAGTCCGAAAAATTTCTCTTCTTCAATAAAATGCACGCGCCGATCAAGCGCATCAAGGAGAAGTTCCGCTATCAGGTCCTTATGCGTATCACCGACGGCGCTCCCTTGAAGGAGATCTATGAGATCTGCGCCGCAGCGGCATACAAGAAGACGATCGTCTATGTGGAAGAAAATCCGGGCAACCTGAGCTGAAAAACGACGCTTGCCCGCATGTTCGAAGGAACGGCATGCGCGTTGCGTTTTCCGCAGTGCACGGGCGTGTGTTCGGGAACGAGGTAAATTATGGTACTTGAAATTTTACAGGTGGGAGACCCCATCCTTCGGGAAAAGTGCAGCCCGGTGACGAAGTTCGACGGGAAACTCTGCACCCTTCTCGACAACATGAAGGATACGTTGAAAAAAGCCGAAGGCGCAGGGCTTGCCGCACCCCAGGTGGGAGTTCCCCTCCGTGCGGTCGTGGTGGATGTGGAAGAGGGCTACTTCGAATTGGTCAACCCCGTTTTCGTGTGGCAGAAAGGGGAACAGTGCGGTCCGGAAGGGTGCCTTTCCGTGCGCGGGAAAGTGGGGGACGTCGTGCGCCCGTCCAAAGTGAAAGTGGTGTTTCAGGATCGGAAGGGGGACAAATATTCCCTTGTCGCACGGGACTTTTTCGCCCGCGCCGTCTGCCATGAACTCGACCACCTCGACGGCGTGATCTATACCGACAAAGCGCAGCATGTGCGCAATTCGGAGGACTGAATGAAGATCGTTTTTGCGGGGACGCCGGAATTTGCGGTGGAACCCCTTTTGAAATTGCAGGAAGCATACGGGATTTCCGCAGTCGTCACCCAGCCCGACAAACTGCAGGGGAGGAAGGGCGTATTGACCCCTTCGCCCGTCAAATGCGCGGCGCAAGAACGTGGGATCCCTGTTTTGCAACCGGAGCGGATCCGAAACGATACGGCGATGCTTTCGGACCTTCGGGCAGATTGCATGGTGACTTGCGCCTACGGGCAGATCCTGACGCAGGAAGTCCTGGATCTGTTTCCGCTCGGCGTTTGGAACATCCATGCTTCGCTGCTCCCCGCATACCGAGGCGCCGCGCCGATCGCGCGCGCCCTGATCGACGGTTGCCGCGAGACGGGCGTTACTATCATGAAAACGGAGCTCGGGCTCGATACGGGGGACATTCTGCTCGCAGAGAAGTGTCCGATCTACGACAGCGATACACTCGGCACACTGGAAGACAGGCTTTCCCGCCTTTCGGGCGAGCTCATCGTAAGGGCGATGGGAAAGATCGCGCGGGGCGGTTTTTCTCTGCAAAAGCAGGGAGAGGGCTTCTCTTGCAAAAAAGTCGGTCGCACCGAAGTGGATTTTTCGAAGTCCGCGCGGGAGGTAAGCTGTCTTATTCGCGGTCTCTCGCCTTCCCCCTTCGCCTTTGCAGCGATCGGGGGCATGACTTTGAACTTTTGGTACGCGGAGGAAGTTCCCTGCGAGGCAGACGTTCCTGCCGGCACGGTGGTTGCCGCCTCTCCCAAGGAGGGGCTCATCGTAAAATGCGGCGAGGACGCAGTGAACATCCTCGAATTGCAGCCTGCGGGCGGGAGAAGAATGTCCGCGCGCGACTTTCTGAACGGAAGAAAAATACAGGCAGGACAGCGCTTTGACAAACCCGTTCTATGACCCGTATCGCGTTTTAACGAAGATCTACGCCGAGGGAGCGCATCTCAAGATCGCGCTTGCCGGGACCGATCTTGAAGAACTTCACCGTTCCCGCACGGTAAAGACGGTTTACGGTGTGCTCGAAAACGACGGGTATCTCTCCCTCTGCATCAGGACATTCGCGGCAAAGAGCCCCAAACAGTCGGTGCGTACGTTGCTGAAAATCGCGCTCTACACCATGGTCTTTCTCGAAAAACCGCGCTATATGGTAACGGATACCGCCGTCGACCTCTTGAAGCGCATGGGGAAGGGAGGCATGGCGGGCTTTGTCAACGCCTTTTTGCGCGGGTTCGATGCGGAAAAGGTGATTTTGCCCACGGGAGACGAGGGACTTTCCGTCAAATATAATTTTCCGCTCTTTGCGGTAAAAAAACTCAAAGAACAGTACGGGGAACGGGCGGAATCGATCATGGCGGCGAAGAGCCGCGGCGTAAGCGTGCGGTTTGTGCGCGGCGAGGAGAATTATCTCGCCCGCCCGCATGAGAACACTCCGTTTGAGCACCTCTTTCTCTTTCCGAATTTCGTTCGGGACGGCGCTTTTTTTGCGGGCGACTATACGTTTCAATCGGTGGGAAGCGTTGCGATCTGCTCGGTGGTGGAACCCTGCGAAGAGCTGCTCGACGCCTGCGCCGCGCCCGGCGGGAAGAGCGTTTTGCTTGCCGAAAAGTGCGCCCGCGTGACGGCTTCGGAATTGCACGAACACCGCGTTGCGCTCATTGAAAGCTACATCTCCCGCATGGGAACGAAAAACGTGACGGCGATCAATGCAGATTCCGTCGTTTTCCGCCCCGAATGGGAAGAGAAGTTCGACGGCGTGCTTTGCGATGTGCCCTGTTCGGGACTGGGCACGGTCGCCGAAAATCCCGACCTGCCTCTTCGCAAGACGGAGCGGGACTTCGCGCAGCTGCCGCACACTCAGCTCGCCATTCTGCAAAATTGCGCACGCTACGTCAAACACGGCGGCACGCTCTATTATTCCACATGTTCGATCCTGCAAGAGGAAAACGACGAGGTGGTTGCCGCCTTTTTGGGCGAACACGGAGAGTTTGCTTCCGAAGAGACCGATTGCACGCTCGTCCACGAGAAAACGCCATATGGGTTGCAATTTTTACCCGATACCGCCTTTGGCGCGGGGTTTTACGTTGCCAAGATGAGGAAGTTATGAAAGAGATCTTGCAGGACTTTTCCCACAAGGAACTCATTGCGCTTGCGGAGGAGCTCGGCGAGAAGAAATTTCGCGCCGATCAGATCTATCTCGGGCTCATGCAGGGGAAGAAGATCTCCGAACTCAATGTTCCCGCCGCCCTCCGCGCCGCTCTTTCGGAGCGGTTCGAAGAGGAGCCCGTGCATATTCTCGAGACGTTTGTCTCCGAAGCGGACGGCACGAAAAAATATCTGTTCCGTCTTGCGGACGGAAATCTCATCGAAGGCGTGCTCATGAAGTATAAATACGGCAATACGCAGTGCGTCTCCACGCAAGTCGGTTGCCGCATGGGTTGCAAATTTTGCGCCTCCACCCTGAACGGACGGCTCCGCGACCTCACGGCAGGGGAGATCCTATCTCAGATCCTGATCGTCAACCGCAGCGAAGGCGGGAATTTGAAAGACCGCGCCGTGACGAACGTGGTTCTCATGGGTAGCGGGGAACCGTTCGACAATTACGGAAACGTGGTGCGCTTTTTGCGGAACGTCACCGCCGAGGGAGGAATCGCGATCGGTGCACGGAACATCAGCCTCTCCACCTGCGGGCTCGTTCCAGAAATGCGGAAATTCGCCGAGGAGGGCATTCCGCTCAATTTGACCGTCTCTCTGCACGCCACGGCGGACGAGGAGCGTGTCCGCACCATGCCCATCGCCAACAAGTATAAAATTTCCGAAATTTTAGATGCCTGTGCGGAGTATTTCGAAAAGACGGGGCGGCGATACATCTTCGAATATACTCTCATATCGGGTGAAAATGCGGACGAAAAGCACGCTTTGGCGCTTGCAAAGCTGTTAAAAGGCAGACCCTGCCATGTCAATCTGATCCGCCTCAACGAGGTGAAGGAACGGTCGCTCCATGCCGCCGAGGAGCGCGTTGCACAAAAGTTTTTGGAAATTTTGGAGCAGCAGGGCATTTCGGCGACCTTGCGCCGCAGTATGGGCTCCGACATCGGAGGGGCATGCGGGCAATTACGTTATTCACGAATTTTTCCTGACGGAAAAATTCCGTGAGGGCGGGTGAAAAAGCACGCAAACAGCAAAACCCAAAATTAGGAGGACGTATGAAGATCAAAATTGCGCCGAGTATTTTAGCAAGCGATTTTTCAAGGGTCGGAGAGGAGGTCGTGCGGCTTGAAGAAGGCGGTGCGGACCTCATCCATTGCGACGTGATGGACGGAAATTTCGTGCCGCCCATCACCTTCGGCGCACAAATGGTAAAAGCCCTCCGTCCGCACACGAGGCTTCCGCTCGACTGTCATCTCATGGTGCTCCACCCCGAAACACACATTCAAAACTTTGCCGAAGCGGGAGCGGACATCATCACCGTGCACGTGGAAGCCTGCGATATTTTCGAACTGTTCAGGAGGATCGAAGGCTACGGCGTCAAAAAAAGCGCGGTCGCCAATCCCGAGACGGACGTCGAAAAACTCTTTCCCGCCGCGGAGAGCGCCGATATGCTCCTTCTCATGAGCGTGCATCCCGGTTGGGGCGGGCAGAAGTTTATCCCTGAAACACTCAAAAAAATTGAAAAACTTCGCAACTATTGCGTAAAAATCGGACGGGGCGACCTCGACATCGAAGTGGACGGCGGCGTCACCGAGAAAAACGTGAAAGACGTGATCGCGGCGGGCGCGAACGTCATTGTTGCGGGCAGTACGGTATTCCGGGCTTCCGACATGGCGGCAACGATAGCGAGGTTGCGCGGATGAGCCGCGGTGCCGAAATGCAGCAAGGCTCGGTCGTCATTCTCCTCAACGGCGAGCCCTATTCGGGAGACATCCCCGCCGGGAACGCCTATGTCATTTGTTGCGACGGTGCTTACTCCTGGGCAAAGGGGAAGGTGCGCATCGACGAAAATTTGGGCGATTTCGATTCCCTCTGCGAGGAACCCGTTCCCGCGCCGCTCCGCAAATTCCCTTCCGAGAAGGACGAGACGGACGGCGAGCTTGCCGTGAATCGCGCGATCGAGCTCGGCGCGACCGTCTTCCTCTTTTACGGCGGAGGGGGAAAGCGGGAGGATCATTTCCTCGGGAATTTGCACCTTTTGTATAAAGCCAAGGAGGCGGGCGCCTCGGTCGCCACGCTTAAAACGAACGGCGCGGAGATCACCCTCGTCGGAGAGGGCGAGCGGGAGTTCGGCTGCAAGAAGGGACGTACGGTTTCGCTGTTGCCTTTCGGCGGCGACGCGCATATCATGGAGATAGGGGGACTGAAATACACTCCCGACGATTTGCAGCTCCGTTACGGCTCCACGCGCGGGATCTCCAATCTTGCGACAGACGACGAAGGGTTTTCGTTTTTTGTGAAGAAGGGATATGTGCTCGTCATCATCAACGAGGAGGTTGTATGATCTTCTGCTTTAAGCTTCCGAAAGTGCTCGGGTGCATCGTGCGGTTGTTCTACAAGGGATGAAATATATCGATTTGCATTGCGACGCCCTCACACAAGAGGGCGTTTTGCAGGCTACGGCGGAGAATTTGCGGCGGGGCGGCTGTCTGATGCAGTGCTTCGCCGCTTTTATCGATGTGAGAAAATGCCTTCCCGCGGGGCGGTTTGCCCGAGCAACGTCACTGTGCGAAAAGTTCGGCGAAATGTGCGGAAGAGAGGGTTATCATCCCGTGCGGAACTTCTCGGACATCCGGGAGGGGAGCATCAACGCTCTGCTCACCGTGGAGGAAGGAGGCGCGATCGAAGGGAGCCTCGAAAAATTGGAGGCGCTCTATGCCTGCGGCGTACGCATGATGACGCTGACATGGAATTTCGAAAACGAACTCGGCGCACCGGGCGGAAAAGGAGGAGGGCTCACTCTCTTCGGACAGGCGTGCGTGGAGCGCATGAAGGCGCTCGGCATGATCGTAGACGTCTCGCACGGGAGCGACCGCCTCGCAGAAGACGTTGCCGCGCTCATGGGACACACACCCTTTGTCGCGAGCCATTCGAACGCGCGCGAAGTGTTTGCCCATCCGCGGAACCTCGGTGACGGAGAAATACGGCGCATCGCGGACAACGGCGGCGTGATCGGGCTCAATTTCTTTGCCGATTTTCTCTCGACCGACAAAAGTGCGGCGGGGCAAAGGCAGGCGCTTCTTGCCCATGCGGAGCACATTCTGAAGGTCGGCGGGGAGGACATTCTTGCGATCGGGAGCGATTTCGACGGCATTCCCGAAAACCCTTACTTGAAAAATCCCGCCGATATGCCGAGGTTTGCCGAAGAATTGCAAAAAAAATTCGGCGCGCGCGGCGCCGAAAAGATCTGCGCAGGAAACGCCTTGCGTGTCTTTGCCGAAGTGCTCCCATAAACGACTCATAAAGAAGAGGGGCGCCGCGCGCCGAACGGCGCGCGGCGCCCCTTCAAAGCCGACTATGTTACAGCGCCCGTATGCTTTCCACGGGCTTTTTCTTTGCGGAGAAGTACACGGGAAGGAAAGTGCCGAGCAGCGCCACGGCGAGCGCGACGGCGAGCATGACCGCGATCGACGGAAGCCCGAATACAAACAGCGAGACTTCGAGCCCGATGCTCATGCGGAGCAAGTTGTTGAGGAAGTGGGTCGCGAGGGCGGTGCCGACGAGCGCAAGCACGGTGCAGATGCCCACGATGATGCCGCTTTCCGAGAAGAAGATCTTGAATACGTCCGTGCCGCGGGCTCCCACTGCGCGCAGGATCCCGATCTCCTTCTTCTTGTTCGTGATACTCATCGAGATGAAGTTGAAGAGCAAAAGAGAGGAGAAGAGGGCGAGCACGAGCCCCACGACGAGGAACACGGTATGTAGGACGTCGATGATCTCGTTTGCCGTTTTCACGCTGTACATGATGGTATTGTCGATGTCGTATTGCACATCGTCCGCGCCCGTTTCCCCGGTGCGAGCGAGGAGCGCGCGGAAGTCGCTCTCCCGCTGCGAGCAGGGGACGAGCAAAGCGGTATAGTCGGCGTTTTCGGGGAAGGGGTAGGCGGTATTGATGTTTACCTTCGTGTCGATGAACCCCTGATCGTCAAGGTCGTCAAAAAATTCCTTGCTGCAACCGAACAGATAGGTTTGATAGGTGCGCATCGTCGTCCAGAAGCCGACGATCTCCACCGTGCCCGTCGGTCGGAAGTTTTCTCCGGCGTCTGTCCACTCTACTACGCCGCAGGAAAAGGTGAGGGGGATCTGCAACAGGGAGCGAATGGTTTCCTTTGCCGCTTTTATCTTGGAGGAGG
>CANQRP010000066.1 GCA_947626305.1 uncultured Clostridia bacterium | reverse complement strand
GCGACCAAACCGTGGCATCCGCTATATAACATCGTGTTGTTTCCGATCTTCGGTTGGCTCTACATGCGGGGGCTCGCCGCGCCGACTGCGGTCGAGGCACTGATTACGGGCGCCGTTTGGGCGGGCATCTGCATTGTGTTCGACCTTGTAGGCTGGGTTTTGATCCCGCATCCGTGGCGGCTCACGTTTCGGCAGTTTTACATAGAATATCAACCCCATATCACTTTGATTTATCTCATTATTTTTCTTTCGCCCCTTGTGGGCTACGCGTTTGCGATGCTATAAGGCGTGCAAGCCGCAGGCGGAGCGGAGAGATCTCACGCTTGCTGTCCCCCGCGGAGCGGGGGAAAGTGGCATGAGTGGAGCGAATGCCGAAAGGGGGGGCGGTCAAACGAACAAAAAACAAGGTGCCCCCTTCCCTACCCTCCCCCCAATAAGTTGAGGGGAGGCAGATGACAAGGGCGGCGTATCAAGGGAGTTTTGATCAACCAATCAAACAGGACTATGAACATCATCGAAATCAAAAACTTAAAAAAGTACTTCGGAGAAGTGAAGGCGGTGGACGACATCACCTTCAACGTGGAAAAGGGGGAGTTTTTTGCCTTCCTCGGCGTAAACGGCGCGGGCAAGAGCACCACCATTTCCATTCTCTGCGGCGAGCAAAAACGCACGGGCGGTTCGGTCATCGTGGACGGCAAGGACATAGACGAAGCCCCCGCCGAAATCGGGAAAAAACTCGGCGTCGTGTTCCAGAACAGTGTGCTTGACAGGTCCCTCTCCGTGCGCGACAATTTGAAGTACCGCGCCGCCCTCTACCGCATTTACGGCAAAGAATTTGAGGACAGGCTTCGGGAGCTCACCGCGCTCTTCGGGCTCAAAGAGCTCTTAAAGCGCCCCGTGGGGAAACTTTCGGGCGGACAGCGGCGGCGGGTGGATATTGCGCGCGCCCTCGTCCACAGCCCCGAGATCCTCATTTTGGACGAGCCGACGACGGGGCTCGATCCGCAGACGCGCAAGAGCGTATGGGAGACCGTGAACGCCATCCGCAAGGTGCGGGGGATCACCGTCTTTCTTACCACCCACTACATGGAGGAGGCGGCGGACGCGGACAGGGTCGTCATTTTGGACGGCGGAAAAATTCTCGCCGACGCCACCCCGCTCGAACTCAAAAACCGCTATACGGGGGACTTTATCAACCTGTACGGGGGCAAAGAGACGGAGGTGCGCGCGCTCGGTCTCGCTTACGAAAAAGTGGGGGAGGCGGTGCGCATAGAGGTCGAAAACACCGCCGCGGCAACCGAACTCATCTTGAAGCATCCGCAGCTCTTCACCGATTACGAAATCGAAAAGGGCAAAATGGACGACGTGTTTTTGAACGTTACGGGGAAGAGAACGGAGTAGTTTCACGGCGTTTCTTTTGACGGTCACCCTTTCGTGGCAACTCCCGTGCGCCATTCCGAGCCGTTAAAGCAATTACAGAGTCCGAAGCGGACAGTCTCCAAGGGAATCTTGTTACGTTGAGGTATGCTTAAAACAAAACCCAAACGTACCAAGATGCCTTCGCGGACTTGCTTTTGCGGACTGCGTAATTACGCTTCGGCTCAGCATGACGCTTAAAAAGAGCGCCCCCTACCCCGTTCCCGCGGAGGGGGTAAAGGATTTACAAACATTATCTATGAAAACATTATCTTATCTCATTGCACGCAACTGCAAAGTATACTTCCGCGACAAGGGCGTCTTTTTGGTTTCGCTCATGGCGCCGCTCATCTTGCTCTTTCTGTTCGTCGCGTTTTTGGGGAACGTCTATCGCGATTCCATCCGCTCCGTGGCGACGGGATTCCCCCTCACGGACGAGCTCGTGGAGAGCATTGCGGCGGGCTGGCTCATTTCCTCCCTCCTCGCCGTCTGTGCCGTGACCATCGCCTTCACAGCCAATACCATCATGGTGCAGGACCGCGCAACGGGGCAGGCTGCCGATTTCCGCGTCTCGCCCGTGCCGCGCTCTCTCGTGGCGCTCGGCTACTTCCTCTCCACCTTTTTCGTGACGGCGGTCATCTGCTTTGTGGCGCTCGGCGCGGGGTTTGTCTACATCGGCATTGCGGGTTGGTATCTTACCGCAGCGGATCTTCTGCTCACCGTTGCCGACACGCTGCTTCTGACGCTGTTCGGCACGGCGCTCTCCTCCGTCGTATGTCATTTTCTGCGCTCGCAGGGGGCGGTGACGGGGGTGCAGGCGACCGTCTCCGCGGCATACGGATTTCTCTGCGGCGCCTATATGCCCATCGGAAATCTTGCAACGGGGCTCAAAAACGCCATCATGTTCCTGCCGGGGACGTACGGCACGGGGCTCTTGCATTCTCACCTCATGGGCGGTGCGATCGGGGAGGTGGGGGAAGGACTTCCCGCCGAGGCGGTGACGCAGATCGTCAAGGGCATGCGGGACGGCTTCGACTGTGATCTGTATTTCTTCGGCAATGCCGTGCCGTCATGGGTGTGTTACCTCGTTTTGGCGATCGCCACGGCTCTGCTCGTGGGGGTGTATGTCCTCCTCTGCGCGCGAAAACGCAAATAGAAGACACGGAAAAGCCGCCCCGCGCAAGCATTGCGCGGGGCGGCGTATTTTTATCTCTTTATTTTGTCAGCCGCTCGATCGCCTTTTTGTAGATCTCGAGAAGCAGCCTCACCCGCTCGAGGGAGATATGTTCGTCCGCCATGTGAATGACGGGGGGATCGCCCGGCATCTCGGGTCCGAAGCCGACGCCCTGTTTGAGCGCCCGCGCATAGGTGCCTCCGCCGATCGCCACCGGCTTCGCCTTTTTCCCCGTGCAGTTCTCGTACGTTTCGAGCAGCGCCTGCACGAGTTCGCTGTCTTTGTCGTGGTAAAGCGGCTTCTGAAAGTGCACCGTTTCATACTTCACGTCGAATTGCGCCACCCGTTGGAGCACTTCCTCCACGGGAACGGTGGCGGGATAGCGGATATCCACGAGCACGAGCATCTGCTTTTTGCGGTATTTGATGACGTTGGGCGACATCGTGAGCGCGCCCGTCTCGTCGGCGAGGGTCCTGAGCCCGTAGATGTCGTTGAAGAGACAGTCGATGATGCGGCGCACCACCTCGCTCTTGCTTTCGAAGAATTTCAAAATGGGCAGGATGGCATTCTCGCCCAATTCGGGGGTGGAACCGTGCGCGCTCTTGCCGAAGGCGATGATCTTCTTGTTCTGCATGGTGAGCCCGAGCTCCCGCGCCTTTGTCACGGTCAGGGAACGGGGAGTCGCTTCGCAGCGGTCACACACCATGTTGCTCTGCTTGCCGCCCTCGAGATGGAGGAAGGGCGCCGTGGGCATGGGAAAGTGAAGACGAAGATGCAAAATGCCCTTTTCCGCATAGATCACGGGGAAGTCCGCATCGGGCGAGAACCCGATCTCGGGCATATGCGCCACCTCGTTGTAGTGTTCGATACATCCCCAGCCGTTTTCTTCGTTGCAGCCGACGATGAGTTTGATCTTCACGGAAGGGACAAATCCTCTGTCCTTCAACGATTTCAAGGCGTAAAGACAGCAGATCGCGGGACCTTTGTCGTCCACCGTGCCTCGCCCCCAGATACATCCGTCCTCCACGACGCCGCCGAAGGGAGCCTTTGTCCATCCGTCGCCCGCGGGGACCACATCGAGGTGGCACAGGATGGCAAATTCCCGCTCCGCCTCTCCGAAGATCACTTCGCCGATGTAATTGTCGTAGTTATGGGTCTCGAAGCCGAGTTGCTCCGCAAGCCCGAGAAAGTGGCAAAGACAGTCCGCCGCGCCCCGTCCGAAGGGGAACTTCGAAGAGTACTTTGCAAGGGAAGAGTCGAAGCGGACGCTCTCGCAGATGCTCTTTACCGCCTCGTCGAAATAGTTGTTCATCAATGCTTTTCGCTCCTTGTGGGTATTTCCATTATAGCATACGTTCGGGGTGATGTCAAGGCTCCCTTCACGCGAAACCGAAAAATGGGGGCATATCATCGGAAAATTATCAAGTAATTGAACAAAATATTCAATAAAATGTGCAGTTGGCGGGTGGCACCCAAAAGGAAGAAAAACGGTGGAAAAAAGGAGAAAAGCAGCCGCTTGCCGTGGGTCGACCGCGGGAACGGAAAAGCGGTTCGACTTTTCGTCAAACCGCTTTTTCCTATGAAGCATACCGCTCAATAACTTGTTTTGTTTTTCAAACGTCGATAGAGATCGAAGAGTTTGAGACATTCGGCGCGGTCGGTCTCGATGAGGAGATCTCCCAACCGTTCCCGACCGCCGAAGATCTCTTCGAGCGCATTGTCGCGGAAGCCGATGTCGCCGTTGTCGGCGACCGTACAGCCGTAGTAGATCTTATCGAGATTCGCCCACATGCACGCCACGAGGCACATATGGCAGGGCTCGCCAGTGGTATAGAGTTCGCAGCCTTTGAGGTCGAACGTGCCGAGCGTTTTGCAGGCGTCTCTGATCGCCTGCATTTCCCCGTGGCAGGTGGGGTCTTTCAGCCCGATCACCTGGTTGTGACCCCGTCCTACGATCTTCCCGTCCTTTACGACGACGCTGCCGAAGGGACCGCCGTCCCCTGCGAGAATGCCCGTTTTTGCTTCTTCGATCGCTTCGTGCATGTATTTGTTCATTCCGACCTCCCGATCCCGGTGGAGCGCGGTCGAAGCGACGGTCCTTCCGGGGTTATTTATCAAAGTTGACGATGGTAGCGAAATCCGCGGGTTTGAGCGAGGCGCCGCCGATGAGCCCGCCGTCGATCTCGGGTTGCGCCATCAGCCCCTTGCAGTTCTTTGCGTTCATCGAACCGCCGTACTGGATGCGCATCCTGCCCACGTTCTTGCCGGGATACAGCTTTTTGCAGCGTTTGCGGATATAGCCGATCGCCTCGTTCGCCTGTTCGTCCGTCGCCGTCTTGCCGGTGCCGATCGCCCAAATGGGTTCATAGGCGATAACGAGTTTGGAGAAGTCATCCACGCCCGCAAAGTCGGCGGCGATCTGCCGGTCGAGCACCTTTTCGGTGAGCCCGTTCTCGCGTTCTTCGAGGCTCTCGCCGATGCAAACGATGGGGGTGAGCCCCGCGGCGAGGGCGGCAAGCGTGCGCTTGTTCACCGTCTCGTCCGTCTCGCCGAAGTATTGGCGGCGTTCGCTGTGCCCGATGATGACGTATTGCACGCCGTATTCTTTGAGCATATTCGCGGAGATCTCGCCCGTGTAGGCGCCTTTTTCCGCGAAGTGGACATTCTGCGCGCCTAGCCTGATCTTGCTGCCGTGGAGCGCTTTCTTGACGGCGGGGATGTCGATGGCGGGGACGCAAACCACAACGTCGCACTTTGCGTCCTTTACGAGGGGTTTGAGCGCTTTTACGAGCTCCGCGCCCTCGCTCGCCGTGTTGTTCATTTTCCAGTTACCTGCAATGATCGGTCTTCTTGCCATGGTTCTTTTCTCCTTATGCGGTTCGGCTCACTTGTCGTTGAGGCAGGCGATGCCGGGAAGGACCTTGCCCTCGAAGAGTTCGAGCGAAGCGCCGCCGCCCGTCGAAATATGGGTGATCTTGTCCGCAAACCCGAGCTGGGTGCACGCCGCCGCGGAATCGCCTCCGCCGACGATCGTCGTTGCACCCTCTGCGTCTGCCAAGGCTTGCGCCACCGCGATGGTGCCCGCAGCCAGCGTGGGATTTTCGAACACGCCCATGGGACCGTTCCAGATGACCGTCTTTGCCGTCTTTACCTTTTCCGCATAGAGTGCTCTCGTCTTTTCGCCGATGTCGAGCCCCATCATGTCTGCGGGGATCGCCGTAGAGGGGACGGTCGCGATCTCGATGGGAGCGTCGATGGGGTCGGGGAAGTTCTTCGTGATCACGGTGTCGATCGGGAGAAGAAGTTCCTTGCCCGAAGCCTTTGCCTTTGCGAGCATTTCCTTGCAGTATTCGAGCTTTTCGTCGTCCACGAGGGAGGTGCCCACTTCATAGCCCTGCGCTTTGAGGAAGGTGTAAGCCATGCCGCCGCCGATGATGAGCGTATCGCACTTTTCGAGCAGGTTGGAGATGACCCCGAGTTTGTCGGCGACTTTTGCGCCGCCGAGGATCGCCACGAAGGGACGGACGGGGTGTTCGAGGGAGTCCGCCATCACGGTGAGCTCTTTCTCGATGAGGAAGCCGCAGACGGCGGTCTTCACAAGCCCGTATTCCACGATCGCCGCCGTGGAAGCATGGGAGCGGTGCGCCGTGCCGAAGGCGTCGTTTACGTAAATATCGCAGAAGGAGGCGAGTTTTTTGCAGAACTCGAGGTCTTTCTTTTCCTCTTCCCAGTGGAAGCGGAGGTTTTCGAGCAACACGCATTCTCCCTCTTTGCAAGCGGCGACTTTTGCCTGTGCGTCGGGACCCACGACGTCGGAGGCGAACGTCACCTTTCCGCCGAGGAGCTCGTTGAGCCGCTTTGCAACGGGCGCCAAGGTGAGCTTTTTGGGTTCATCCTTTTTCGCCTTTTCGATGATGGCTTCCGCGGTGGTCTCGCCCTTCTCCACCTTTGCCTTGTCCTTTTTATTGAGCTTCACTTCCTCCGAGAAAATGGAGTGAGGTTTGCCCATGTGAGAGCAGAGGATGACTTTTGCGCCCTGCTGCATCAGATATTTGATGGTGGGAAGAGCGCCCATGATGCGGTTTTCGTCGGTGATGACGCCGTCCTTCATGGGAACGTTGAAGTCGCAACGCACGAGTACGCGCTTGCCCTTCCAGTCCTTGACGTCTTTTACGGTCATTTTGTTCATAAGGTGATTTCTCCTTCAATTTATTTTCCGCACATAACTATATATCTTTTTGGGAAATTTGTCAATACTTTCCGTCAAGAAAATCATGGGGAAATTTTTGCGCAAATATGCGAAAAAAGCAAAAAATCGCGGCGAAACGTTTGACAAACGTTGTTTTCTTTGCTAAAATATTCAAGTACGCCGCGAAAGAGGGCGCGTTTTTTTGCGCACATTCGCAAAGTTGAGCGGCGGACGGGCGAACCGCCCCGCGGGAAAGCGGGCGTTCGCGCAAACAGTCGATCTTTGGAATCGTTCCGGCGATTTGAAGATATTCCGAAAATAAGAAAAGGAGGAAACTGCCAAGATGCCTACCATCAATCAGCTCATCAAAAAGGGCAGAGAGAGAGAAGCATTCAAGTCCAAATGTCCCATTCTGGACCAATGCCCGCAGAAGCGCGGCGTGTGCTTGCAGGTGACGACCACCTCTCCCAAGAAGCCCAATTCCGCGCTGAGAAAGATCGCAAGAGTGCGTCTTACCAATAAGCAGGAAGGTACCGTGTACATTCCCGGCGAAGGACACAACTTGCAGGAGCACAGCTCCGTTCTCATCCGCGGCGGAAGAGTCAAGGACCTTCCCGGCGTTCGGTATCACATCATCCGCGGCGCGTTGGATACCGCGGGCGTTGCAAAACGCAAGCAGAGCCGTAGCAAATACGGCGCAAAACGCCCTAAGTAAATTACTCACACATTTCTTTTTCTCGCCGCTTGTCGCTCATGCCTATGGCAATCGCTCCTCCGTTTGGAGCTCCACGGGCTGCGCTCCAAACGTGAAGCGGCGGTCGTAACAAAAAGAAATGTCGTGATTGCTGCGGTCGTGCGGCGCTTTACGGCAGAAGTGAATTCCGCCTACGCCGCTCGGCGAATGGAGAAATAAAAATCACGGCGCAAGCAGGGTTTCCCTGCGCCAGCGCACTCCATTTGCGCATACCTGCGCTCAGCCATCACGAAAATTTGTCGCAAGACAAATTTTGTGAACACCTCCTGCTATTTTTCGGAATACTTCAAAAAGGTGCCCGAAGAGTAGGCAGTATTCCCTCATCAACAGGGGAGAAGAGCCGCTACCCCAAAAGGCAAGCGGCAGCAGACTTTAAGGGCTCACGCCCTGCGGATAAACCCGCAAAAAAAATTTCAAGGAGATAATATCATGTCAAGAAGAGGGAGAGCTCCCAAGAGAGAAGTCCTTCCCGATCCCGTGTATGGCAGCGTCGTCGTGTCCAAGCTCATCAATCAGATCATGCTCGACGGCGAAAAGAGCGTTGCGCAACGGATCGTATACGAAGCCTTCACCCAAATGGGAGAAAAACTGAACCAAGACCCGATGGAGATCTTCAAACAGGCGCTGGCGAACATCACGCCCGTTGTGGAAGTGAAAGCCCGCCGTGTGGGCGGTGCCAACTATCAGGTCCCC
>CANQRP010000065.1 GCA_947626305.1 uncultured Clostridia bacterium | reverse complement strand
AAAATTGGTATCTCTACCTTGCCTATCTGTGCGCGCAAATCGCCTTTTGCGGGGCGATCGCCCTCTATTTTGTCCGCAGCAAGGAGCCGCTCCACGCGCCTTTCCATACCGCGCATCCGAGGTACTTTGCGATCGCGCTCCTCGCGGAGTTCGGGCTGCTCTTTTCTCTCTCCGAACTAAACGGACTGTTTATTTCCGGGTTGGAAAAACTCGGTTACGCATCGTCGGATGTCGCCGTGCCCGCTCTGAACGGATGGAATTTGCTTCCCGCGATTCTCGTCATCGGGGTGCTTCCCGCGATCTTCGAAGAAACGTTTTTCCGCGGCATCCTTGCCCGTAAAATGCACGACGGCGGCTGGGGAATGCTGCCTGCCGTGCTGATCTCGGGTGCGCTCTTTTCTCTTTTCCACGGCAGACCGGAGCAGACCCTCTATCAATTTTGTTGCGGCGTATGCTTTGCGCTCATTGCACTGCGTGCGGGAAGCATTCTTCCCACCATGCTCGCGCACTTCGTCAACAATGCGCTCATTCTCACACTGACTTCTTTCGGATTCGGCACGCTTCGGAACGTCCTCCCGCCTTGGGGGTATCTCTTGCTTGTCATTCTTGCGGCGGTATGCTTGGTCGGCGCGCTCGTCTATCTCATCTTTTTTGATGGGCGCGGCAATCAAAAGGGCGGTGTGAAAGAGGGAGTGTTTTTCTTCGTGGCGGCGGGCGGCGGGATCCTCATTTGCGCCGTGGAATGGATCGCCGTGCTTGTGATGGGGTTTTTCAATGGTTAAAGTCAATTTTGTCTGCGTGGGGAAGCTCAAAGAGGGATATTTGCGCGAGGCATGCGCGGAATATCTGAAACGGCTCACCCGCTTTTGCAAGGCAGAGGTGAAAGAACTTCCCGAAAAGACATCTTTGAAAGAGGAAGGGGAGAGCATCCTCAAAACCGTGCGGGGGCACGTGATCGCGCTTGCGGTGGAGGGGCGGAGTTGTTCTTCCGAAAAATTTGCGGCGAATTTACAATCGCTGTGTGACCGCGGAGAGGAACTCACCTTCGTTATCGGCTCTTCGTGCGGGTTGGACGCTTCGGTAAAATCTGCGGCAGATGAGCTGCTGTCCTTTTCGGAAATGACCTTTCCGCACCAACTCATGCGGGTGATCTTGCTCGAACAGGTTTATCGCGCGTTTATGATCAACGGAGGAGGGGAGTATCATAAGTAATTCACGGCATTTCTTTTCGCGCGCAGCGAGAAAAGAAATGCCGTGAGGAAACTTGCGCTTACGCCTTAACCTGCTTGTCCTCTCGTTCGCGTTGTCGGACACTAAGCCGTAAGAATGCGGCAAATTGTGTGCGCTGCCGCAGGGGGACCCTGCTCCGCGCAGTGATTTTATTTCGCATGATTTTTCCCTCGTTGTCTTCATTAAGCCGCAAGTATGCGGCAAATCGGGCGGAGCGGTGCATAAGATATTGCATGGATCTCCCGGAAGAGGTCGAGGCGGTTTATAAGCAATACCGCGGCGAGAAGAAGATTTACGGAAGGAGCGCGGAGGGACGTCCGCTGTATGCGCTTTTCATGGGGAGGCACGAATATCCCATCGGGATCTCGCAGTATGCCCTCCATGCAAGGGAGTGGGTGACAACACTGTTGGCGTTTTTCCATTTGGAACGCGGAGTCCGCCGTGGAGGCGTATGGGTGTTGCCGCTCACGAACCCGGACGGGGCGCTTCTGTCGCAACTCGGAGCCGCTTCGCTGTCCGCAAAAAGGCGGGAGCAGGCTTTGAAGGTCAACAAGGGTAGCCCCGACTTCACCCTTTGGAAAGCGAATGCGGAAGGAGTCGATCTCAACGTCAATTTCGACGCCCGTTGGGGAACGGGAACGCAAAATGTCTTTACGCCCGCTCCCGGGAATTATGTGGGGGAAGCCCCTCTCTGTGCGCCCGAGAGCCGTGCGCTTTGGAACTTCACCGAGGAGACCGCGCCCGACTTCACCGTAAGTTGGCACACCAAAGGGGAGGAGATCTATTGGCGATTCCGCGAACCGTTTTTTCACGCGATACGCGATAAAAAACTTGCAAATATATTGAGTAAAAGTACGGGGTATCCTTTGCGCGATGCGAAGGGCTCTGCCGGCGGATACAAGGACATGTGCATCGAAAGATTGAGAATTCCCGCCTTCACGGTGGAATGCGGGGAAGACAAATTTTCGCATCCCCTCGGACGGGAGCATGCGGACTCGATCATACGAAAATGCGGCGAGGCGCTGCGGGCGCTGACGGAAGGAATGTAACGATGGATGAAAAGTTCATGCGCGAGGCGATCGCTCTCGCAAAAAAAGCCAAGAAGAAGGGAGAAGTCCCCATCGGTGCGGTGGTGGTTTACCGCGGGAAAATGATCGGGCGGGGGTTTAACCTGCGCACGCGGTTGCAGATGGCAACGGCACATGCGGAAATGCGCGCCATCGACAGAGCGTGCAAGAAACTGCATTCCTGGCGGTTGCCGGGGGCGGAGATCTACGTAACATTGGAGCCCTGTCCGATGTGTATGGGCGCCATGCTCAACGCCCGCATCGAGCGCGTTTATTTCGGAGCATACGAGCAGAAGGGGAGAAGTCTCACGAACGAACTTGCAAACGCCAATCTCCTCAATCATAAAGCGGAGGTCGTGGGCGGCGTGCTCCAAGAGGAGTGTGCGGAAGTTTTGACTTCTTTCTTTTCCGAAATGCGTGCCCGCGAAAAGAAGTAGACCTTCAAGCGGGATCTCCGATATGGAACGAGAGGGGGCTGCGGCATAATTGCCGCAGCCCCCTCTCTCGGCGGAAGCGTACGCTTCCCCGGGGTCATTTCTTCCTTTTGCACAGCACCCAAAGCACAACAAGGGCAATGGAAACGGCGGGGATGCCGACGCTGAGTCCGATCGTTGCGCCGAGTCCGAATTTCTTGTCCCATTTGGCGTATAGATGCAGTTCGCCGTTCACGGTCGCGTTTTCCGCGGGGCTCGAAAGTTCTTCGTCGAGATACCATCCCGCAAACACATATCCCTCTCGCTCGGGGGTGGGGAGGGGAACTTTTTCGCCGTAAGCGATCGCTTTTTCCTCGTACAGCAATCCTTTCGAATAATATTTTACGGGATAGGTGCGCGCCACCTGTCTGTACCGCGCCGTTGCGACCGTATCCCGTGTGATGTTGTCAAGGTCCGTATCCCAACCGTCGAAGAGATATTCGGTTTGCGCTGTGGAGGCAAGGTGCGGGGGCTCCCCGTCGTAGACCGCCGTCTCGCCTGCGGAGACGACCCTTTTGCCGAGTTCGGTGCCGTCCGCGTTCAGAAAGGTAACGGTGTATCGCTCTGCCATGCCGAAGTGCTTGAGAATGACGTTGAGCGCCTCGTTTTCGTAGCCGAGGTTTTCCGCCGTCTGCAAGAAGGCGGCTTTGAACTCCTCGAATGTCGCATCGCTTCCGAGGAGGGGGATGAGCGAGTACCACAGTTCGCCGATGCGTTGTTTCGTGAAGAAATCGGGCATGTCCCGCCACATCAGATACTGCGCGTGCGTCAGAATGGTGCTGTTGTAGTGCACCCCGCCGAAGTCGCAACCCGCGACGTTGTGATTGTGCATTTCATGACAGGCTGGGAAGGGAGCGTCAAACGAGGAGGCGTATCCGTTGGAGGGCGACTTTATGGAGCGGACGCCGCCTTCCTTCTTGCCGGCTGCATCTTCGCCCATGGTCCAAAAGCGGTCGTCGGTGAGGTCGTGTCCCTCCGCAAGCGCGCCGAAAATGTCGGAGATCGCTTCGTCGATCGCGCCCGATTCGTTCATCTGCGTCAAATCGACCTGAAAGTGGGTGATCGAATGCTGGTACTCATGCGCCATGATGTCCACAGCACGCCCGAGCTGATAGAAATAGCCGTCCGCCTTGCCGTCTCCCACGCCGAGCATCGAAGCGTTATAATATTTGTCGAACCAGCCGTGTGCATTCTGTTCGTTCACGCCGTAGTGAATGAAGAGAAAGATGCGCGACTCGTTATTTTCGCGGTAATTGCCTTCGATCCCGTCATGACTTCCGTCTACCCCGCGGAGGGGTACGCCGGTCCCTCCGTCGGCGTAAAAATCGTACACTTTCACGAGATTGAGATAGGACGTGATCGCGATCGGGTCATCAAAGACGCCCGTCGTATTGTGATAGCGCATGTCGTCGGTGGGGAACTGTCCCGTGCCGTTGCGCGCGTGATAGACGTAGATGTTGCGCAGCGGGTCGGCAAGGGTATATACGCCGTCCGTGAGATCGACGCCGACGGATACCCGCTTGCCATCCGCGTCCGTCTGTTCGGTCGGGACGGTGTATGCCGCGCGCTCGTCCGCGGAGGTCTTTTTCGCCGTATACGGAGTGGAGGAGAGCACCCGTCCCTCCTTGTCCAAAGCGAGCGCAAATCCCTCGCCATCCCCGTTTTCATAGCGGCAGACCCGCCCGTAGGCGACTTCTTCCTCCCGCACCAAGCGGAAATCGTTTTGTTGTGCTGCCGCGGGTGCGACGGAAAGGAGCGTCACACACGTTGCGGCAAGCAGGGAAAAGATCCGTTTCATTGCGATATGACCAAGCAAATAAATATCAGATTCTCATTATAACATATTTCGTGCGGAAAGTCCAGCAAAGAACCTTCCCTGCGGCGAAAAAAGAGAACTCTTTTCCATGCGGAAAAATTTTACCGCAGTCGGCAAAAAATAGTCGGCGAAACATTTGACTTTCCGCCGAAAAACAGATACAATATGAAGCGGCAAAAACAATCGAGGAAATTTTCATGATCACACACGGAAACGAAATCAAGTTGTTTGCGGGGAACTCCAACAGACCGCTCGCCGAG
Source organism: uncultured Clostridia bacterium (assembly GCA_947626305.1). GTDB lineage: Bacteria > Bacillota > Clostridia > Christensenellales > Borkfalkiaceae > Gallimonas. The sequence continues at coordinate 3,430 of CANQRP010000065.1, read as the reverse complement.
GCGATCGCCAAGAAACTCAACACGGCGCTCGGGGAAGTGGAAGTGAGCAAATTTTCGGACGGAGAGACGAGCGTTCATATCGCCGAAACGGTGCGCGGAAGAGATCTTTTCATCATCCAGTCCACCTCCGCTCCCGTCAACGACAATCTCATGGAGCTGCTCATCATGATCGATGCCGCAAAACGCGCTTCCGCAGGTCGGGTGACGGCAGTCATGCCCTATTTCGGATATGCTCGGCAGGACAGAAAAGCGCGCTCGCGCGACCCGATCACCGCAAAACTCGTTGCCGACCTCCTCACCTCCGCGGGTGCGGACAGGGTGCTCACGATGGACCTGCATGCGGCGCAGATCCAAGGATTCTTCGATATCCCGGTGGATAACCTCCTCGGCGGTCCCACCCTCTATAATTATTATGCCGACAAACTCGGGGACGACTTTATCGTCGTCTCGCCCGACATCGGGTCGGTCAATCGGTCGAGAAAGGTCGCCGAGCGGCTCGGATGCCCGATGGCGATCATTGATAAGCGCCGTCCGCGCGCAAATGTGATGGAAGTCATGAATATCATCGGCAACGTGGAGGGAAAGCGGTGTCTCCTCGTGGACGATATGATCGATACGGCAGGGACGATCGTGCAGGGCGCGCAGGCGCTTGTCGACGCGGGCGCCAAGGAGATCAAGGCGTGTTGCACCCATGCGGTGCTCTCCGGACCCGCCATCGAACGGCTGGAAAATTCGGCGATCGACGAGCTCGTGATGCTCGATACCATCCTTCTCCCCGAGGAGAAGAGGCTGCCGAAGATGAAGATCCTTTCCACGGCGGATATCTGGGCTGCGGCGATCGAGAACGTCTATCTCGATAAGCCGATGAGTAAGATCTACGATTAAGCAGGAGCCGCTCAAAAGAGCGGCTCTTTTCAAACGCAAAAGGGGCGATCCCCCGATTCAGGAAAAAAGGCTATGTTTTTGATCGTCGGTCTCGGCAATCCCGAGAAAAAATACGAAAAAACTTTTCACAATATGGGTTTTCTCGCCGTGGGCGACTGTGCCGGGCTGCTGGGTGTGAAATTCAAAAAAAAGGAGTGCGAAGCGAGCGTTGCCGAAGGATATATCGGCGGCGAAAAGGTCGTTCTCGCCCGCCCCGTCACCTATATGAATGCTTCCGGAAGAGCGGTGAAACAGCTCGTGGCGAAGTATAAAGTCTCCCCCGAAGAACTTGTCGTCATTTACGATGATTACGATCTTCCCAAAGGGCATGTACGCATCCGCCCGAACGGGAGCGCGGGGACGCATAACGGCATGCGCTCGGTGATCGCCGAGCTCGGCTATTCCGACTTCGCGCGGGTGCGGATCGGCATCCGCGACCCCGAGGTCGAAGTCCCACTCATCGATTACGTGCTCTCCGAAGTGCGGAAAGAGGACTATGCGCTGTTTACCTCCGCCTGCAACCGAGCGGCGGAAGCGGCGCTCTCTCTCGCTAAGGGAGAAAATTTCGAACTGGTCATGACAAAGTATAACGGATGAGCTTCTTTACCTTTGAAAATACGGGCGGCGATTTCCCGCTCCTCGGCGCCAATCTCGAAAACGGCGTCCCGACCGCCGCTTTCGGGCTTTCCGATGCCCGCAAATACCTCGTTGCCTCGCTTTTTACCCATCCCGTTGTCTATCTGACGGCAGACGCGCTCTCGGCAAAGCGGGCATACGAGGCGATCTCCGTGCTCTCGGGCAGGCGCTGTGTGTTGCTCACGGCAAAGGACGAGGTGCTCACATATCGGAAAGCCGGCAGCAAGGAGGCGCTCTTCCGCCGTCTCAATGCCCTTTACGAACGTCAAAACGGGGGTGAAGTGTTGGTTGCGGACATTGAGGCGGCGATCCAATTGATCCCCCGCCGCGTGGAGCATGTGTACCTCGAAACGGGAAGGGATACGGAACTTTCCGCCCTGACGGAAACGCTCGTGCGGATGGGCTATACGCGCGGGTATGAAGTGGAGACGAAAGGGACATTCGCCCTCCGCGGCGACATCCTCGATATTTATCCGATCAACTGCGAGCATCCCGCCCGCATCGACTTTTTCGGGGATGAGGTAGAGGCAATCAAGCCGTACGACGAGATCACGGCGGAGCGGCTTCCATTGCTCTCCGCGCTCGACATCGTTGCGGCGACGGACGTCGTTCCGACCGAGGAGGACGAGCGGGAGATCGCAGCCGTTCTTTCCGCGGAGCTCAAAAAAGCGCCGGGCGCCGCCGCTTATTCCCGCATGAGTTCGATCGCAGAGGAGATCCTTTCGGGCAATTTTACCGATTTTGTCCTTCCGCTCTGCGAAAACAGTTGCAGCCTCTTCTCGGTGCTCGGCGAGGACACCGTGTTGATCTTCGATGAGTGCAAACTCATCCGCGATAAGCTCGAAGGGCTCTATCGGGAGCATGCCGAGCGCTTTGCCCGTCTCTATGAAGGCGGGGAAGTCATGCGCTTTTGCTTTGACCAGTACGTGGCGCAGGAAGACTTCCTTGCGGAAGTGAAGCATTTCCGCGATCTCGCTTTGCAGACTTTCACGGGGCAGGTCTTTTTCTTCGAACCGCTCAAAATATTTAATTTTACTTCCGCTCCCGCCAGAAAATACCTCAATTCTTTCCCCGATCTTCTCGTCGACCTCAAAGCCTGGCGCAAGACGGGTTATCGCGTGATGCTGTGGTGCGGCGGCGAGGAACGCGCGGAAAAACTCAAAGAAGAGCTCTATGAGGGCGGGATCCCCGTTGCGCCGATCCCCGAAAAACTCGAAGATTTCTCCGGGATCGCCGTGCTTCCCGACGCGCTCGCGGACGGTTTTTTGCTCCACGAGTGCAAACTCGCGGTCGTGGGGACGGGGGACCTCTTCCTCAAAGCGCCTGCCGCAAGGCGAGTGAAAAGGCGCAGAGGGGACCTGTTTCTCGCGCCCGAGGTGGGGGACTACGCCGTCCACGAGACGTACGGCGTGGGGCGCATCACGGGCACGAAAAAAATCGAGACGACAGACGGGACGAAGGAGTACATCGCGCTCGAATATAAAGACGGCGATACCCTCTATGTGCCCGTTGAGCAAATGGACGTGCTCTCCAAATATATGGGCGGCGAGGACCCCGCACTCTCCAAGATCGGCGGCGGAGAGTTTGAGCGGGTGAAAGCGCGCGTGCGCGCTTCGCTCAGGAAGATGGCGTTCGACCTCAGAGCGCTCTATGCCGAGCGCAGGGAAAAGAGAGGTTACGTTTTCCCGGAATACCGGGAGGAGATGGACGAATTCGAGGCGGCGTTTCCGTATGAAGACACGCCCGACCAAACGGTCTCCGCGAACGAGATCAAGGCGGATATGTGTTCGGAGAAGGTGATGGATCGCCTCCTCTGCGGGGATGTCGGCTTCGGAAAGACGGAAGTCGCCCTCCGTGCCGCCTATCTTTG
>CANQRP010000064.1 GCA_947626305.1 uncultured Clostridia bacterium | reverse complement strand
CGGGCGGAGTACGACCTCGAGCGGATGTGCCGCGACCAATGGAACTGGCAAAAACACAACCCCAACGGATACGAAAAGTAAAAAAGAAAAGTACGATAAAAGGCGCGGCGCCGAGGGATCTCCCTCGGCGCCGCGCCGCTTTTTACGGATTTTAAGTAGTTTGGCGGACGATCAGCTTTGCTTGCAGATAGATGAGTTGCGTTTTTTGGCGGGGATGGGCGATCCGTTCGAGCAACACGGACAGCAACTTTCTGCCGATGCCCGCCTTATCCACATTGAAGGTGGTGATCGGCGGGTCGTAAGATTTCGCTTCCGCCAAATTGTCGAAGCCGACGACCAACACATCCTTCGGCGTCTTTTTCCGGAGGAGTTTGAGCGCCTCGATGACGGCGATCGCCAACGTGTCGTTTGCGACGACAAAGCAGTCGGGGAGGTGAGGCATCCCCGCAAACATCTTGGCAAGGTCTTTTGCGTTCCCGTACGGGAAGGTGTCCTTCTCGATGACCGAAAAGGCGGGGTCGTATTCCAGCCCGGAGAGAAAGATCGCTTCGCGCATCGCGAGAAAGCGCTCATAGAAGGAGGTGCAGTGGGTGTAATCGCCCACAAAGCCGAAGGTCTTGCAGTCCTGTTCGCCGATGAGGGAAAGACAGTAATTTTTTACCGAAGTAAAACTTTCGGGCAGCACGATGTCGTAATTGCCCATTGCCGAGACGTAGATCGGAAAATCGAAAAAGACGATGGGATAGCCGAGTTCGATGAGTTTGGGCACATAGTCCGCCTGAAAGAGCTCCATGCAGATGATGCCGTCCACCTTATTTTCGTGAAGGAAGTCGACGAGACGGTTGAAAAAGGAGGTCTTCGTAGCGGTAAATTGGAGGAGCTCCACATTCTCGTCTTCCGCAAGGGCGGATTCGATCCCCCGCACGACATGAACGAAGAAGGTCATCGTCATCAGCATCTTGGAGGTGATGAGTACGATGCGGCGGTGTTCTCCCGAAGGATCGGAGGCGGCTACCGTATGATAGCTCTTATACCCCAATTCGATCGCGGCATTCAAAACCTGCTCGCGCGTGCGCGGGGGAACATATTGTCCGTTCAGCGCCTTGGAAACGGTGTTCCGCGAGAGCCCGATGGAGTTTGCAATATCCTGAATCGTGATTCTTTCTCTTTTCATGTTCGATTGATTCAAAGTTCTCTTTTTCTTTTGTTTTCATTATATCACAAAATGAGAGAATGTCAATATTCGTTCACTATTTTGCACAAATGAAATTGCCGTTTTTGGGCAAACACACAAATGCAAAGAAAAAATTTTTACCTTTCTTGACGGCACTTATCGGGCGATTATAATGGGATACACCGAAGTCCGACCCGATTTCGGCGTAATTATGATAAGGAGGTATCTTTATGGAGAGACAGCTTTTGCAGACGGAAGCGGAAGCGCTCGCGGACGCGGGAACGGGCGAAGCGCAAGCGGCTTCTGTGCGGCAAGGCGAAAAGGAGTCGTTTGGAAAGAAGTTCAAAAACAGCTATTTTGCACGGAATTTCAAACGGAACTGGAGCTATTTGCTCTTTCTCATCCCGGCGGTCGTCGTCACGTTCATCTTCGCCTATATCCCGATGTACGGTCTTCTGATCGCATTTCAGGATTACATGCCGGGCGACTCGATCCTGAACGGCTATTGGATCGGATTCGAAAATTTTTCATTGTTTTTGGGGGACTATGCGTTCTGGGGGTTGATGTGGAACACCTTCCTTCTCTGCATTCTCGGGTTCATCATCGGATTCCCGCTCCCCATCATCGTGGCGCTCATGCTCCACACCACGCGCAACAAGAAGCTCGCAAAAGTGTTGCAGACGATCTTCAACGGACCGCACTTCATCTCGCTCGTCGTGCTCGTCGGTATGCTCCAGCTCTTCTTCGGCAGATACGGGCTCGTGAACAATATCATCGAGAGTGTGGGAGGGGAGCGTTACTCCTTCTTCCTCGAATCCGCCGCGTTCCGCCCCATGTATATCCTTTCGAGCAACTGGCAGGACTTCGGTTGGAGCTCCATCATCTATCTTGCGGCGCTCTCGGGCGTGGAACAGTCTCAGCATGAGGCGGCGCAGATCGACGGCGCTTCCCGTTTCCAGCGTGTGCTCCATGTCGATATTCCCGCGATCATGCCCATCATCTCGGTGATGCTCATCATGTCCATCGGCGGACTCATGGGCGTCGGCTACGAAAAAGTTTTGCTGATGCAGACGGACGGCAACATCGGCGTGAGTGAGATCATCGCAACTTACGTCTACAAACAGGGTCTCGTGCCCGGCGGTCGCGGCGCGGGCTATGCGACGGCAGTGGGTCTGTTCAACTCGATCATCAACCTTCTGCTCCTCATCATCGCCAACACCGCGTCCAAGAAGTTCTCCGAGAACTCGCTGTTTTAAGGGAGGCACATCATGGAAGAGATCATGCATAATCAAACATACGAAGCTCCCAAAAAGCAGAAGCGCAGGAAGGTCAAGGACCCGCTCGGCGACAAAATTTATTACATCATCACTTATGTTGTGCTTGCGCTCCTCGCGGCGATCGTCATTTACCCGCTGTGGTTCGTCATCATCGCCTCCTTCTCGAGTGCGGACGCCGTTCTTGCGGGCAAAGTGTATCTCTGGCCCGTGGACATCGACGTATCGGGCTATGTGAAGTGCTTCACCCGCGGAGACATCTGGATCGGCTATGCCAACACCATCTGGTACACCGCGGCGTACACCGCACTCAGCGTTGCCTTTACCCTCACGGCAGCATGGGCGCTCTCGCGCAAGACGCTGCCCCTCAGAAGGTTCTGGATGATCTTCTTTACGATCACCATGTTCTTCGGCGGCGGGCTCATTCCTTTCTATAATGTCGTCAGCGACCTCGGCATGCTCGATACCCCTTGGGCGATCATCCTTCCCGGCACGGTGTCCGCATGGAACCTGTTCATGGCGAAGACCTTCTTCCAGACGGGCGTGCCCGACACGATCGTGGAGGCTGCGGAGCTCGACGGCGCGAACAGAGCGAGACTTTTCCTCTCCATCATCGTGCCCATCTCCGCTCCCATCATCGCGGTGCTCACTCTGTACTATGCGATCGGTCAGTGGAACAGCTACTTCAACGCGATGATCTTTTTGAGCAACAGCAACCTGTATCCCTTGCAGCTCGTCCTCAAAGAGATCCTCACCGCATCCGAATCGACGGTGGGCGGCAGCGGCGAGACCATGCTCGAACAGTTCCGTCTTGCCAACCAGCTCAAATACGTCACGGTCATCATCTCGAGCCTTCCCGTGTTCCTGCTTTATCCCTTCGTTCAGAAGTACTTCGCGCAGGGCGTACTCGTCGGCTCGCTCAAAGACTGAGTTCTTCCCAATTCCTCTTACCGGGGACTCGGCGAGGCGGTCCTTCCCCCGATTTATCGCCTCGCCTCTCCCACGGAGGAACTTCAAACATCAAAAATTTTTTAAGGAGTTAAATTATGAAAAAGATCATTACGGCGGTTGCGCTTTGCTGTGCGGCGATGATGGCGTTCGCGGGCTGCGGCGAAAAGGACGACCGCACCTCCAATTCGCTCGACGTACTCAAAGACAAGTACGGTTTCCAGTGGACGGACACCTCCAAGCCCATCCTCAACGAGACGGGCGCGAAGGAGATCTCCTTCCACGTCTATTCCTCCAAGAATGCGTCCGCAAAGGACTACAACGACATGGACATCATGCAGACGCTCTTCGAGCAGACGAATGTGTATGTCGATTGGGAGAACGTCTCCGAGAGCATTTACGGGCAGCAGAAAGTGCCCAAGCTCGGCAATCATAACGGCATCGACGCCATCTACCACGCAGGACTTACCTCCAACGAGATCCTCAAATACGGTGTGGACCGCGGCGCGCTGCTTGCGATCAGCGACTATCTCGAATACATGCCCAACTTCAAAAAGATTTTGGACAGCCGCTCGGACATCAAGAAGCAGATCACGAGCATCGACGGCAAGATCTATTCCCTTCCCCGTATCGAGGAGATGGGACTCTTGCAGAACCCCAACCTGCTCTTCATCAACAAGACGTGGGCGGAGAAAGCGGTCAACGAAGGCAAAGTCGACCTCGGCGGTCAGGAGATCAAAGACGGTTTGGAACTCACCGCTTCGCAGATGGAAAACCTTCTCACCTACTTCAAGAACAACGATATGAACGGCAACGGCGCCAAGGACGAACGCCCGCTCAACTTCGTTTGGAACAACTGGCAGGGCAACCAGTGCGACCTCTACGGCATGTTCGGTCTCAACGATAACCTCGAGCACCGCGTCATCAAGGACGGCAAGGTCGTCTACACCGTGCTCGACGACGCCTTCAAGGACGCAACGCAGTACCTGCATAATTGGGTCGCAAACGGTCTCATCGACGCCGTCTCCTTCGAGCAGTCGCAGGATAACTTCCTTGCAAACGGCAAGAGCAACCCGGATGAAAAGTACGGCGCTTTCTATTGGTGGGAGAGCGAAACGGTCGTCTCCGATCCCTCCAACTATGTGTGCTGTAAGCCTTTGAAGGGACCCAACGGCGGGCAGACGGTGTGCGTCTCCAACAACCCCGAGATCTCCATGGGCGAAGTCATCTTCTTTAAGGATACGCCCAACGTCGAAGTGCTCCTCGCCTATTTCGACCGCTATTATATGCCCGAAATTTCGGCGCAGATCAACTACGGTCCCATCGGCATCGCCTTCGAGGAAGAGAGAGACGCCAACGGCAAACTCGTTGCAAAGGATCCGCCCGCAGGCAAGACGACGGATGAGCTCCGTCTCGAAAACGCGCCCCTCGGAATTTGCTATCTCTCCGATGACGCATGGGAGAACACGGTGGAAATGGAGCCCCGCGCAAAGTTGCGTGTGGAGCGGCTCGAAAAATACGCAAGACCCTACGTTCCTTCCACGGTGACGCCCGTTCCCAACCTGCAATTCACCAAGGAAGAGCTCGACGTGCTCGCCCGCTATCAGACGACGATCGACAACTATCTCCGTGAAAACATCCTCAAGTGGCTGAGAAACGGGCTCGACGACGCAACGTGGGCTTCGCACAAAGAAAGAGCGGTAACGAATGCCGTCGGCATCGGCGAAGTTCAGAAAGTCTACCAGGCGGCTTACGACAGATACGTCAAGGAAAATTAAAAAATTTCGGAGGAGATCATGAAAAAAATATTGGCGATTTCGTTGGCTGCGGCGCTCTCTTTGACGGTGCTTGCGGGCTGCGGCGAAACCGAAAACAATAATAACAATAACAACGCCGACAACAGCGCGCCCACCATCGAGGGCGTCAAGTTGGAAGACACCATTATGGCAGGCACGGAGTGGAACGCGCTCGAAGGCGTTTCCGCCACCGACAAAGAGGACGGCGACCTCACCTCCAAGATCGAGGTCTCCGCAAGCGGACTCGAATTCAAAGATGGCAAGACGACGCCCACCGTGGCGAGCGAGACTCTCGGCTATGAGATCATCTACACCGTAAAAGATTCGGGCGGAAAAACAGCCACCGAATACTGCACGCTCTATGTAAAGCAAGCGGCGGGCGAAGAAAAGACGCTCAAAAGCTACACCCAGTTCAACGTCGCCGATAAGACGCTCGAAAGCGATAAGACGGACGCGACGCTTGACTGGTGGACCCCTCACTTCGCCGTGGCGGAGGGTTCCGTGAAATTGACGCAGGGCGCGATCGTGTTCGACATCACCGACCGCAAAGAGGCGGGCGACGGAGACATTTTGTTCTCCCGCACGATGAACGACCTCGGCAAGGGCAGATACGAATTCTTCGTTTGGGCGAAGTCCTCGGTAAAGACGTATGTCAACATGATCCCGAAAGACGCCGCCGCGGAAGAATGGAAAACGGTAGGCGGAGATTACAACAAGGAACTCGGCACCGAACTCACTCTCCTCAGATGCTCGTTCGTTCTCGACGAGAGCGACAATAACACGTCGAGCGTGGAACTCCGTTTGCACATGGGCAAGGACGGCGGTGCCCCCGCGGATATGCCGAACGCCTATGCGATCACGATCTACAAGACCGCACTCTACTACATCACGGGTTCGGACAGCGCGCAGACCCTCTACACGCAGGACTTCGACGAAGCGGCGGCGGACGCGGTTGCGGTGAGCGCAGGCGACGGCGCAGCGGCGACGACTTCTTACGACGCAGAAGCGAAAGCGCAGAAAGTGAATATCACTTCCTATCCGACGAGCGGCGGCGTATGGAGCATCAAAGTGGATGTTGCGCTCCCGAACGTTACCCTTGAAAAGGGCGCGCAGTACAGCTACTCGATGAAAGTGACGGCGGAAAAGGCGCAGGGCGGCGAACTCCTTGTCGAGAGCAAAACGCTGGAAGCCGGCGCGCGCGCAAATTTCGAGAACCTGGCGCTTTCGGCGGGGGAAACAAAGACCATCGAAAAGACGTTCACTGCCGAAAACAGCGTGAACGACCCCGTGATCCGTTTCCAGATCGGCAATGCGGCGGACGGTGTTACGGCGAACACGATCACCATCGACGAAGTGCGCTTCTCCAAAACGGACGAAAAGACGGAGAACAAGTTTAACAGTTACTATGCAAATGCCCGCCGCGTGCAAAAGGGCGAAGGCTTCGATGCGGACTATCCGATCGACTTCTACAACGGTTCGGATGAGTTCGGCAGCGATAAGATCCAGGGACTTGCCACCGTATACACGGAGAACGGAAATCTCGTCTATGACGTGTTGCAGGGAAGCGCCACCGATTGGCACAGCAAGCTCGTGATCGGCTTCAAGGAGAACCCGATCCCGCTCGAAAGCAACAGCTATTACACCGTACGCATCAAGATCAAGGCGAGCAAGGCGCTTTCCTGCCCCGTGATCGCGCTCCATGAGATCGATACCGATTGGGATATGGGCATGGTGAAGAAAGCGGAGAACGTTGCGATCGGCGTCGATTGGACCGAAGTGGTACTCACCGTAGATGAAGCGTTGCTCGCAGACAAGAATTGCGAACTCCTGTTCCAGTTCGGCTCGCAGGCACTTTCGGATCTCGGTGAAGTGAAGATCGAGATCTCCGAGATCACGATCCTGCAACGCAAGCTGGTCGGCTGATCAAAACTTTATGAAACAAAACCGGACCTCCGCGGTAAACTCTATCGCGGAGGTAACGGCTAAAAAGGGGGAGCTATGAACACACTCTATGCGATCGGCGAAATGCTCATCGACTTCACGGCGCAAGAGCCCGGAGCGCTCGAGACGGCGGTCACTTTCCGCAAAAACGCGGGCGGAGCACCCGCAAATGTCGCCGTCTGCGTCGCCAAACTCGGCAAGCGCGCAAGCGTCGTCACCAAGCTCGGCAAGGACGCGTTCGGCAATTTCCTTGTGGAGACTCTCAAGCGCGAAAAGGTGAATACGGACTTTGTGTTCCGCACCGACAGCGCCAATACCGCGCTCGCTTTTGTCGCGCGCGACGCAAAAGGGGAGAGGAGCTTTTCTTTCTACCGAAACCCCTCCGCGGATATGCTATTGGACGAAGAGGAAATAAAGAATGTTCCCTTCGAACGGGGGGACATCCTTCACTTCGGAAGCGTGGACCTCTGCGACGCCCCCGTGAAAGGAGCGCACATCGCGGCGATCGCGCAGGCGAGAGCGGCGGGCGCACTCATCAGTTTCGACCCCAATCTGCGGTACTCGCTTTGGAAGACCCCGAACGAGTTGCTCGCGGTCGTACGTGATTTTCTGCCGCTCGCCGACATCCTCAAGGTGAGCGACGACGAACTCTCGGACATCACGGGCATCTCCGACGAAAAGGAGGCGGTCTCGACCCTTTTCAATGGGCGGGTAAAGCTCGTTTTCGTCACAAAGGGGAAGGGCGGCGCTTCCGCATACACCCGCACAGCGGAGGTATGGCAGCCGACGGATACGGCTTCCGCGGTCGTCGATACGACGGGCGCCGGCGATTCCTTTATCGGCACGATCCTGTATCAGCTCCTCGGGCGAGAGCTCGGAACGCTTTCGGAAGGGGAGCTCACCCAAATGCTGCAACGGGCAAACCGTGCGGCAACCGTCGTCGTCTCGCGTGAAGGAGCGATCCCCGCGATGCCGACGAGAAAAGAAGTTTTTTAAGGGGATAATATCATGAAAATCATCAAAAAAGTTTCGGCGATCGCCATTGCGCTCAGCGCCGTTATGCTGTTTGCGGTCGGGTGCGGCGAGAAGGCGGACGGCGGAAAGAAGGAGCTCGACGTCGACCCCTCCGACAAGGACTTTTCCACCCTCCGCTCGGCGAGCGCGCAGGAGAACGCCTACGACTATAAGTTCAACTTCCTGCCCGAAAAGGACAGCGAGGGACAGGG
>CANQRP010000063.1 GCA_947626305.1 uncultured Clostridia bacterium | reverse complement strand
CAACAGCTCCACCACCGTATGCGAACCGATATATCCCGCTCCGCCCGTCACCAATATTTTCATCCCTTCCGCTCCTTTTTTCTGCGATATTTCCGCTAATCATTATAGCAAAGAGGAGAAAAAATTGCAACCGAGGCTACGCTCTTTTCCGAAGCGGTTGACTTTCCGCCCGATTTTCGCTACAATGGATGAGGTCAGCCGTTGAGCCAATCGTCTTTGAGCTTCACAAGTTCTTTGGTGAGTTTTCCGCACTCGTCGGGCGAAGCGCCTTTGAGCCGCTCTTCGAGCATGCGTACCGCCAACAGCTGTCTGCATTTTTTCTTCATACTTTTAGTTTCGAAAGGCGATCGAAAAGTTATGCTCCTCTCCCTCGAAAACGTTACATTCGGCTATCTCGGCGTTCCCACGGTGGAAAACGTCTCTTTTTCGCTGCACGAAAAGGAGCGCGTGGGGCTTTTGGGTGGCAACGGAGAAGGAAAAACTACCCTTTTGAAACTCATTTTGGGAGAGCTCTCCCCCGACAGCGGCAGCGTCTCGGTGAAGAACAGACTGCGGATCGGCTACCTCGCGCAGAACGGCGGCTTCGATTCCGAGCTCACCGTGTACGAAGCGATGAAGGAGGTATTTGCGGAGGACGAACAACTCGTTGCCCGTCTCGAACAGACCCAACGGGCGTTCTCTCTTGCCGCCGACGCCGAACGCCCCGCTCTCGCCGCACAGATCGAAAGCATCACAAAGCGCATTGCCGCAAGGGACAGTTATCATACCGACGTGCGCATCCGCACCGTGCTCGGAGGCATGGGATTCGAGGGAATGCGCGAGCAGGTCATTTCCACGATGTCCGGCGGAGAAAAGACGCGTTTGCAGCTCTGCCGTCTGCTGCTTGAAGACCCTGAGCTCCTCATCCTCGACGAGCCCACCAACCACCTCGACGTAAAAACGCTTTTCTGGCTCGAAGATTATCTCCTCACCTTGAAGGGCGCCCTCCTCGTCGTGTCGCACGACCGATATTTTCTCGACCGTCTTACCGCGCGCACACTCGAACTCGAACAGCGGAGAGTGACCTCCTATAAGGGAAATTACTCAAAATATCGAATTCTGAAAGAGGAAAAATATCGGGAGGAACTCCGCGCCTACGAAAAACAGCAGGAGGAGATCGCAAAACTCCAAGGGTATGTCGACAGAAACCTCGTCCGCGCGACGACGGCAAAGAGCGCACTTTCGCGGGTAAATCGGCTCGAACGCATGGAGGTGCTCGAAAAGCCGACGCCTCCCCCCGCCCCGCCGCGCTTCCGCTTCGAGTACGACGAAAAACCGTATGAAAACGTTGTGCTTGCGCCCCGCTTCGACCTCTACGCCGAAGACAAGTTGCTGCTCAAAGACGCCTCGTTCTCGCTGATGCGCGGAGAAAAATGTGCGCTCGTGGGCGATAACGGCACGGGGAAAAGCACTTTGCTCAAATTTTTGAAAAAAGAGAGCGGAAAAGTGCAGCATGCGAAATTCGTGAGGATCGGCTATTACGACCAGGAAAACGCCGATCTCGACCCGGAAGAGCGGGTGCTTGACGCCTTTTGGGGCAAATTCCCCCGCCTTTCGCAGACGGAAGCGCGAAAAATTTTGGCGCAAGCGGGGCTCTTTGCGGAGGATACGGAGAAAAAAGTGAGAGAACTTTCGGGCGGGCTGAGGGCAAAACTCGCCCTCGCGGTGCTCGAAGGACGCCGGGGAAACGTCCTCTTCTTGGACGAACCCACAAACCACCTCGACCTGCCCGCACGCGAAGCGCTCGAAGAGGCGTTGAAAGCCTTCGACGGCACCCTTCTCTTCGTCTCGCACGACAGGCGATTCATCGAAGCGGTCGCAGACAAGATCGCACTCATCGAAGACGGCGCCCTCCGACGGTTCGAGGGGGACTATGCGGCGTTCCTCGAACAGCGGAAAAAAGAGGAAAAAGCAAGACCCGCTCCCGCCGAAAAGCACGAGGAAAAAAGCGGCTCCTACCGAAGCCGGGAAGAGCGCGCAAAAGAAACAAAGACAAAACTGAGGGTGAAAGAGATCGAAGGGCGCCTCGAAGCGCTCGAAGCGGAGGAGGCGGCACTCAACATCGCGCTTGCCGAGAACGCGGCGGACTACAAAAAAGTGCTCGAGATCACGCAGCGGCTCGACGCGCTGCACGAAGAATCCGATGCACTCTATGCGGAATACGAAACGCTCATTTAATCAAAATCGCAGAGCACGATTTCACCGCACACGGGCACGGCGATCGCCTGAAACCCGATTTTTTTGAGCGCCGGGATCACCAAATCGCGTTTTTCGCAAATACGAATGGTCGCATGGGCATCCGACCCGAACGAAATAAACCTGCCGCCAAGCTCGAAATAGCGCGCAAGCACGTCCACGTCGGGCAAAAACTCGCTCTCCGCATACCGTGCCGAAGTGTTAACTTCCAAAATTTTTCCCTTTCGCACGATCGTCTTGAGAATATCGTCGTACAGATCGGGAAAATCTTCATAGCGGATCTTACGGACGGGATAGGGCGCATTGCGGGAAACATAGCCGATATGCCCAACAATGTCGTAGGGATAGGGCGCGTCGAGACTGTCGCGCACCATTTCGAGGTAGGCGCCATACGCCTCCTCTTTCTTTTTGCCCGCAAAATATTCGGGAAAGTAACAATCGTAGCCGTCCACGGCATGCACGCTGTTGACAACAAAATCCGGTCGAAAGTCCGCGCAGATGGCAAGGAGTTGCTCCTGTGCCGCCTGTTCCCGGCTGAACCCGAATTCGCCGCCCGCAAGAAAGCGGAACGATCGGGTGCAAACCTCCGCCTGCAACGCCCGCGCAGCGGAAAAATATACGGGAGCATCGGTCGGCTTGAAAATCGCTGCGGAAACCGAATCGGTATCGAAGTGCTCGGAGATCCCATAGAAAGAAAGACCCATGTCTTTTGCCGCGCCTACCATGTCGGAAAGCGTGGACTTGCCATCCGCCGAAAAGGTGGAATGAGTATGCATATCGGTGATTTTCATAAGACGATTATAGCATAACCTGCAACACTTTGCAAATGTTTGCGGAAAAAAAGCCGAGGAACGCCCTCGGCTTTGACTGTTTTTTAATAGTATGTCATGCATAGTATATGAATTATGTCTGACATAGTTCTTATTGGAAAACACAATATCTTGTGCTATGCTACGCATACTATTTGATATTTAGTAGTATGTGTGACATAATATTGACTTTTGTGCCTTAGTCGATGGCGATCGTCTTGCTCTCGGGCTTTTTGGGCTGCATCTTGGGCACGGTGAGGAACAGGATCCCGTTTTCGTAGCGCGCTTTTACGTTCTCCTGCTCTATCCCCTCCCCCACATAGTAGCTGCGGCGGCAGGATACGCGGCATTCCTTGCGCAGGTATCTTGCGTTCTTCTGTTCTTCTTTCTCCGTCTTCTCGGCGCCCACGGTAAGGTAGCCGTTCTCGAGCGAAACGCTGATCTCGTTCTTTGCAAAGCCAGGGAGTTCGATGTCGAGCTCGTAGCTCTTGTCCGTCTCGCGGATGTCGGTGCGCATGCTGTCGAGTTTTTCGTCATAGAACATGGGGCGGAAGAAGTCTTCGAATGCGTCAAAGATATCGGTTTGCGGTCTTGTCTGTAAATAATTTTTCATCATTTTTTCTCCTTTCCCCGTACGGGGATCTTCTTTCTTCACTTTATTTATACCGCGTTTTTTAAGTTCTAAACGATTTTGAAAAAAATTTTTATAAAAAAAGAGGGGCGGCGCCCTCTTTTTCGGATGATGTTCAGTTTTTGGAGGTGCCGTCGGATACTGCAGCGGCGAACTGCAACACATAGTAGAGCAATTCGAGCGCAGACAGCACCATGTCGTTCACATATTGGATATTATACAGGCGGAAGATCTTTTTGATGTCCGCGATCTCCTCCTCGATCGCCATTTCGTTTTCACGCAGAAGCGCATATGCCCGTTCCTGTGCCTTTTTCTCCGTTTTCAGCGTCATGAGCGAAAGCACAAACGCCAACAGGTAAAACAGCAAGCCCAGCGCCGTCAACGCGATCGTCACCCAACCGTCGGTATGGAGCACGAAGAAATCGAGAAGCGCGCCGATCAGCACAAGCGGGATAAAGGCGAGGGGACCGAAGTTGATGAGCGGTACGAGCCGCACGCGCCGGCGCATATCGGGGTCTCCCTCCTTGTCGAGAACGGCGAGCGCCGCCTTCTGTACCCCCATCGCAAGCGCCGTAACGCTCTTTTTGTGCCGCGTCAGCCTCCGCAAACGCACTTTCTTGAAATAGTGGCTGTAACTGTTGCCGAACAGCAGGGAGCCCACCGTCTTGACTTTGATGTGTTCGAGACCGTTGACGTCCAGCACCTTTCGCGCCGCTTCCACACCCGTAAGCCCCGCGCTGTTTGGTCGGCGGTTGAATTTGAAATATTTTATGCCGAGCACGATGCTTACGATGCCGGAAAATAGCGCGATCAGAAGGATGAGCGCCCCGACCGCGAGGATCGCAAGCCCCAACATCGCGTTTCCGTTGCCTGCTTCGCCGAGCAGTTCTTCCCAAAAATTCATACTCCGTTCTCCTTTGCGGCGACGGGATCGCCGCCGTTTTCTCTCCTTGCAACGCCCGTCCGTCTTGCCGCTTCCGCCACCGCGGCGGCGACCGCTTCATGCGCCCGCCGATCGTAGGCATAGGGCAAAATGTAGTCCGCCGAGAGTTCGCTCTCTCCCACGCAGGAGGCGATCGCCTGCGACGCCGCATACATCATTTCGAAATCGATCTTTTTCGCCCGCACGTCGAGCGCTCCGCGGAAGAGCCCGGGGAATACGAGCACGTTGTTGATCTGGTTGGGTTTTTCCGAAGAACCCGTCCCCACGACCGCCGCGCCCGCTTCCAAGGCGTCCTCGCGGGAAATTTCGGGGGTCGGATTGGCGCAAGCGAACACGATGGCGTCCTTGCGCATCGACCGCACCATCTCCTTCGTGACGCAATTCGGACCGGAGACGCCGATAAAGACGTCGGCAAGCCGCATGGCGTCCGCCAGCAAACCCGTCCTCCGGTCACGGTTGGTGCGAAGCGCGATCTCCGCTTTGGCGCCCGTGAGCTTCGGGTCGCCGCCGCAGAGGATCCCCTTCCTGTCGCAGAGGATGATGTCCCCCGCCTTCATCTTCAATAAAAATTCGGCGATGGCGATCCCCGCCGCCCCCGCGCCGTTGATGACGATGCGGATGTTTTCGATCTTCTTCCCCACAAGTTTCAGCGCATTCAGAAGCGCCGCCGCCGTCACGACCGCGGTGCCGTGCTGATCGTCGTGAAAGACGGGAATATCAAGGTCTTCGATGAGCCGCCGCTCGATCTCGAAGCAGCGGGGCGCCGCAATGTCCTCGAGGTTGATCCCGCCGAAGGAGCCCGCGAGTAGCTCCACGGTGCGGACGATCTCGTCGGGGTCCTTGGAACGGATGCACAGCGGAATGGCGTCTACGCCGCCGAAGGCTTTGAAGAGGGCGCACTTGCCCTCCATGACGGGCATCCCCGCCTCGGGACCGATGTCTCCCAGCCCCAAAACGGCGGTGCCGTCGGTGATGACGGGCACGGTGTTCCAGCGGCGGGTGAGTTCGAAACTCTTGTCGACGTCCTTTTGAATGGCGAGGCAGGGCTCCGCAACGCCGGGGGTGTAGGCGAGCGAGAGCTTTTCGCGGCTGTCTACCTCAACGCGCGGCACGATCTCGATCTTCCCGCGCCACTCGGCATGTTTTTTCAGGGATTCTTCTCTGTAATTCATTGGCTGTTCTCTCCTTGTTTTGCCCCATTATTATAGACCGTATTCCCCCTTCCCGTCAAGCGATTTGTTCTTACTGCCCTCTACACCGAACGGAAATGCGCAGTTTTCGAAAGCGCCCCCGCCCGCGGGAACGCGGGCGGGGGCGCAGGCGGAAGCATCCGTCCGTAACCGCTCAGCCGAAATCACGGAGAGGCTCAGCCGAAATAAGTATCTGCGTTCACGACGGCAAGGCAGAGCTCCGCTTGCAGATAGCGCAGGTCCTTGGCGTAGAGGATCCCGTCCGCGATCTCCCCGCCCCGCCGCTCCGCCGCCGAGAGCGCGGCGTTCCACCGCCCGAAGAGCGGCGCCGTGTTCTGCTTGCGAAGCCCCCCGAGCGCCTTGACCGCACCGCGCACCGCGACCCGCGCTTCCTCCTGCGACATCTCGGCGCGCTCCAGGGCGTTTGCCGTATCGAACAGGATGCGCGCACAGGTCTCCGCCGTCTCGAGGTTCCCCTCTACCCGTCCTTTCTGCGCCGTATTTTGCCCCTCCAAGGCAAAATCGGAGCAATGCAGAGGGAGAATGCGGGTCGCGATCTCCTTCTCTTCCATGGCGCTCTGCACGCGCTCCGCGTCCGTGATGCGAAAGTAGCAGGCGAGTACCACGCAGGTCCCTCCCGCGGTTTCGAGGGAAAGCCCCGCGCCGCCCGCAAGGTACACCTGCCCCGCGACCGCCGCCGCGGTGGTATCTTCGCAATCCTGCACGAGAAAATAATATTCCCGCTCCGCAAAGACACGCACATACCCCCGCCCGTACCAGCAAAAAACGCCGACAAACAATCCGACCGTCAGCAAAAACACGGCTATGGCGGCGAAAAAGGTTGCCGCATTGCCGCGAAAATTGTTTTTCCGATAAGTTCCCATGCCCCATTTTATGCAGAGCCGCGCGGCGTTTATCACGCCGCGCGGCTCCGAAATCGATCCATTCAATCCCGCCGTCTCAACATATCGCCCGCTTGCAGGGGGAACGGGCATGCAAACGAATAGGTCCCCTGCACGAGCAGGGCATCCGGGCAGGGCGCGCCCTCGCCGTCGCGCAGATCCCGCACCGCGATCTCCCTCCCGAAAGATTCTCCGGGAGAAAGGATCTCGAGAGTCTCCCCCTCGCGGAAGCGGTTGCGCATCTCTACGCCGACCCGCCCGTCCCGCGAGAAGAGAACATTGGCGATGTAGGTGCAGCGGCTTTCGGAGGGGAGGTTGGAATAGTCCTCCGTCGCGCGGTTCTCGCCGAGGGCATAGGCGGTGGTGTAGGCGCGGCGGGCGGATGCGTCGAGTTCCCTGCCGAGCGCCTCCGTGTATCCCCCGTCGAGAATGCGGCGATAGGCGCCTACGACGGTCGCAAGATAGTATTCGCTCTTCATCCTGCCCTCGATCTTGAAGGAGCAGACGCCCGCATCCCGCAAGGCGCCGAGATAGCGGCTCATATTGAGGTCTTTGCTGTTGAGAATATAGGTCCCCCGCCCGTCCTCTTCGATGTCGTACCACTCGAGGGACTTGCTCTCTCTGCTCTGGATACGGTAGCGCCAGCGGCACGCCTGCACACATTCGCCGCGGTTGCTCTGCCTGCCGTCAAGGTAATCGGAGAGGAGGCATCTGCCGCTGTAAGAGATGCACATGGCGCCGTGGACGAACGCTTCGAGCTCGAGCTCGGGCACATGGGCGTGGATGCCCGCGATCTCTTCGAGCGAGAGTTCTCGGGCGAGCACGACGCGGGTCGCCCCGAGGTCGCGGTACATGGCGGCAGCCTCGCGGTTGAGGGTATTCGCCTGTGTGGAGATGTGGACGGGAAGATCGGGGGCGACCCGTCGGCAAAGGCGCAGCGCTCCCGGATCGGAAAGGAGCACGCCGTCCGCTTTCAGGTCTCCGAGGAGGCGGAAATGGCGCTCGAGCTCCGCAAGATCGGAGTTTCTCGCAAAAATATTGGCGCAGACGTACACTTTTTTGCCGCGCTCATGGGCATAGGAGAGGGCGGCGCCGAGTTCTTCGTCGGTGAAATTTTCCGAAAAAGAGCGCAGGGAGAACGCTTTTCCGCCGAGATACACGGCGTCGGCGCCGTAATAGAATGCGACTTTGAGTTTTTGAAAGTTGCCCGCAGGCGCCAGGAGCTCACACATTTGTCTCTTTTCTCCGTTTTCTCCGTGATGTTTTTCCGCCCCCGCCCGCGTAGGGCGGGCGGGGGCAGTGTCCTCTCTATTTTTTTCTGCTGACGGCAAGCCCTTCCCCGAGTTCGAGGATCTCGGTGGAAAGTTCGCCGTCGTTTGTAAGGGCGGAAAGATATTCCCGAAGGTGCTTTGCGAGCATCCGCCGCTTTGCGGGCGGCTCTCCGCGTACCCAGCCGAAGAGGAGCACGTCGTCCGAGAGAAGCACTCCTCCCCTCTTCAACAGCCGCTTGCAATCGGCAAGATAGCGGGAATACTGCACTTTCGGTCCGTCCAGAAAGATGAGGTCGTACTCTCCTTCGAGCAGGGGCAGGATCTCGCCCGCGTCCCCCTCGTGGAGCGTCGCTCTGTGTTCAAAGGAGAACGCCGCCAGATTTTCGCGGGCTTTCCCCGCACGCGCGGCGTCCCGTTCGATGCCCGTGTAGCGCGCGTCGCACGCCGAGAGCA
>CANQRP010000062.1 GCA_947626305.1 uncultured Clostridia bacterium | reverse complement strand
ACGGCGTTCAAGGGGTGCCTTCTCATGACCTCGCACGACCAGGAGCTCATGAACACGGTGTGCAACCGCATCATCGTGCTCGACGGCACTAAGGTATACGACCGTTCCATCACCTTCGACGAATATCTCGATTCGATCAGCGGTTGAGTCATTTTTGTCCGCCCTCGCTTTGCGGGGGAGGGGTAGGGGAGGGGGCACCGCATTTTTATAAGTTTGTCATTTCACCCTGCTCTCGCCCCGCGTCATTCTTAAAATGTCATGTCGAGCTTGTCGCCCGGCGTCATTCCAATCATATCACGTTGAGTGGGGGCGCAAAAAATTCCGAAATTCTTTCCGAAAAACGCTTGACAAGCGTTTGCGGATTGTGTTAGAGTGAAAATATGAAAACGATTTTCCGCAATTCCATGTACATGCGTCGGTCCCGAGCAGAAATGCGCGGGGTTTCGGCGTTGTAAAAAATCGTCGGAGCCAAGGCATTTTCCGCTCGGGACTTTTTCCCCGGGCGGTTTTTTTATGCCCTCGGAGGGTGACTCACGAAGTGAGACGGGTGGGGGTGTACCATTCCGTAAATTTCCACAAGGAGACCTTATGATAGAACTCGAAAATCTGACCAAAATTTATTCTTCCAAAGAGGGGGAGACGGTCGCGCTCGAAAATATCGACCTCACCGTCCCGGACGGCTCCGTATTCGGCGTCATCGGGCTCTCGGGCGCCGGCAAGAGCACCCTCGTTCGCTGCCTCAACCTCCTCGAACAGCCCACCCGCGGTCGGGTCCTCATCGACGGCGAGGACATCACCGCCGTCAAAAAAAAGCGCCTTCGGGAACTCCGCCGCTCCATCGGCATGATTTTCCAGAATTTCAATTTATTGGAACAGCGCACGGTGGCGGCGAACGTCCGCTTTCCTCTCGAACTCGTCAAGACCCCGCGCGCCGCGGCAACGGAGCGGGTACGCGAGCTCCTCGCCCTCGTGGGGCTCTCGGAGAAGGCAAACGCCTATCCTTCGCAGCTCTCGGGCGGACAAAAACAGCGGGTAGCCATCGCTCGCGCCCTCGCCACAAACCCCAAGTACCTCCTGTGCGACGAGGCGACGAGCGCCCTCGATCCCGCCACCACGGAGAGCATTTTGGGGCTTCTCAAACGCATCAACCGCGAACTCGGGGTGACGATCGTCATCATCACGCACGAGATGAAGGTGGTGGAGAGCGCCTGCACCCACGTTGCGGTGCTCGGCAGCAGCCGCATCGCCGAAGTGGGAAAAAGTCGCAGACGTGTTCGCGTTCCCGCAGTCGGAGATCGCAAAACAGCTCATCATTCCGGGGCTCATCCGCTCCCTTGCGGGGACGGGAGGGGGCAAGCTCCGCCTCGTCTTCCACGGGGACGCGAGCGATACGCCCGTCATCTCGGGGCTCGCCATGGAGTGCGGCGTGCCCGCCAACATTCTCTTTGCCGACACCCGCAGGATCGACGGAAAGACGTTCGGGCACATGGTGATCGGTCTCCCGGACGACCCCGGTCAGATCGCCGCCGCCAAGCGGTATTTAACGGCGCAAAACGTGGTATTCAAGGAGGAAATTTAACATGAGCGACGTGCTTACTTCCCTTTTCCGGGACAATACGATGTGGCTTGGGGTATTCGAAACGGTCTACCTCACCCTGCTCTCCACCGCGCTCGCCTACGTCATCGGTCTGCCGCTCGGCGTTCTGCTCTGCACCACCGACCGCGGCGGGCTCACCCCCGTGCCCTGGCTCAACAAACTGCTCGGGGGGATCGTGAACATCTTCCGCAGCATTCCCTTCCTCATCCTCATGGTGGCGTTTCTGCCGGTGGCGAAGGCGATCGTGGGCAAGACGTACGGTCCAGCGGCAATGGTGGTGATGCTCGTCATCGCCGCCGCTCCCTACATTGCCCGCATGGTGGAATCTTCCCTCAAAGAGGTGGACGCGGGGGTCGTGGAGGCGGCGAAGTCGATGGGTGCGAGCGCCTTTCAGATCGTTCGGAAGGTGTACCTGCCCGAGGCGAAGCCTTCCCTCATCGTGGGAGCGGTGATCGGCATGGTGACGGTGCTCGGCTACTCGGCGATGGCTTCCACCATCAACGGCGGCGGGTTGGGGCAGATCGCCATCTTTTACGGCTACAACAACTTCAAGGACGACGTGATCTGGATGTGCGTCTTCTTCACGGTGATCATCGTGCAGATCATCCAGGAGGGGGGAATGCTCCTCGCAAGGCGCACGGACAAGCGCATTTCAAAAAACAAAAAATCAAAAAAATTATTTTTAAGGAGATAAGATCATGAAAAAACTTTTTGTCGTCGCCGCGCTTGCGGCATCCTGTGTGCTCGGCTCTCTTGCGGGCTGCGGAGAGGGAGAGAAGACCATCACGGTGGGCGCCAGCTCCACCCCGCATGCGGAGATCCTCGCCGCCGTGAAAGACACCCTTGCGGAGGCGGGCTGGAACTTGAAGATCGTCACCTACGGCGACTACGTTCTGCCCAACACCGCCCTCGAGAGCGGCGAGCTGGACGCCAACTACTTTCAGCATACGCCCTACCTCGAAAACTTCAACAAGGAGCGCGGCACCCACCTCGTCGCCGCCGCGAAGGTGCACTACGAACCCTTCGGCGTGTACGGCAAGAATGTGACGAAGGAGGACTTCGGCGCGGTGAAGACGGGCAGGACCATCTACGTCCCGAGCGACGGCACCAACTGCACCCGCGCGCTGCTCGTCTTGCAGGAGGAGGGCTACCTCACCCTCGGCGAAGGGGTGGGCGCCTCCGACGCGCTCACCGACAAGGACATCGCGGACAAGAAGGGGAACGAGGTGGTGCTCGTGGCGGCGGAGCAGGTGCCCGCGCAGCTCAAAAACGCCGACGACGGCGCGCTCGCGGTCGTGAACGGCAACTATGCGCTCGCCTCGGGCTTGCGGGTGGAGGACGCGCTCACCCTCGAAAAGGCGGACGGCGCCGCCGCGCAGCTGTACGCCAATGTCGTTGCGATCAGAGCGGGCGAGGAGGAGAGCGAAAAGACGAAGGCGCTCCTCTCCGCACTGCTCTCGCAGGAGGTCATCGACTTTATCAACGGCAAGTACGGCGGCGCGGTGCTGCCCGTGTTCACCGTGTAACCCGAAAGCTGCGGGGCACGGCGCCCGCCGGTCGTTCCCGGTCGTTCCCGGTCGTTTCCGGTGATTCCCGCCGCCCGCCGCGCGGACTCGCGCGGCGGGCGGCGTTCATAGGACAAATTCCGCCGCGCATATAATGGCAAGAGGTGATAAAATGGTTTCCATGCTTCTTACCATGCTGTGTCGGCTGTTTTTTTTCACGGGTTCGGTATCGGACGGCAGTTCCTATCCCAAGCCCCTCTCTCCCGAGGAGGAAGCGCGCTGTCTCGAACTCGCCCGCAAGGGGGACGAGGCGGCGCGGGAGAAGCTCATCCGCCACAACATGCGGCTGGTGGCGCACATCGTGAAGAAGTACAGCGGGGCGGCGGAGACGGACGACATGATCTCGGTGGGTTCCATCGGGCTCATCAAGGCGATCGGCACTTACGAGCCGGGGCGGGGGACCCGCCTTGCCACGTACACGGCGCGGTGCGTGGAAAACGAGATCCTGATGCTCATCCGCGCGGGGAAGAAGTACAAAAACGACCTCTCCCTCTCCGACCCCATGGGGTCGGACAAGGACGGCAACGAGCTCACCATCATGGACCTTCTGTTCGAGAAGGAAGACAAGGTGTTCGGCGGGGTGGAGCGTTCGCTCATGCAGGAGAAGTTTCTCACGGCGATCAAGGAGCTGCTCACCGAGCGGGAGACGGAGATCGTCTGTCTGAGATACGCGCTCACGGGCGGGATCCCGATGGCGCAGCGGGAGGTGGCGGCGAAGCTGAAAATTTCCCGTTCGTACGTTTCGCGGCTGGAAAAGAAGGCGCTCGAAAAGCTCCGCGACGGTCTCAACCGCGACGACTTCTCGGAGTGAGGGCGAGTTTTGCTGTCCCCCGCGTAGCGGGGGAAAGTGGCGCGCACGCGCCGAAAGGGGGGGACGGTGCACCATGCAAGAAAATAAGATGCCCCCTCCCCTACCCCTCCCCCAACAAATTGAGGGAGGGCGAGTTTTGCGCATTCCCGACGGAGAAATTTCCCTTAAAATCACTTTACAAATTTTTCCGCTTTTATTATAATGGTTTCTATGATAAAACTTGCGGAGCATTGGAAAGATTTCTGCGTGCTCGCCACGGGCAACGGCTATAAACTCGAACGGTGGAAGGATATCCTCCTCCTCCGTCCCGACCCGCAAGTCATCTGGCAGGCGCAGCGCGATCTCTTTGCCTACCCCGGGCTCGACGCGGTGTATCACCGTAGCGAAAAGGGGGGAGGCAGTTGGGAATTTTTGCGCCCCCTCCCCGAGAGCTGGGAAATTTCTTACGGCGAACTCACCTTCAAAGTAAAGCCCATGGGCTTCAAACACACGGGGCTCTTCCCCGAACAGGCGGTGAATTGGGAGAGAACGGGCGCCCTCATCCGCGCCGCGAGGGAACAGGGCAGGCGCCCCAAGATCCTCAACCTCTTCGCCTACACGGGCGGGGCGACCGTCGCCATGTGCAAGGCGGGCGCCGATGTGGTCCACGTGGACGCCGCCAAGGGCATGGTGGAGCGTGCGGGCGAAAACGCCCGTCTTTCCGGACTCACGAGCGGCATCCGCTACATCGTGGACGACTGTAAAAAGTTCGTCCTGCGCGAACTCCGCCGCGGCAACCGCTACGACGGCATCGTGATGGACCCGCCCTCCTACGGCAGGGGTCCCGGCGGCGAAATGTGGAAGATCGAGGAAGAGCTCTTCCCCTTCGTCAAACTCTGCGGCGAGCTGCTCTCAAACGAGCCTCTCTTTTTCCTCATCAACAGCTACACCACGGGTCTGCAACCCACGGTGCTCGAAAATATCCTTACCCTCGGGCTCGGGGGGAGAGGGGGAACGTACGAAGCCTACGAGGTGGGGCTTCCCACCGGGGAGGGGATCGCCCTTCCCTGCGGCGCGGGAGGAATGTATCATGTGTGAAGAAACAAATGCGGCGGGATCGCCCGCGGAAGAACTCGTTGTCCTCTATGAAGACAATCATGTCATCGTGGTGTTGAAGCCGCAAAACGTCGCTTCCTGCCCCGACGAGAGCGGGGACGACAACATGCTCGACCGCGTGAAAGCCTACCTCAAACGCACCTACAACAAGCCCGGCAACGTCTACACGGGGCTCGTGCACCGGCTCGACCGCCCCACGGGCGGGGTGATGGTATTCGCCAAAACGGGCAAGGCGGCGGGCAGGCTCTCCGCCCAGATGAGAACGGGGGACTTCGAAAAGAAGTACCTCGCGGTGCTCGTGGGCGCCCCCAACGAGGAGAGCGGCACCCTCACGAACTACCTCAAAAAGAACCCCGTCAACAACATGGTGTATCTCACGCCGCAGGCGACGGACGGGGCAAAGCTCGCCTCGCTCGACTACGCGGTCCTCGAAAAAGCGGGGGAACTCGCGCTCGTCAGAGTCAAACTGCACACGGGCAGGAGCCACCAGATCCGGGTGCAGATGGCGGGCATTTCCCATCCCGTGTACGGCGACATGCGCTACGGCGGGGAGAGGGCGGTAAAGGGCAAGCTGGCGCTGTGGGCGTATTCTCTCGGATTCACCCATCCCGTCACCAAGGAGCGGCTGCTCTTTTTGTGCGAGCCGCCCAAACACACCGAGCCGTGGAAGAGATTCGACCTCTCCGCGGCGCTCAAACCGTGAGAAAAGCGTGAAAATTTTCGTTTTCTTTCAAAGAATGCGAAATACCGCTTGACTTGCATTGAAAATTTTAGTAAAATGGTAAAGATAGTCGGGCAAAAGGACCCGAATGGAGCAACATACATGAATAAGACAAAGATCCGCTTTATGACAATTTTCGCGCTTCTTGCAGCGCTTGCGCTCGTCCTCGGCATCGCGGGCGGCGCCCTCTTTGTAAGAAAGAGCGCTTTGGCGGTGGATTACCGTCCTACCGAAATCTTCTCCGCCGGCACGGGCGGTACGGTGGGCTCTTCCGAAGAGGAAGGGGACAAGTACGTGCAGTTCACATTCAGTGACGACGAGGGCAGCGTGCATTTCCGCCGCGACCTTGCGCTGAAATGGTTCGCACCCACGGAAGAAGGCTATGCGGCGAATTATTTCTCCCTCACCTTCGCCTTTCCCTCCTTCGGCTTCTCCCGCCTCTCCCTCTCCTTCGAGAGCGCGGAAGAGAACGTCAGCAAAGAGGGCACCTCTATCAACACCCTCGTGTTCTTCTATGAAGAGAACGCGTTGAAAGCCGCCGTGCGCGACGCGTCCGCCCAACCCGCAAAGGATGCGGAAGAGGAGGAAGACACGTGGTTCGACGGCGCCGAGAAGCAGACCCTCTCCGTGGAAGCGGGGCAGGACATCACCGTCGCCTTCACCGACGAGGGCGTCGGCTTCGGCGAGTATGCGGTCACGGTCAACGGGACCGAAGTGGGCGTGTTCACCAACATCGGCGGATACTATATGGAATATCTCTCCTCCGCCTCCTCCACCCCGCGCGATCCCATCACCTTCTCTTTAGACAAGCTCGCAAGCGGTACCGAAGAGCAGAAAATGCTCATCAAGGCGCTCAACGGGCAGAGCTTCAAACTCAACGACAACGGACGGGTAGAGGACAATGCGGATCCCGTGCTCGTCGTCAACGAGGCGGTGTACGCCTACACCCTCGGCAGAAAGTGGTCGCTCACCTATGAAGCGGTGGACGTCTGCGACAGCTCCGTTACCGTCACGCGGCGGTACGCCATGGTGAACGCCGCCAACGACGACGGCACCTATCCCAAGCCCGTAGCGGACGATTATTCCTCCCTCACGACCTCCACGGTGTTCATGCCCACGAGCGACACGCAGGAGGAGGAACAGTACGTCTCCATCTATTTCGAACTCGACGACGGCACCAACCTTTCCGGGTTGACCTCCGCGGAAAAGCAGGCGAAGTGGATCTATCTCGCCTGGTACGCGGCGGCAGGGCAAACCAAGCCTCTTCCCTCCGCAAAACTCTATGAATGCCCCAAGTGCGGCTATCAGATCAACAAAGAGGACTACGACGAGAAGGAGGACAGCTGGACCTGTCCCGATCCCGACAAGAAAGAGGACCACGGCGAAGTCAAAAAGAGCGACTTCGAGGAAAAGGAAGCGGGCGAATTCACCTACATTCTCGTCAACCGCGGCGATGTGAACACCGCTTCGGGCGAGAAGAGCGGTCCCAAGTATGTGGGCGTGACCGCCGACGAAGCCTCCAAGACCAATCTCTCCTCCGCCGAGGCGGAAGAACTTGCCGCAAAGTACCAGCAGGCGGTCGACGAAGTGACCCACAAGAAGGACGCGAGCGGCAACCTCACCGAGGAACTTTCCCTGAGTGCGGGCGACGGAAGTTACTTCTATCTTCCCTCCCTCCGCGGGCTCATCGCGAGCGACAATGCCGACTACCGCAACCTCCGTTTCAGCGTGTATTACAAGAAGCAGAGCCTCGAGACGAGCGGCAGCGCATCTTCGGCTACCTCTCTGCGCTACAACGCGCTCCGCTTCGAGATCGACGAAGAGGGCAAGTACATCTTTAAGGTGCTCGCCTCCGACGCCGCGGGCAACGCCATGAAGTATTACTTCGAGGACAAGCTCGTCGCCGTCTCCGCCACGAACATCTGGGAGATCGAGGAGATCCCCACCTTCGAATTCGAAGTCACCTACACGGGCGCCACCATCGAGGACCCGGGCACGCAGAGCCTCGGCTACCGCGAGAGCACCTACACCGTCAGCTCCTTCGACATCGTCGCGCTCGACGGCTACAAGACGAATTACAAGCTCTTCTATCTCGACGAGTCCAAACTCAACGCAGACCAGTCCGTCTCCGATTTCAGGGACAACGTCAAGTCCCGCTTCGAGAGCTACGAAAACTGCCTCAGAGAGATCAAGAAGTACAATGCGGACATCACCGAGGACGACGAGGACCGCTGGGCGAGAACGGATAACAAGTATCATTGGGATCCCGACAGTTCTCTCTCCTTCGTGCCGCAGGAAGCGGGCTACTACGTAGTGCAGCTCGAAGTCACCGAGGAGAGCAGGCTTCCCGGCAGCCGTGCGGTAGCCTATCAGGTCATCGAGGCGCAAAACCCGCTCGACCCCATCCCCAACACCACCGCGTGGATCGAGGGGAATATCACATCGGTCGTGCTGTTCTCCATCTCCGCCGTTCTGCTCATCATCATCGTGATCCTGTTCGTCGTCAAACCTTCGGAAAAGAGCATCGAAGAAGTCGACGTCGACTCCCTCCGCGGGAAGAAGAACAAGAAAGAAAAAGAAGAGTGATCTTTATCGGGCGCGCTGCGATCTGCGGCGCGCCTTTTGCCTGGATAAAAAGGGGAGGGGAGGTGCATAAAACCCTCCTCTTTTTCGCAAACTGCAAGCAGGAGGCAAAAAATGGTTATTGCAAATCTCATTTCTTATATTCTCGTACTCACGGGCGCGTTGAATTGGGGGCTGTACGGCATCTTCAATTTCAACCTCGTATCCACGATCTTTGCGGGACCGCGCACGGTAGGCGCCATCATCGTCTATTCGCTGATCGCGCTCGCGGCGATCTGGCTGATCATCTCGCCCATCATCACGAACGGTGCGCTCAAACTCATGGGGCACCGTGAAGTGCGGGAAGAGCGGTCGTAAAGCCCGCCCCCGTGAAGTGCGGGAAGAGCGGTCGTAAAGCCCGACCCCGTGAA
>CANQRP010000061.1 GCA_947626305.1 uncultured Clostridia bacterium | reverse complement strand
GGGTAATTTCGGCGTCCGTCAAGGCGAGGTAATTGCCCTTATGATCGGAGAGCGCGTCGCTGCCCTGCGTGTGCAGGTCGGAATATTCACCGCCCGTACGGCACAGCACGACGATCGCCGCGTCGCTGTAGGAGACGAAGGAGCTCTTCACCGTGTCGGTATACGCCGACCATGCAAGCTCGTTTACCGCCCATGTTGCCCCCTCGGTGCAGGCAGATTGGCGATCCTGCCACTTGGCTTTGCCTGTATAAAAGTCCCAAAGCGTGGGGTTTACCGTAACGCCTGCGGCTTCGAGCCCCTCTCTGAGGTCGACCGACCGATCGCTCGAAGCGATCCAGCCGGAGCCGGAGCCCGTCTCCACGAGGTCGCGCGAACCGCGTCCGAGCAGGGACACTTTGTTGCCGCCCGCAAGCGGGAGCGCCTCCTCGTCATTCCAAAGGAGAACGGCACCTTCGCCTTCCGTCTCTTCTATCATGGCGATATCTTCGGCGAAGAGCGTCTGCCCGTCGGCGTTTTCATAGTCGGAAGCGAAGTATGTGGGCGGGTCTTTGAGTGCGAACTTGCTTTTTGTGGCTCCGCAGGAAGGACAAACAAAATCGTCGGGAACCTTTTCCCACTTCACGGATGCGGGAATGCCCGCCTCGGGGCACCCCTCCGCTTCGTTATATTCGTAGCCGCATTCTTCACAGAAATAAACGAGATCCCCCTTTATAACTTTATAAGTGAGCGGGTTCCCGAAGAACATATTGACTGCGGGGAAGAAACTCGCCGTAATAAAATAGCCCGCCAAAAAAGCCGCAAACAGCACGATGAGAACGGAGGATATCACGGTCAGCAAGATCTTGTGCTTGAAAAGTTTCATTTGCTTTCTCCTCAAAAAAAACATTTTCGCAACGCATTTTTGCAATGAGTTCACAAAAATGTTCCCATTTTCACTCTATTTGTATTTTATCAAAATCGACAGAAAAAGCAATTGCAAAAAAATCTTAAAACATTGCAATTCGTGTACGAATGGCGCATCCCCTATTTATAATGGCACAAAAAAAGAACAGCCCCTCTACGGAGCTGTCCTCTTTTGCAGTTTATCTTATGCCTGCGTCGCCGTGAATTTAATGTCGCTGAGCGTGATAACGATGGGCGTTTCGAGCGGTTCGGCCGCGCTACCGCCGTAGAAGCACATATTCATGTTGAGCGGCATGCCGTCGGTCACGGTTCCGTTATACGTTACTTCTACCGTTCCGTTTGCCTCCACTTCGAACTTCAACGCGTCGGACGAGGAGTTGTTCCGGTTGCCGAACATGATAAATCCTTTTACGTTCGCCGAGAGAGTGCAGGTAAAGGTATAAGTTGTTCCGATCTCCCATGTGGGCTGATAGCGAAGGTAGTTCTCGGTGTAGATCTTCGTCCCGTCATCGGCATCGTTGGCATACTCGGTGCAATATGCGAGCGAATATTCGATCGCGGCGCCCTTCTCTTTGGAGTAGCTGTACTTTGCGACCGCGACGGAGATCTGGGAGCCGTTGCTCGTCTTGTCGAAGTAGTACCAAACGCCGGGGTCTTTGGCGACGTTGGCGTTTGACGTGCCTCTTTGGATGTCATATTCGACGGGCGCATTGGGGTCGACGACCCGCACGGTGCAGGAGGCAGTCGCCTCTTCGCGCTTTGCGGTGATGACCGCCGTTCCCACTTTCAGACCCGTAACGACGCCGCCCGAAACGGTCGCAACGGACTCATCCGAAGAACTCCAGGTCACTTCGCCGCCGTCCGAACAGGTTGCGGTGAGGGTAACGGTCTTTTGCTCGGCCGAGAGGTCGATGGTCGCCTCCGCTTGGGAGATCTGCATCGTTCTTCTCGTCTTGACTGTAACACTGCACGTTGCACTGCTGTCCCCGATGCTCGCCGTGATAGTCGCCGTCCCCTCTTTTACGCCGCGCACGGTGCCGTTTGCGACGGTCGCGATCGACGCGTCCGAGGTCGCCCATGCGATCTTTTCATCCGCGTCGAGTTCACGGGAGGGAGTCGCCGTGAGGCGAACCGACTCACCCGCAAACAGCTCCGCAGTGGTTTTATTGAGCTGCAACGTTACGGGCTCCTTTCCGCAACCGACAACGGCAAGCAACATTGCAAGCGCTATGACGACGGCTAAGAGCGATTTGACTTTTTTTGCCATAGTGAAAACTCCTTTGATTTTTGATAACATTATACAACTAAATGTAAAAACAGTACATTGCAATTTTTATCTTTCACATTGCAATTTCAACGCATTTCCGTGTGAGAAAAGAAGGGCACCGCGGAAAATAGACCCGTGGTATTTGCCGACAGTTCGAAGCCCTCCGTATCGATGAGCGTGACGCCGACGGGCATATTCAGCGGGTTTTTGCTCTTCTGTACCGCCGCTGCCGTCGCCCCCGTGACGGAGGAATAGACATATCGGCGGGTCGCTCCGTCTACGCGCAGATTTTCGACCGTGACGGACGGCAAATAACACGGGTAGCCGAACTCCCAATCGTTCCAGCTCGCCTGTATGAGATAAAAACGATCGGAGGACGCGTGCATCACGCAGTCGGTAAAAACGACCTCCCCCTTCCAACTGCTGCCGTAATCGGCGCGCAGTTGTACGAAGTGGTCTCCCGTGAGCCGCTCTACCCGTTCGAGCAGCAAGGTCCCCTCTCCGATGACGGTGAGGATCTGTCCGAGAACGGTATCGGTGACAGTGGCATTGTAGACCCCCTGATGGGCGTCGAAACGGGACAAATTACAGCCCGTCATAGACAAATTTTTGCAAAAATTGGAGGCCATCACCCCCCAATACGTCGTATCGGTAACAGAGTTGGATTGGGTGCAATTCCTCCAGATGACGGCATTGGAGTGCGCCGCCTGTGTGTCATACGTCCCTTGGGATACGGCGCCCGTCGGTTTGATGTTGGTATATACCTTGTGCCCTGTTAACACACAGTTTTCGAATGTAACATTGTTTGCATAGTTGACAACAAAGAAGCCCTTATACGGAGAACCGCTCTCTCCTTCTTGCGTCACGAAGTGGCGGACGCCCGAAACGGTGGCGTTGGAACGGTGGACGTCGATGCCCCGCCCGTAATAACTCGCACTGATGGGGGCGTCGTTGGCGATCGTGGTGAAAACACCGCCGCGCACCGCAATGGGGGCGTCGTCCGTGGGATAGACCACCAGTTTGGTCACGCGGTCGTAATCTTTGAGAATGGGTGTGGCGGGATCGACGTTCCCTTCTTCGTCGACAAGGACGATCTCCTGACGGGCGGTGCCGTTGTTGGTGTTTTTCCCGTAGCGGATGTACTCCTTGATTTCGGAATTTTCGAGATAGAGCAACACGGGGGTGGAAAAAGTGAGACCGACGGACGTTTGCCCCGCTTTGAGAAAGTAACCTGCGGGAAGTTCGGGCTGATAGGACGGGCGGTCCGAAGCAACGACAAAGAGGTTGACGCTGCGCTCTTCGGGGTCGACCGCCCGATCGTCCACGATAAATTCGGCATTTCCCCAATCGGTGTCGGTGCGGATCGTGGCGCTGCCCCGCCCACCGAGGTAATAGCGGGCATTTTCATCCGCCCGCACGGCATAACCGTGGTCGTTTGCGTATTCATGCGTGCGCACGATCGCGTCGAGGTCGTCGGTCACACCGTCGCCGACCGCGCCGAATTGCGAGTACGTCACAACGCGCGTTTCCCCTTTATCAAGCGTTTTTTCGGGTGCTGTGCAGGCGCAGAGCAACAGACAAGCAATGCAGGCGAGCACGATGGAAAACGGTCTCTTCATTTCTTCTTTTCCTTTTGCCAATTTTTCGTGTTCGATTTTTTGAGGATATATGCGGGGTCCGGATGCGCCGTTTTTTCGACTCGTCCCCGGTCGGAGAGCTCCCCCGCCCGCACCTCGATCTCGTTGACCGACTGCATTTTCGTGACGAAACGGAACACCTTGCCGCCCTTCTGCTTTCCCAACGATCTTCCGTTGACCAGCACCTCGGCTTCTCCTTGGTTGGTGCAGACGGTGATCGTGAGTTTTTTGCCCGTCCTCCGTACGAACCGCTTTCCGCAGAGATGAACGAACGGTTCCTTGCTCCAATATGCCCGATAGAGATAGAAGGCGTCTTTTTTTGTCTTGCGGTCGAATGTGATGAGCCCCTTGTGATTCATACCGGGCTCGCCGCCCTGATCGCGTGCGTCCGCGGCAAAATCAAACATGTTCCACAGGTACGTCACCCAAAATTCTGGATGTTTCTCAAAGAATTTCAGCATATACTCATGGTATTTGAACTGATATTCTTCGGTATTGTCCCCTCGTTTCGGCTTGACTGCATGCAGCCCGGGCATACCCTCGGCGCCGTACTCACTCATACCGAATATGCGATCGGGGTTGAAAAGTCGATAAAACCGATACCAGATTTTATTGAGGAAGAGCCCGGGAACATACCAGCCGAGGTAGAGATTCCAACTCACTGCGTCCGTGATCTTGCCGATGGGGTGAAAAGGAGAGCACATCGCAAAGCATGCGAGGGTGGTAAAGCGCGAAGGGTCGAGCGTATGGCAGAGAGAATTGAGCCTTTGATGCAGGGAAAGCATGTCCTTCTTGTGGCGTCGGAACATGGTGATCTCATTGGAGATCCCCCAACAGACGATGCTCGGGTGATGATACTGTTGGCAGATGAGTTCTTTCATCTGTTCGACGGCGTTTTCGTTCGCCTCGGGCATGTGGCGGGAGATGTAAGGGATCTCCGCCCAAACGACCATCCCATACTTATCGCAGAGGTCATAAAAGAGATCGTCGTGCTGATAGTGGGCGAGACGGATCGTGTTGGCGCCCGTCTCCGCGATGAGGCGCATATCCTCCTCGTGTTCGGCTGCGGTGATGGCGTTGCCGAGCCCCTTTCTGTCCTGATGGCGGCACACGCCGTGCAGCGGATAGGGTTTTCCGTTGAGAAAGAACCCCCTTTTCGGGTCTATCGAGAAGGTGCGGAAGCCGAAGTTTGTGCTCACCTCATCGAGGAGTTTTCCGTCTGCGTAGAGCCGTGCGACGGCACGATACAGCGCGGGAGAGCGCACCCCCTCCCACAATTTCGCGTTCGGGATCGTAAATGCCTCCCCGTTCCTGCCCGTGCAGACGAGTGCGTCGCCGTCATAGACGGAGACTTCTATCTCCCCGCCGTTTGCATATGCAGTCACCTTTACGATGCCGTCGCCGCCCTTTACGGTCGCTTCCGCTTTGAGCCCATTTGTGCCGTAATAGAGCAGATCGAAATGCTTTTCGGGAACGACAATGAGGTTGACGTCGCGGTAGATGCCGCCGTAAAACGTAAAATCTGCGGTCTGCGGATACACCTTTTCCGTCTTTGCGTTGTCGACTTCGAATTTGAGATGATTGTCGGAACGCAAAAAATCCGTGATGTCCGCACGGAAGGTGGAGTATCCGCCGTCGTGTCGCACGGCAAGTACGCCGTTGAGAAAACCGCGGCAGGAGGAATTGACCCCTTTACATTCGAGAAAGACGCGTTGACCGACTTCCGTGCGCGGATCGGCAAAGGTGCGTTCATAGGTGCAGACGCCGCGGAAATAGTCGTTTCCCCCGTCCTGCCCGTCGAAATCGTTCCAGGTGTGCGGCAGATCCACGCGTTCGCTCTTTCCTTCTTTTGTGAATCGCCAGTTTTCGTTCAGATTGAATTTCACGGTCTGCCTCCGAAATCATTGTAGCGAAAAAGAGCGGCAATTTCCATTGCATTTGCCTCTCTTTTGATTGCATTTTTTCCAGATACTCAGTCGGAGATGAGCAGCATCCCCGCCTTATAGAGTTTGAGATATTGCCGATAAAACGTGGAATAGTTCTCGAATCCGAAATTTTCGGCGACGGCGGCCTTCTTATTGCCGGCAAGAATGAGTTGATGCGCGGCGATCACTTTCTTCATGCGAACATATTGCATGATGGGGATCTTCATATATTGCTTGAATTCGTTGCTGATGTAAGATTTCGAAAAATGAAAAACTTCGCTCAGAGAATCGAGTGAAATGGGCAACGTCAGATTTTCGTCGATATATTTCACCATGTCGGCGATGACGGTATTTGTCTGGCGGGGTGTATCCGCGGGCTCCTTCGAGAGCATGATCAGCAATTTGATGACGTCGACCAAGAACATGGCGACGAGTTCCTCATCGGAAAAATTGCCGAACTCATAGTAAGAATCGAAGCGGCTGAACATGGAGGTCTGTCCTTTGATGCCGCTGAAAAAGGGGCTCAATGCGCCGACCCGCTCGCTCAAAAATTTCGGCAGAGCGGAGTTCGGGAATTTCAGCACGTACCGTTCGTAGCGCACCGCGGAATTGACCGTGGCAAAGTGATATTTGCCCGGAGAGATAAGCACGAGATCCCCGGGGAACAAATGCCGCGTCTCCGATTCCACGGTGTACTCCACGTCCCCTTCGACGAAGAAGATGATCTCGTTGAAAGCGTGTACGTGCTTATAGTAGGATTCCGACGGAAGAGATGCCGCGTCCAATTTGTGGGCAAAATCGATCCCGCCGCTAACAAAACTGAACATATTTCGATTATATCACACTTTATTAAAAAATGCAATCATATCGAAAAAAAATTGCAAAACTTTTTATGGGCAATGGGAGACGGAATCAGGTAAGGCGGCTGCGTTCGACCCAAAGTCCCAGGGCGGGATTGGGGACGAAGAAGATCTCTTCGCCGTCGGGCATGAGATTCCAACCCGGGGAAAGGGTCTCCGGGTCATAGCGCTCGGCAGCTGTGCGATAGTCGGCACCGCAGAAGTGGACTTTTTCGATCTCTTCCGGCGAAATTTTCCGAACAGCGTAAGTAATGCGGAAACGACCGTCCGAAGACCCGTGAATGAGATGAGCGGCAGTCCCCATATTTTCCCTAAGGTCGCGCTCGGTCTTGAACAGTTCGAGAATGCGTTCCCGTCCCGCATATCCGTATTTTCGGATGAGCTTGTCCTGTACGGGATCTTCGCCGAATTTTTCCACGCCCGGCGCAAGTACGAGCAGTTCTCCTCCGTCCGCGATCGCCATACGGGTGCGATAGACCGCCTTGTTCCCGAGCCAAGTGCTTTTGAACTCTTTCGGCGTGAGATAGACCACGCATTTTCGAATGGGACGGTCGAGGAGATCGAGATTTTTCTGTTGAGAGAGGGAGATCGCGGATTCCAAAGGTTTTCTGCCGTCTCCGAGGAAGAGCCCGTGCGTACGGATGACCCCTTGGGGAGCCGTGGTGACTGTGAGGACCCAAAGGATGGGAAGTTCGCTCAGAAAATGGGTGAGGCAGTAGTCGAACAACTTTCTCGTTACGGTGTTGTCTCTTCCCATCATGCGTTCCAAGCCGTACAGCGCCCCCACCATGTGCGAAGCATTGATGAATTTGCTCCCGCCCAGCCCCACTAAAATATTTTTGGAGTGGTTGGACATGCCGACGACTTCATGCGGTACGACCTGCCCTACCGACAAAATGAGATCGTAACCTTCGAACAGGATCTTGTTGACCTCGCAGTCGATCGGCTGTGTCCACGTTCCTTCGGAGATGTCCCGAAGAAAATCGGCGGGCACCGTGCCGACTTTGACGACATCGGTCCGCCAACGGTGTTCGAGAAATTTCTCGTAGGGAATATCGCCGAACATTTCCGCGCACTCTTCCCGCGACATTTTGGCATGGGTCCCGAGCGCAGGCATGATGTCCACCTCGGCCCGCTTTCTCAGGGCATGATAAAATACGTTTGTGATGAAGCCCGCATTGGAATGAAAACGGGTAAAATCGGGCGGAACGATGAGGACTTTTTTCGGATCTCTGTCCTCGAGCGCGGTCAGTAAAGTCCGTTCGATCTCTTCCGGAGACAGCGTGTCGCCGCGGGCAATTGCTTCGAGATACATATCAGACCTCGTAGTGCGTGGAGGCGGTGTCGCCCCCTTCGCCCGTCCAATCGGTATGAAAAAATTTGCCGCGCGGGCTGTCCGTCCGCTCGTAGGTATGCGCGCCGAAATAGTCGCGCTGCGCCTGCAAAAGATTTGCGGGGAGGCGTTCCGAGGTGTAACCGTCGAAATATTGCAGCGCGGAACTCATCGCGGGAACGGGAACGCCGTTCAAAGTCGCCACAGCGACGACTTTGCGCCAGCTCTCGATGTATTCGAGAACGATGCGCTTGAAGTAGGGATCGAGCAAGAGATTTTCAAGGTCGGGATCTGCCGTGAATGCGTCTTTGATCTTGCCCAAAAAGCGGGAGCGGATAATACAGCCGCCCCGCCACATGAGGGCGATGCCGCCGTAGTTCAGATTCCAACGGTAGGTTTTTGCGGCGGCGCGCATCAGCGTGTATCCCTGCGCATAGGACATGATCTTGGCGCAGTACAATGCGCGGCGGATGTCTTCCGTGAACTGTTTGCGGTCGCCTTCATAGATACGGGGCGCATGCGGATAGACAGCTGCGGCGCGGACGCGTTCCTCTTTCATTGCGGAGAGACAGCGCGCGTGCACCGCCTCGCAGATGAGCGTGAGGGGGACGCCCTCCTCGAGGGAAGAGATCCCCGTCCACTTCCCCGTTCCCTTCTGCCCGGCGGCGTCGAGGATCTTTTCGACGAGAGGCGCTCCATCCTCATCCTTTTTCGCGAGGATGTTGCCTGTGATCTCAATGAGATAACTGTTCAGCTCGCCGCGGTCCCATTCCTTGAAGATCGCACTCATCTCGTCGTCGGAATAGCCGAAGAGGTCGCGCAAAAGGTGATAGCTCTCGCAAATGAGCTGCATGTCTCCGTATTCG
>CANQRP010000060.1 GCA_947626305.1 uncultured Clostridia bacterium | reverse complement strand
CGCCGTCGGACAGGAGTCCCCAGAGATGGAGCTGCTTGCCGCCGTTTTTCGCGCTGTCCATCGCCTTGATGAGCGCGGGATTTTCGAAGAAGTCGCCGTCTTCGATGGCTTTTGTGATCTTGGTGAGGTCCTGATAGACGATGCGTCCCGCGCCGATGTTGAGGTGCCCCACTTCGGAGTTGCCCATCTGCCCGTCGGGAAGCCCCACGGAGAGCCCGCTCGCCCCCAAAGTGGAGGAGGGGTATTCTGCGCGGAGGCGGGTAACGTTTTTGCTGCCGTCCATAAAAATGGCGTTGCCGTTGTGTTCGGGGTTGAGCCCGTAGCCGTCCATGATGATGAGTGCATAAGGGATCTTCTTCATAATATAACTCCTTGTTGTTCCCCGATATTATACACCAAAGAGAAGCGTTTATCAAGCGCATAACAAAAATTTTCGGCGTCGGTCGCAAAATTCCGTGCCGCAACGGCGGGGGAGACGCAATGCGCATAAAAAAACGGACCTGTCCGGTCCGCTTACGTTTCATGAGGTCTGTTTGTATTTTATAAGGTCCGCTTTCGCCTGCGGGGTTTTTTATTCTTCGAGCAATGCAAGCACCGCTTTTTTCTTTTTTTCGGGGAGCTTGCGGTATTGTTCCACGAGCAACTTCTCCTGCGCACTGACCAGTTCGCACTGCTCATCTTCCATAAAAAATTGAGCGAGCGTGATGCCGAAAGCGTCGCAAAGATGCGTGAGGGTATCGAGGCTCG
The DNA here is from genome assembly GCA_947626305.1 of uncultured Clostridia bacterium. Classification (GTDB taxonomy): domain Bacteria; phylum Bacillota; class Clostridia; order Christensenellales; family Borkfalkiaceae; genus Gallimonas. The sequence goes on along the minus strand of CANQRP010000060.1, from coordinate 8,052 downwards.
GCAAATAAGTCGCCTTGGTGAGAAGCGCAGAAACGGTCGACTGCGTCAATTCCGCTTCGAGCGCAAGACGGTTGGTGCTCCACCCCCGCGCGTCACGTAGTTCTTTGATCCTTTCAACGATGTCCATAACAATATTATAAGCGAAAAGCCGTTAATAAAATAGCGGAATTCTGTTGACACAATAACAGATTTTCGTTATAATATTGTCGTAAATTCGTTAACATCCGGGAAAAAGCGACAATAACGATCGCAAAAAATATTAAGGGAGAAAACAAATGAATCAGCTAAAATGTGAAATGTGCGGCAGCACGGATTTAGTCAAGCAAGACGGCATGTTTGTGTGCCAGGTCTGCGGGACAAAGTATTCCGTGGAAGAAGCCAAAAAGATGATGAACGTGGGAGAAGAAAGTGTAGGTGTCGGCTCGGTGAAAGCCGATACATCTGAAGAACTTGCAAATTTATATCAAATTGCCCGTAGAGCAAAAGATGACGACAATAGTGAAAATGCCGCCAAGTATTATGATATGATCCTCGTAAAAGATCCTACAAGTTGGGAAGCGTCTTTTTATCTTGTTTACTTTCAAGCTATGCAGTGTAAGATTGCGGGAATTCGAGCTGCGGCTGTTTCGGTCGGAAATTGTGTACAGTCTGTTTTGAAGTTGATCAAAAATAACGTAACTTCGGAGGAAAAACAGGTGGAGGCTGTAAAAGAAATTGCTATGCGCTGTACGCTCATCGCCAATATGCTGTTTAATGGAGCGATGAATCATTATAATGGTATTGACTATAATATCAAGAATAATTACACGCAAGAAATGCTTAACAACTGCGCTGCTTCAAGGGAGATTTTTTATATTTGCGGTGACACCATAGAATTACTATTTGGCAACTATGAAAATTTACATCCGGTTGCGGTTGCTATGTGGAAGCAAGCAATTGATATGCACAATAACTTGATGAAATGGTTCTCGGACAAAGAGGGAAATAAAAACAGAATATTACAATATGTGGCTAAAATTCAAAAATATGACCGCACCTACCAGCCTCCCGAAATCAATATGAAAAGTGACGCTTGTTATGTAGCAACTTGTGTTTACGGCTCCTATGATTGCCCGCAGGTTTGGACACTTCGCAGGTATCGCGACAATGTACTGGGCGTTACACGCCGCGGCAGAGCATTCATTCGATGCTATTACGCAGTCAGCCCGACATTGGTAAAATGGTTCGGAAGTACAAGTTGGTTCAAAAAACTGTGGCGCGGGAAACTCGATAAAATGGTACAAACCTTGCAAGGACAGGGTGTGGAAGATACCCCGTACAAAGATATTGATTGGCGGAAAAACGCACGCTTATCCCCCAAAAGGAAATAAAATGGTGATAGAAGGAACGTTCAATTATCTTATTATTCCAAATTTCCGTAAAGTGTCAAGTGATTCTCTCGCCCGCCGACGGAAGGTCTGCGTTGAATAAGTTTAGAGATAGGACAAAAATCACAATAAATCTATGCTCGAAAAACCGAGGCGACAGAACAGGCGGGAATTGGCTCCCGCCTGTCGATTTATTTCTTTATGATATGCTTTTCGCATATTTTACGGAATCGATCGGTAAAAGAAATCTCAATGCGATCCGATTTCAGTGTGATCGCCGCTCCGCAGAGGTTTTTCGACGTTCCGTGTTCGCAATCTTCATCGGCAAGTTTACTGCCTACGATAACGGGATAGTGATGTTCCAGCGTATTTCTTTTATCGCCCGGATAGAGAATGTAATTGTCGTGCATATGTCCGCATAACATAAAGTCTATGCGGTTGCGCTCGAGTTCTCGATTCATCTCGGCATAGACTTCCCGTTCGATATCGAAAACGTTTCCGACGGTTGCGGTGGTATGAACGGGGCAGATATGGCTGACGGCGATTTTGTATTTCGCCTCGGCGATGTTCGTTTTTTGCAGCCATTTCAGTTCGCGTCTTCTGAATTCCTCGAAAAGATTCACGGCGCCGTATTCTTTGTCGGAATCGAGTTTGTCTTCGCCGCAATCGAGAACGATGCCGCCGATACAGCCGATCTCAAAGGTGAAGAACGTATCGGGACCGTTGGAGGGGAAGTACTGTGTATAGCGTTCCGCAAGTTTCCCGCGGGTATCGTGATTGCCTCTCGTAAAAATGACGGGGATGGCGCCATGGGAAAGATCGCCGACAAACTTTATCGTTTCAAAATAGTTTTGCTCGGTTTCCACTTCTCCGATATCGCCGTTGACCACGAACAGATCGGTGTCGTCCCCGAAATACGACGCCGTTTCATATGCCGCATCATACAAATAATGCACGTCTGCAAGGTGATAAATATGGATATTTTCCGTTTTTTCCAACGGCTTGAACGAAAACTCCGCCACCTGTTCTTCGCCGATCACGGAAAAATATGCTCTGCGATTTACGGTCTTTTTGAAGATCACCTCGTATTTTTTTGCCGCATTCAATTTTTCTTGCGGTACGCGGATTTTGGTGTAGGACTTTTCGGTAGAGAGGCATCCCGAATTTTCGGGATAAAAAAATTCTCCCGCAATACGCAGGTATGCTATGCCGTTTGAAATCGTGTGTATGGCGATCTCATATTGATTTTCTATCACAAAAACGATGGGCGGCGATTTCAGAAAGGTCATGTTTGCTCCTTTTTATGATGACGTAGCGGTCGGCGTTGCGCCGATTTTCCATTTCTTCGGGGCGAATTCTTGCTGGGGTGAATTCTTGCCTCGGGGTGAATTTTTGCTTCGGGGCGCGCATGGAACAGAAAGCATTTTGTGTAGCCATAATTGTCTCATTGTTAATAGAATAGCTTTTTGGGAAGGAAAAGTCAAGTATTCTCAAAAAAAGAAAATTTAAGACGGATCATGACAGTATAACACAAGGCACGGGCTTTATGCCCGTGCCCTGTGTTGGTTGAGGCGGGAGACTTGAACACGCGACCTCTTGGTCCCTTCGTCGGGCATAGGCTGCGCGCCCGAGCCCTTTCCGCAAGCGCAAAGGGCAACTTGGCTTCGCCATGCCCTCCTCTTCCCGAAAAATCTTGCTTCGCGATCTTTTCGGGAGCCCTTTATTCTTGGTTAGGGACTGCAAAAGGTCGCTTGCAATCGCATCCGGTATAACACAAAGCACGGGCTTTATGCCCGTGCCCTGTGTTGGTTGAGACGGGAGACTTGAACACGCGACCTCTTGGTCCCTTCGTCGGGCATAGGCTGCGCGCCCGAGCACTTTCCGCAAGCGCAAAGGGCAACTTGGCTTCGCCATGCCCTCCTCTTCCCGAAAAATCTTGCTTCGCGATCTTTTCGGGAGCCCTTTTTTCTTGGTTAGGGGCTGCAAAAGGTCGCGTGCAATCGCATCCGGTATAACACAAAGCACGGGCTTTATGCCCGTGCCTGTGTTGGTTGAGGTGACGTGACTTGAACACGCGACCTCTTGGTCCCTAACCAAGCGCGCTACCAAACTGCGCTACACCTCAATATACGACCTCTTGGTCCCTAACCTCGTCGCCGCACGAATGTCCTTCACGCTTTTCTTGCGAAAAGCTCCGTTTGCCTTCGGCGGCTCCTCATCCCACAAAAATACTTCGTCTTTTTGCGGGAACCCTTTGGGCTACCAAACTGCGCTACATCGTCGCAACAAACTCCGCTTTAAGCACTTTTCGTAAACAAAAAGTGCAAGTGCGCTTCGTTGTTGCTCCTCATCCCGCAAAAATACTTCGTCTTTTTGCGGGAGATTTTGCCTTCGGCATTCGTGAAAGCATATCTTATTATACCAAATTTCCGTAAAGTGTCAAGTGATTTTCCCGCCCATTTGCAAAATATTTTTGCGGCGCTCGAAAAAGGGGAGGGCGCGGAGAATACACTCCACGCTCTTGCGGCAGAGATGTCGGATTCGCACTGCGGGCTCGCAAGGAGGGGCGCTTGATCGAGGGGATACACTCGGGCTGCGCCCTCGGTATGACAGTGGGGGGATGACTCTGCGCCGGAAGGCGAGAAAAGCGTATTAAGTGGGCGTGCGGCGACGAGGTTGAGATGTCTCCACTTCGGCTGACGCCTTCGGTCGACATGACAATTTAGAATACCCCCACCTGTCTCACTGCGTGAGCCACCCGCTTTGGGCGGCAGGGACCGCCGCAAAGCCCGTCGGCGGTGCCACGCCTCCTGTCGCGGCGCAGTTCACAGCGCACCGCGCTGTTGAACAGAATTGCGCCGCTCTACCCATAAATGGGGCGCAGGTCGCCCACACCCATCAGACGCTTTGGTAAAATTTCAAAAACCCTCTGCAAATGTTGGACGAATCGCAAAAAACATGGTATAATACGCATGAAACAGGAGAATTTTTTATGGCAAATCAATTCGTTTCTCAGATCGCGGACATCGAAACCGACTTTCCGCAGTGGTATACCGACGTCGTCGTCAAGACGAAGCTCGTCGACTACGGTCCCGTAAAGGGCACCATGGTCATCCGCCCCTACGGCTACGCCATTTGGGAGAACATCCAACGCGAGCTCGATTCCCGTTTCAAGCAGGCGGGGGTGGAAAACGCCTATTTCCCGCTCCTCATCCCCATGAGCTTCATGACGAAAGAGGCGGAGCACGTGGAGGGGTTTGCACCCGAGGTTGCCGTCGTCACCCATGCGGGCGGCGCAAAACTCGAAGAACCCCTCGTTGTGCGTCCGACTTCGGAGACGATCATCGGACACATGATGGGCAAATGGGTGGAGAGCTGGCGAGACCTTCCCCTTCGGATGAATCAGTGGTGCAACGTCATGCGGTGGGAAAAGACGACCCGTCCCTTCCTCCGCACGAGCGAATTTTTGTGGCAGGAGGGGCACTCCGTGTACGCGACGGAGGAGGAAGCCGAACAAGAGACCCTCAACATGCTTCATCTGTATGAAGAATTTGCAAAGACCGTGCTCTGCATGCCCGTTTTGACGGGACGCAAGACGGAGAAAGAGAAGTTTGCGGGTGCGGTCGCCACCTACGGCATGGAGGCGATGATGCACGACGGCAAGAGTTTGCAGTCGGGCACGACCCACTACATGGGGCAGAATTTCGCCAAGGCGTTCGGCGTGCAATTTACGGGCAAGGACGGCGTATTGCAACACGGCTATACGATGAGTTACGGGGTTTCCACCCGTCTCATCGGTGCGCTCATCATGACCCACGGCGACCAGAGAGGGCTCATACTGCCGCCTCCCGTCGCTCCCGTGCAGGTCGTCATCGTGCCGATCGCCGCCAAGAAAGAGGGCGTGCTCGACGCGTGTCACGCACTCAGAGAGCGGCTGCAAAAGGCGGGACTGCGCGTGAAACTCGACGACAGCGAGAATTCCCCCGGTTGGAAGTTCAACGAATGGGAGATGAAGGGGGTACCCGTGCGGGTCGAACTCGGTCCGCGCGACATCGAAAACGGTAAGATGACCGTGTTTCGCCGCGACACCTGCGAAAAGAGCGAGCTCGAACTTGCCTCTGCGGGCGAGGAACTGTGCGCGTTGCTCGGCGAAATTTCGGAAAATCTTTATCAAAAAGCGAAAAAGCGCATGCACGAGCGCATTGTGAATGCGGAGACGCTCGACGAGCTGCTCAAAGGCGTGGACGGCGGGAATTTTGTGCGTGCGGGCTGGTGCGGCTGCCGCGAATGCGAGGACAGAGTGAAGGAATTTGCACAGGCGACGGCGCGCGTCATGGACGGGGAAAACACCGCGGCAAAGTGCGTTGCTTGCGGAAAGCCGTCCGTGCACACGGTGTTTTTTGCGAGAGCGTACTGAGAGGGTTCACGAAAAATCTTGCTGCGCAATCTTTTTCCGTGAAGAAATGGGCATTTGCGGTTTAACCTGCTTGGTCCTCTCGTTCGTTTCATCGGACAAGAAGTTGCAAGTGTGCAACAAATGGGGTCGCCCACGGCGGAAGTGAATTCCGCCTAAGGCAAGTGTTTTTATTCACGAAAAATCTTTTGCTGGCGCAAAATCTTTTTCCGTGAGGAAACCTTCCTCCTGCATCAACTTAGTTGTCCTCTCGTTCGCTCGGCTTTCACAACAAGCCGTAAGAGTGCGGCAAATTGTGTGCGCTGCCGCAGGGGAACCCTGCTCCGCGCAGTAATTATATTCACGAAAAATCTTTTGCTTGCGCAAAATCTTTTTCCGTGAGGAAACTTGCTTTGTGCATCAACTTAGTTGTCCTCTCGTTCGCTCAGGGTGACATTAAAACGCGCGGGGTTCCTCTGTCATTCCGACGACCGAGGGGCGCGAGGGAGGAGCGAATCCCATTGGGTAAGCGAACGACCATGGGGATACACTCGGGCTTGCGCCCTCGGTATGACAGCGTAAGGCGCCGCTCGGTATGACAGCGAGGGGCAACAAGGTGGAGACTTCTCGATTCCGCTTCGCTTCACTACTTCGTCGCTTACGCTCCTTGTGCCGCCCTTCGACAACATAGAATGTGCGGGCGGGGCGAAATGACAATCGAAAAAAGCAGCCAAGGTGACAACATAGAACGTGCGGGCGGGGCGAATTGACAATCATCAACGAGGTTTTTTATGAAACATATCGATATCTACGAAGTACTCAACAAACAGGAACTCATCGGACGGGAGATCGTCGTGTGCGGCTGGGTGCGTACCTTTCGCGACTCGGCGCAGGTCGCCTTCCTCGAACTCGCGGACGGCACGAGCTTTCCGCGCTTGCAGGTCGTGATCGACAAGAATGCGCTCACGGTCGACCCCGAATGCACCAAGCTCGGCGCGAGCGTAAAAGTGAAGGGATGCGTCGTCAAGGCGTTCAAAGGAGAGGGGAATGAGCTCAACGCGCTCGAAGTGACGCTTCTCGGCAAGTGCCCGCCCGAGTATCCCATTCAGAAGAAGCGCACCACGCTCGAGTTTTTACGCTCCATTCCCCATTTGCGCCTCCGCACGAATACGTTTGCGGCGGTGTTCCGCGTCCGCTCGGTGGCGGCGCAGGCGATCCACCGCTTCTTCCACGAACGCAGGTACTACTACATGAACACTCCCCTCATTACGGCGAGCGATTGCGAGGGCGCGGGCGAGATGTTCCGCGTGACCACCCAGCCGTGGAACGCCGCTTATAAAACGGAAGAGGAGTACTATAAAAACGACTTTTTCGGCGTAAAGGCGGGGCTCTCCGTCTCGGGACAGCTCGAAGGGGAGATCGCGGCGACGGCGGTCGGCAAAATTTACACCTTCGGACCCTCCTTCCGTGCGGACAATTCCAACACGACGCGCCATCTCGCCGAGTTCTGGCATGTGGAGCCCGAGATCGCCTTTGCCGAGCTTCCCGACGTCATCGAGGTCGCCGAGGAGTTGTTGAAATATCTCATCAACGCGGTGCTGACCGAATGTCCCGATGAGATCAAGTTCTTCGATTCCTTTGTGGAGAAGGGGCTCATCGAAAAGCTCACCCATGTGGCGACTTCCGACTTTGCGGTGTGCGAATACACCGAGGCGATCGGGATCCTCGAAAAGGAGAACAGCCGCTTTGAGTTCCCCGTAAAGTGGGGGAGCGACCTCCAGAGCGAACACGAAAAGTTCCTCACCGAACAGGTGTTCAAGCGCCCCGTGTTCGTGACGAACTACCCCAAGGAGATCAAATCCTTCTACATGAAGCAAAACCCCGACTGCAAGACGGTGGCGGCGACCGATCTTTTGGTGCCTGGCATCGGTGAGATCATCGGCGGGAGCGAGCGCGAAGCGGACTACGGCAAACTCGTTGCGGCGATGAAAGAGCGCAAGATGGATCTAGACGCCTACAAACAGTATCTCGACCTCCGCATCTTCGGCAGCGTGCCGCACGGCGGGTTCGGGCTCGGCTTCGAGCGATTCGTGATGTACGTCACGGGCATGGAAAATATCCGCGACGTCATTCTTCTGCCGCGCTGGACGAAGAATATTATGTGAAGTATTCACACATTAGTGGAGACATCTCATCCTTATTTCTTCCTGTCATTCCGACGACCGAGCAACGCGAGGGAGGAGAGAATCCCATTGGGTAAGCGAACGACCAATGGGATACGCTCGGGCTTAC
>CANQRP010000059.1 GCA_947626305.1 uncultured Clostridia bacterium | reverse complement strand
CTTTCCCGCCACCAGGAATATTCGGGCAAGTCCCTCCTCTATGTGGACCCCTTCGACGGGAGCAAGTTCATCCCCTACGTCATCGAGTATTCGATCGGCGCCGACCGCCTCATGCTTGCGGTCCTCTCCGAGGCGTACGAAGAGCAGACCCTCGAGGGCGGCGATGTGCGCACCGTGCTGCACTTCCATCCCGCGATCGCGGCGTACAAGGCGGCGGTGCTGCCCCTGCAAAAGAACCTCGCGCCCAAGGCGAAAGAGATTTTGAACACGCTGAAAAAGCGCTTCCCCGTCACCTACGACGAGGCGGGCTCCATCGGCAAGCGCTACCGCCGTCAGGACGAGATCGGCACCCCTTACTGCATCACGGTCGACTTCGACACGCTGGAAGACGGCACCGTGACCGTGCGCGACCGCGACAGCATGGAGCAGGTGCGCCTGCCCGCGGAAGAGCTTTGCGCCTACCTCGCCGAAAAGTGCGCTTTCTGAAAAACATATCGCCCGCCCGCGCGCTCCTATTCGGAGCGCGCGGGCGGGCTTTCGTCTCACTTGTCATATAAATATATGATATTTTCTTGACAAGGTGTCCGCTGCTCGGTATAATACAAGATAGGAAACGGAAATGAGTATCCTGGTTCGCAACATCCTGCTCGTTTATGGGGTGCTCTCCCTGTTGGCGGTGCTGTTATATCTGCCGAAGATCGTCGGCTTCCGCTACGGCTTCAAAAAGCCGCCCTATAAGCGTGCTCAAAACAAGCGCAAAATTTCCGTCATCATTCCCGCCCGCGACGAGAGCGAGATCATCGGCGACCTGTTCGCCTCCCTCAAAAAACAGACCTACGACCCCGCCTTTTACGATGTGAACGTGATCGTGAAAGAGCCCGACGACCCCACCGTGGAACTTGCGAAGAATTTCGGCGCGAAGGTGTTCGTCGTGGACAAGCAGAACTGCAAGGGCGACGCGCTCGACGGCTACTTCAAGGCGCTCACGCAGGAGGAGCTCCGCTCCTACGAGGCGTTCGTCATCGTGGATGCCGACGCGGTGCTCGCTCCCGATTACATCGCCGAACTCAACAACGCGCTCGAACACGATTACGACATCTTCCTTACCCGCAAATTCGCCAAAAATTATTTGGGCGAAAAGAAGGACCGCTCCGTCTTTTCCAACTGCTCCACCTTGACCTGGCCGATGATAGACGACCTCGGAAACCTCTACCGTATGCAGAAAGACATCCCCCTCAACCTCTGCGGGCAGGGCATGATGCTCAAACGGCGGGTGATCGAGGAGATCGGCGGCTGGCCCTACCGCACCCTCACCGAGGACTACGAGCTCAAACTCGACAGCCTGCTGCGCGGCTTTAAGTCGATGTTCTACCCTTATGCCATCATCTACACGGAGGAGGCGCTCGGGCACAAAGAGAACTACACCCGCCGCGTGCGGTGGCTCACGGGGTATTCTCAGTGCGACAAGAAATATAAATCGGAGATCAAGCGGCAGGCAAAGGAGCGCGGAAAACTCACCAACGGCGAGCGGGAATACTTCTTCGGCATCACCCCGCTCCTGATCTTTGCGGTCACGACGATCGTCACGATGCTCGCGGGCGCGGCGCTTGCCGTATACTATGTTCTGCACCGCGATCTCAATTGGTTCTACGCGAGTTGGCTGCTCGTGTTTATGCCGTTTTGGGTCATGTATACCCTTCTCTTCATCTTCGGCGTGCTCGCCCTCTCTTCCGACCCGGACACCTTCCGCGTGCTCTCGGGGGGAGAAAAGCTGTGCATGCTCCTCTTTAACCCCTTCTATCTGCTCGAATATATCCCCCTCTTCCTCTCGAGCCGCATCTATGCGCGCAAAAACCGTTTGCCCGCATGGAAACAGACCGAGCGCATCCGCTACACGGACGAAAACGTGGCGGAACGCGCGGCGGAGAGCAGGCAGGAAGAGCAGAAAAAGGCGGATCTCTGAAAAACAGCCCGAACGGGCACCCCGATAAAAAACTGGGGGAGGCATGTTTGCCTCCCTCGGTTTTCTGTTTTCATGTTTTTTATGCTTTTTCTTCCTCCGCGGCGCGCTTTGGCGGAAGATATTCGAGCGGGATCCCGTAGACGCTTTCGTAGCAATCTTTCCACTCCTTCTCCGCTTGCGCCTTCATCGCGTCCATCTTCTCACGGCGGGGCAACGTCTCGTCTGCGTAGACCGCGGGCAGGATGTGGATGCGGAGTTTGCGGATATGTCCGCTCCGCTTTCTTTTGAAGGTGCAAAAGACGGGAAGTACGGGCACCCCGTGTTTGACTGCGTAATGGAAGGCGCCGTCCTTCATGGGACGGGGCTTTTGGTAGTTCGTCCAGAGCGCCTGTTCGGGATAAAAATTGACGATCTTCCCCTTCCGGAGCAGCCGTTCGATCTCTGTGTTGAGATTGCGCGCGGCGGTGTGGTCCGCACTGAATGGGAGCATGCCCCCATGGCGGATCACCCATCCGCCGAAGCCGTCTTTGTTGTTTTTGGGACCCATGGTGTGGTAGGAGCGGTAGTGCCCCACGGCTTGGCGCACAAACAGGGTGTCCAGATAATTGAAGTGGTTGCACACGCAGATCGCACCGCTCTTTTTGAGGGCGCGCAAATTTTTCTTACCCGTGACCCGCGCACCGAAGCAGACGCCCGTGAGGATCCACCCGAAGAGGAACATGACGGTGCGCCAAAAGCCCGTCCAGAAGGCGTTCGCCCCCCGCTGGCGGTAGGGATAGTTCCCGTCCGGCATTCTCCATGTGCCGATAAAGGGGATATAGTCGAGATCGAAGCGGCGGTGCCGTTCGAGCACCTCCTGAATGCCCCGTATCTGTTCCGTTTTGCTGCGTTTCATGGCGCCACCATTGTAGCAGAACCGACCGGTTTTGTCAACCCGAAAAAAGCTCCCCCCTTGCGGAGGGAGCAGATCGCTCAATAGCCGCTCGAAGAGGGGGAGGCGTAGAGGTCGAACTCCCCTTCGAGGTCGAACGTCTCGCCCGCGTCGAAGGCGGCGAGTTTGCTGATGGACACCTCGTAAGCGGTCATGGTGACGATCTCCGTTTCGGAGAGTTTCTTCTGATATTCCCGGCTCTGGATCCTGCCCGAGAGCGCCACTCTGTCCCCCACCTTGAGATTTTGCACAAAGCGGGCGTTTCTGCCCCATGCGATGCAGGGGATATAATCCGACTTGTTGTAGGCGCGGTTGACGGCGATGAGCAGGTCTGCGATCTCGCGGTTGAACGGCGTCGTGCGATAGATGGGCGGCTTGCAGATATAGCCAGAGAGCACAATGCTGTTGGGGTTGCGGGACGGGACGTTTTCGACAAGTTCCCGTACGAATACCGTGAGCATGAGCCGCGATTTCCCGTTCTCGAGTTTGTTGTAGCTGCGGAACTGCCCGAGCGCACAGATCGTGCTACCCACCCTGAGATCGTTCTTTTCGATGATGCGCTCCGAAATGGTGACGGGCAGAATATCCGCCTGCCCCGAAAGACGCATGACCTTCACGAACAATTCGTAAAATCCCTCGCCGTACACTTCATGCGAAAACGTCGCTTCGGTGACGATCTCTCCCGTAAAATACACTTTGTTGTTTTTTTCCGCGCAGTGATCCATATGTTATTCTGTACCTCCACAGTATTTCCCGGGGTCATGCCCTGTTTTCCGCCTTTTGCGTGCCGGCGTGGTCTATCGTATAGTTTTCCTTGTAAATGAGCTCGCCGACGGGCACGAATTCGAACCCCCTGGCGTGCAAAGTATCGAAGATGATGGGCAACGCCTCCGCCGTGTGCAGCCCGTTGTTATGACAGAGGATGATGGAACCGCTCTTGACCCGCTCTATGATGCGGGAGGCGATGTCCGCCGCCGAGAGGTCCTTCCAATCGAGAGAGTCCACGTCCCATTGGATGGGATACAGCCCCATGGCGCCTACGGTATCAATGAGCAGATCGTCGTAGTCGCCGTAGGGCGGGCGGAAGAGTGTTACCGGTTTGCCCGTAACGGAGGCGATCGCCTCGGAAGAGGTTTTGAGTTCGGCGCGGATCTCCGATTCGCTCAATCGGGACATATAGGAGTGGGTCGCGCTGTGTGTGCCGATCTCGTGCCCCGCGGCGTCGATCTTTTTGAGATAGTTCGGATATTTTTCCGCCCAAAATTGCACGGTGAAGAAGGTGGCGTGCACCTTTGCCGAGGCAAGCGCCGAGAGAATGGCGTCGGTGTGTTCCGTACCCCATGCGCAGTCGAACGAGATGGCGATCTTGTTGTCGTCGCGGTCGACATTGTAAATGGGAAGAGAGCGCGAACCGCTCCAAAAGACCGTTTCCGCACCGGCGGCTTTTGCCGTAAGTCCGCCCGCAATGACAAGCAGGAGGAGCGCCGCCGCCACGATGACATATTTGAGCCGAACTGTGATAAAGCGCACTTCCATCATGATAAAATATTTTCGGGACGGAAAAAAGGAAGAGTTTGTCGAAAGGGCGCGATTTTTGACTTTTCCTCCGATCCGCTGTTCTAATTTACGACAGACATACCGAAAATATGCAAAAAAATCCCCCCGTATGGGGGGATGAAAAAGCGCAGATCTTATTCTTTTTTGCCGAACGGGTCCTTTTTCGGAACGCTCGTCACCGTGACGAGGAAGACCGTCGCCGCACCCGCGCGCAGAAGCACGGAGGCGAGTTCGTCCGACGTGGCGCCCGTTGTGAGCGTATCGTCTACGATGAGGATGCGCCGCCCGCGCACGGCTTTGCGTTCGCGGACATGAAAACAGCCCTTCAGGTTCTCGGCGCGCTCGGCTCTGCCCAAAAATTTCTGCGCCTCCGTTTCGCGCTGTTTGACGGCGGGAGCGAGAAATTCGAGCCCCGTGCGCCGCGACAGCTCTTCCGCCAGCAGGCGGGACTGGTTATAGCCGCGCGCTTTTTCCGCCTTCTCCGTCATGGGGACGAAAGTCACGGCGTCGGCTTCGGGGAATTCCCGCCCGACAAGCGGTTGCAAAAAGTCGCAAAGGGTGCGGAAAAGATACTTCTGCCCGCGCTTGAAGCGAACCACGAGCCGTGCCGCTTCGCCCTCGTGCAAAAAGCAGGAACGCGCCTTGCCGACGACGGGAATTTTTGCCTTGCAATCGAGGCAGAGCCCGTTTTCTCCCACCTTTCTGCCGCAGCGCGGACAGACGGGGGCGATGTTTACGGGAAGGCACTCCCGACACGCCGCACACACGCGCTCGTTTTCGAATACTTCCCGCCCGCAGACGTCGCAGGTGAAGTTGTGCGTTTCCTCGTAACGGACGCATGCGTCTTTGAGTTTTTCCGCCAGTGTATGAAAATTCATAAGGCTCAGCGGTACGTCTTCGCGCCCGTTTCGTCCTCCAAGCCGAGAAGATAGTCGGCGGACACTTTGAAAAGGTGGCAGAGGGCGATGACCGCCTCCGAAGACAGGTCGAGCTGTTCCAACTCATATCGGCTCACCGTGCGCTGGCTGCAATGCAGCTCGCGCGCGACCGCCTCCTGCGACAATCCCTTTTCCGCCCGTAATTCTTTGAGTCTTTGACCGTACATGACTTTATCTTAGACCAAAAACGCCTGGTTGGTGATAATTAGGCAAAAACCGTCTGAATCCGCAGGAGGAAAAAGCCGCCCCGCGCTGCATGCAGCGCGGGGCGGCGAACCGTATTTTATCGTCAAAAGTCGTCTTCGTCGCCTTCTCCCTCGTCATCGTCTTCATCGTCGTCGCCGCCGAGGGTATAGATCTCATCGCCCGTAACATAGTCGAGGTCTTCCTCCTCGTCGCTGTATTCTTCCTCTTCTTCCTCCTCTTCTTCGGACTCCTCTTCATCGAACGTTTCGCCGATGTCGAGCCCGTCGTCGAGGTCGTCGGCGTCGTCGTCGAGATACTCGCGCCATTCGTCGTCCTCTTCGATGTCGCCCCCCTCTTCTTCCTCGAGCTCCAATTTTTTGCGGCACTCGTCGCACATCTTTTCGCCCGCGCGCATCATGTTCTCTCCGCAGACGGGGCAGAGTTCGGTGGGAAGCTCGTTTGCCTCTTCCTCTTCAAGCTCATCGGCGTCCGTACGGATCCCCTTCATCTCTTTGAGACACACATCGCAGTATTCCTGTTTCTCCGCGTCGATGTAATTCAATTCGCAACGCGGACACTTCATGTAGCGAACCATAATTTTTTCTCCTTACGAATCCCTATCCGCTATTTTGCGATAGGCTAATAAATTATATTAGGATTGCCGATATTTGTAAACCGTTTTGCGCTGTATTTTGCAAAAAAGTTAAAAAATATTTCGCGGCACAAAAAAAGACCCGCCGAAAGAGAGGCGAGTCTTGTGCGTTTATTCTTCGGGTTTTTCTTCCGGAGCGGGCTCCGCAGGTGTTTCCGCGGGTTCCTCGGCGGGAGCTTCGGGCTCCGCAGGTGTTTCCGCGGGTTCCTCGGCGGGAGCTTCGGGCTCCGCAGGTGCTTCCGTGGGTTCCTCGGCGGGGGCTTCGGGCTCCGCAGGTGTTTCCGCGGGTTCCTCGGCGGGAGCTACGTTCTCTTCGGGGACCTCTTCGGGGGTGGGCTCGTCCATTGCATATACATCCACATCCTCGTCGTCCGTGGTGTCGACGAACATCTTGCGCTCCACCGGCGTATCGTCCGTCTTGCGGGAACGCAGGAAGAAGTACACGGCGACCGCGGCGCCTATGACGACAAGCCCGATGGCGATGCCGATGAGCGCCCATGCCCATGCGGGCAAACCCGTTTCCACGTCCGTTGCGGGAGCGGTGTAGTGCTGCAACGTGTTCTTCCAATAGTCCGCAACGCTCTCTTCATCGGTTTCGCTCATCTTGCCGAGCTTGGTGATGAAGTCGGAGCGGAGTTTTACATCCGTCTTTGCGGTGTACTCGTCAAACGCCTTTACTTCGTCTTCGGAATAGAGGGTGTTCTTCTTGCCCGTCTCCTTCTCCGCCTCTTCGATGTTCGCGTTAAACTGATCGGAGCTGCCGGTGTAGAAGTAGTAGCGGACGGCGGTGGCGAGATTGGTCTTACCGTCGTCGGTGAGTTCCTGATAATAGCTGTCCTCCCCAATCGCCGCCTCGTACTCGTCGTCGAATGCGGCGAGTTCGGCGTTGTTCATGAGCTTTCCGTCTTTTTTGAGGTCGACGGCGGAAATGTAGGTGTAGGAGGAAGAACCGATGGTCTCTGCGTCCGCATAGTAGAGGATACCGTCGATGAGTTCGAAGTTATACCAGCTCTGCGCGTGGGAAATTTTGAGGATCTGCGCGGGTTGATAAGGTTTGTTTGCTTCGTAGTTGAGGATGTTATAATCCTCTGCGGTGCCGTTGTATACGGCACGGTAAATGCTGCCCGACGCCGTGTAATACACATACTTATACTTATAGGCGGAATCGGACGTGGCGTCGATGAAGTTGAGCGTGGCGCTGCCGACGCCCGTTGCAATGAGGGTGATGTCCGCAAGCCCGTTTTCCTTGACGTCCGCACGGTAGAGGGAGCTGTTGCTCACATAGAGATAGTGGTGGGCATCGCCTTCCTTGTAGAAGATCGCCGCGGTACCCGCGTTGGTCGTGCTCTGCGCGATGACTTCGAGCGCACCGTCCGATCTGTTCCCCGTGACTGAATTCCAATTTGCGTCGAGTGCGCTGACGGGAAGATAATACAGCCAGCCGCCCTCGCCCTGGGTACTCGTGGTGACAAGGTCGGAACGGGTGAAGTAGATACCTTCGTTGGTGTATGCCTGCAACGTATAGGTGAAGCCGAGCGCGGATTCGGGGGTGTCGGTGAGTTTGCCGTCCTTCACTTCGTGGGAGAAGCGGGTGGGCATATCCTCAAACACGGAGCCGATGCCGTCGAGCACGATCTCGCCGAGGTTGAGATAGGGCACTTCGCCGTCGTTCTCGTCGAGGTACTCCTGGTTCCATTCGTAATCGTATCCGGCGGGCGCTTCCGTTGCGTCGGCGCGGACGCGGTAGATCTGGTTATAGCTGCGGGAGACGGAACTGTCGGGAACGTCGATCTCGGCAGTCACGCTCATCGTATAGTAAACATAGGGGTCGCTCTTATCGAGGCTGTTGAGCACGTAGGCGCCCATGGAGCGCGCGAGCTCGGTGTCGGTGTCGGTCGCCGTGTTGTAGGAATGGAGGTCGGAATCGTCCACATACAGCACATATACGGTTCCGTCTACCTCGATGTAGCGGTAAACGGTGGAGTTGCTCGATACATTAAAATAGGTTTTTACATCCGAGCCGTCGAGCTTCGCACTGTTGAAGTTGAGGTAGCCACTCTCTATCACGCCCTGCATGTTGCGGTCGCTGTTGGGCGTCGCGTAATAAACGCGGTCGCCGTAAATATAGATGCCCGACGAATAATCGGAAGCGACCATCAAAGAGGGCACGACCGTTTCGGCATTGTTTTCGCCCTTCTCCACATCGCTCTTTTTGACCCGCATCAGCGCGCCCTTTACGGGAGAACCGTAAGTATTGTCGGAGGTGTAGGTCTCAACGCCGTTGATGAAATAAACGTAGTCTCCCTTTTCCACCGCGAAACCGCCGTTCGACTGCACTTCGTCAGTGGCGGAAGGCGCGTCTTTGAGCGGGGTGAATGATGTCCCGCAGGCGGCAAGGGATCCCGCACCGACGGCGAGCACGCCCGCCGTGAAAATTGTCATCACATTTCTGAGTATTTTACGCATATGTCGCTTCCTTACGTTCGATGAAAATTCTTGGTTCTAACGATACGCCTTCAATTATATACTAAAATACGGTTTTTGGCAATCAAAAACCGATGTCTACGGACGTTTTCTTCCGAAAATTTTAATAAAAGAGGTGATTTTTCGTGGAAAAATTCGGCATCTTCGAGCTTCTCGACGCACTTTCGGCGCTCACGGCACAAAACCGACCGACCCCGCCCGAGACCCCACCCGAAGAGCCCCGGTCGCAGGACGCCGCATTCGCTCCGCCTTCGTACGGCGACATCCCCGCCGCAAAGGGGGAGAGCAAAGAGACGGACGCCCTCGCAGACTTCCTCGCGCGGCACGATGCGATGGCGAA
>CANQRP010000058.1 GCA_947626305.1 uncultured Clostridia bacterium | reverse complement strand
TCTTTATAACGGCATTCCCTTCTTCGGCAACGAGACGGAAGTCATGCGCAAGATCGCGTGCGTATTCGACACGCCTCATTTTGCCACCTATCTCAAACCCAAGCGGCTTGTAAAGATCGTAAAGGGCATGTATCCCGCCTTCGACGAGGAGAGGTACGGAGAACTCATGAAAAAATTCGAGCTCCCCGTCGACAAGCCTGTGAGGACCTTCTCAACGGGCATGAAGCGCAAGTTCGGGCTGATCCTCGCTCTCTGCCAAAAGCCCGATATTTTGCTCCTCGACGAACCCACTGCGGGCGTCGACCCCTACGACAGGGGAGTGGTCATCGACCTCATCCAACAGTTCATGCTCGACGAAGGGCACACGGTGCTCTTTTCCACCCACATTACGGAGGACCTCGACAAGATCGCCGACTACCTCGCCGTCCTGCAAGACGGCAAAGTTCTGCTCAGCGAGGAAAAGGAGACGCTCTGCGAGACCTATCGCCTTGTGCAGGCGCCCGAACTTTCCGAAGAGATGAAAGAGGAGGGGATCGGCGTACAGAAGTCGATGTTCGGCTATACCTTCCTTACCAAGCGGCGGGATGTTTTCGGGGAGAATGTGCTCGTCAAGACGCCGACGGTGGAGGAGATCTTCGTACATCTGCTCGGAGAGGAGGAGAAAAAATGACTGCGAACACAGAGAAAAAAGTAGGCTTTTGGACGTACTACATGGCGCTCAACTTCGTGCCCAACGAAGGGCAAAGAGTGCAGACGGGAAGATCTTCGTGGCTCTTGGCGATCTCCGCGCTCTTTCTGATCTGGGGCTTGACCTTCCTCGGAGGCGACGCCGTTCCCGCCTCGCTGACCTTTGCCGTGTTCACATTCGGCTCGGTCATTTCGCTCTGCGATGCCACGCGCGTTCGTCCCTCCCTATTTAACGTGATGCCCATCGGAAGAACGCGCAAAACGGGGTTTTTCTTTCTGTCGATCGCGCTCACGACGGTGTTGGCAACGCTCGCCGTGGTTGCGCTGCTCGCAACCGGTTTTCTGATCGTCGCGCTCATCGGGTTGGCGGCGTCTGGAGAGTGGCTCTTTGCGCTTGATGCAAGCGATGCGCTCGCCATGCCTTGCTTGCAGGGGGAACTGCTTGCGCTCATCTTCGGCGCGGGCGTCTTCGGGGCGGGAATGATCGTGGCTTGTATCAAAAAGAAGGCGTTGCAAAGGTTCTTCGCGCTTGCGGCGCCCGTGATCGCGATTGCACCCTTCGTCGTTTTGATGCAGCTCGGCAGGATCGAGCACGGAAAGTTGTTCCTGCTCTTCGATACGCTACCGTACAGCTATGTTTATCTCATCGTGTTCGGCGTCATCGCTGTGGCGCTTCTCGTTGTCGGCGTCCTCCGCCTCATTCGATTTTTAGAGCCGAAAAGGAAGTAAAGGGCGGCTCTTCGCCTCCCCCCAACTTGTTGGGGGGAGGGTAGGGAAGGGGGCACCTTATTTTCCTGCTCGGAACACCGCCCCCCCTTTCGGCACTGCGTGCCACTTTCCCCCAAACGAGTTGGGGGACAGCTTTCTCTCTCCCTCCACAAAAAATAGTTAGCAATTGCGAACTTTTTTTGAAAAAAGTGTGCTAAAACAGTTGACAGCCGCATAAAATCGTGATAGAATACCTTTCGGAAAGCGCAGAAAAGCGCTTTTTTGAAGGACATGAGTTCGCATTGCCGAACCAAAGGCACAAAAAATGCGAATTTTTTTCGGAAGAATGGTTCGCAATAACGAACCGACAAAAATATCACCGTTAGAGGAAGAAGCCTATGCCGCTGTTGCTCGCCCCCGTGGGGCAGGAAATGAAGATCGTAAAAGTCATTGTGGACGAAAAAACCAAAAAGCACCTTGCAAATTTAGGGGTGATCGCCGATTCCACGATCACGGTGCTCTCCTCGAGCGGGGGGAGCGCGGTCTGCATGGTGAAGGACGGAAGGCTCGCGCTCGACAGAAATCTCGCAAGCCGCATCTACGTCGCTTAAAAGTTCCGCACACTTCGGTGTGCATCTCTTTTGACAGTCGGTTCGCGGCTGCTAACTTGGAAAAGAATCGGAGGTAAATACATAGAATGACAAAGAATCTCAATGAATTTTCCGTCGGCGAGAGGGGGATCATCAAGACCGTCTCGGGCGAAGGAAAACTGAGAAGAAGACTGTTCGACATGGGCGTTACGCCCGGTGCGGAAGTTCTGCTCCGCAAGAAGGCTCCCTTGGGCGACCCCTTGGAAGTCACCATCCGCGGGTATGAACTCACGCTGCGCAAAGCGGAGGCGGAGTTCGTCGTAATGGAGGTAAAAAGATGAAAAAATTCGCCTTGGCGGGCAATCCCAACTGCGGGAAGACCACGCTTTTCAACCTTTTGACGGGTTCCACCGCCTACGTCGGCAACTGGCCCGGGGTGACGGTCGATAAGCGGGAGGGCACCTATAAACGGGGCGAAGAACCCGTGCAGATCGTGGACCTCCCCGGCATCTATTCCCTTTCGCCCTATACGCCCGAAGAGGTCATCTCCCGCAACTTCATTCTCGAAGAAAAGCCGGAGTGCGTCATCAACATCGTGGACGCCACCAACTTGGAACGCAACCTCTACCTCACCACCCAGCTCATGGAGATCGATGTGCCCGTCATCATCGCGCTCAACATGATGGACGCGGTGGAAAAGGCGGGGGACAGGATCGACGCAAAGGAACTCGAAAAGAAGATCGGGCTCCCCGTCGTGGAGATATCTGCGCTCAAAAACACGGGCATCAAGGAACTGATGGACAGGGCGATCAAGATCTCCAAAACGCCCCGCGAGGGAACGACCGTGCTGCACGATTCGCCCATCGCCCATCTCGTGCGCGACGTCTCGATCGCCTTAAAGGGAGCGAAAGTGGACGCGCCGCTCTTCCACGCCGTAAAACTCGCCGAAATGGACGAGATCGAAGTCAAGATGCACCCCGAGCTCGTCTCCATGGTGGACGCCTTCAAGGCGACCTTTGAGGACGACACCTTCGGGACCGACTTCGAAGCGGTCGTGGCGGACGCGCGCTACAAATACATTTCCGCGAACTATTCCACCGCCTATGAGAGAAGGAAAAGAGGGGAAGTGCTCACCAAGAGCGACAAGGCGGATAAGGTGCTCACCCATAAAATTTGGGGCATTCCCATCTTCCTCGTCATTCTGTTTGCGATCTTCCATCTCACCTTCTCGGAAGACCTCTTCTTCATTAGCGCTATTTCGGGGGGAAGACTTCCCACTCTCTTCAAGTCGGCTGCGGAAGGGGGGCTCGAATGGGAGGAGAACGCATGGACGACCCTCGTCGCCTGCTTCTACGACGGCGCGGTGTTCTCGCCCGGCGTCATCATCACCAACCTCTGGACGTGGTGCCTCGACTGGGTAGGGGAACTCCTTGGGCTCGCCACCGCGAACGCGCCTTTGTGGGTCGGGAGCTTTGTGGGCGACGGCATCTGGGGCGGTCTCTCCGCCGTGCTCGGCTTCCTGCCGCAAATTCTCGTTCTGTTCCTCTTCTTCTCCATTTTGGAGGACAGCGGCTACATGGCGCGCGTCGCGTTCATTCTCGACCGCATTTTCCGCCGCTTCGGGCTCTCGGGCAGGGCGTTCATGCCCATGATCATGGGCTTCGGCTGTTCTCTTCCCGCCATGATCAACACGCGTACGCTTGCCGACGACAACGAGCGCACGGCGACCATCCGCGTCATTCCGATGTTCTCCTGCGGCGCGAAATTGCCCATTCTCACCGCTATCGCGGGGGGCATCGTCGAATATTTCCATGTCGGAAATGCCGACCTCATCACCTATTCGATGTACCTCATCGGCATCGTGACGGCGATCGTCTGCGTCATCCTGATGCGCTCGACCACCATGCGCGGCGAAGTTCCGCCCTTCATCATGGAACTTCCCGCCTACCATGCGCCGCTTTTCAAGGGGCTGATGATCCACCTGTGGGATAAGACCAAGCACTTCGTCAAGAAGGCGTTCACCATCATCTTTGCCTCGACGATCGTCATCTGGTTCCTCTCCAACTTCTCGTGGAACTGGCACTTCCTGCCCGAGGAGATCGAATACGAGGGGGAGACCCTTCTCGTGAACCTGCACATGGAACAAAGCATTCTCGGCTCGGTCGGCATGCTCATTCAGCCGCTGTTCACGCCGCTCGGCTTCGGCTCGCAGCTCGGCGCGGCAGGCTGGGTGTTCGCGGTCGCGGCGCTCACGGGGCTCGTTGCGAAGGAGAATGTCATTGCGACTTTCGGCACGCTTGCCGCTTCCGTTGCGGGGGCTTACATCGCGACCGAAGAGGGGGTGATGGAGGCGGTCACGATGATCTCCGCAACCGGCATCACCATTCCCGCGCTCATCTCCTTCATCGCCTTCAACATGGTGACGATCCCCTGCTTTGCCGCCTGCGCCACGGCGAAAGCCGAACTTCCAAAGGGGAAATTCGCGTGGACCTTGCTCTTCTGGCTCGCTACTTCCTACATTGTCGGCACGGTCATCTACCTCGTCGGCAATTGGTGGTGGACGTTGTTCATCGTGCTCGCCTGCGCGGCGGCTGCGGTCGGCGGTATCGTCCTTTGGAACAAAAAGCACCCCTTGACCAAGGCTCCCGACGTCGCGGAAGAAACCCTTCAAGAGGAAGCGGCGATCGCAAAGGGAGGCGATTAAATGCACTGGTACGAAATTCTCATCATCGTGCTTGCCGTTTGTTTTGTTGCGTCGGTCGTCGTTTGGCGGATCGTCCGCAAAAAGCAGGGCAAGGGGGGATGCGACTGCGGCTGCGGAAATTGCGGCGGCTGTCCCCACTGCACGCAGGTACAGAAAAAATAGTTCATTGTAACATCTCCATAAATCTTCGGGAAGGGGAGGGCGCAAAGCTCTCCTCTTTTCGTGCGGAAAACTTTGCCGAAAATCTTTACATCCGCTGCGCAAAGTGCTATAATAGAGCCGTCTCTCAAAAGAGAGCAAGGGGGTCATTATGGCAAGGATCATACTCAACGAAACAAGTTATCACGGCGCGGGCTCCGTCCGCGAGCTTGCGGGCGAGATCGCGGGCAGAGGGCTGAAAAAGGCATTCGTCTGCTCCGACCCCGACCTTCTCAAATTCGGCGTCACCAAAAAGGCAACGGACGTTTTGGAAGAAGCCGGCATCCCGTACGAAATTTATTCGGACATCAAGGCGAATCCCACCATCGAAAACGTGCAGGCGGGCGTCGCCGCCTATCAGCGGAGCGGGGCGGACTGCCTCGTAGCGGTGGGCGGGGGCTCTTCCATCGACACGGCGAAAGCGATCGGCATCATCGCCGCCAATCCCGAGTTTGCGGACGTGCGTTCCCTCGAGGGCGTCGCGCCCACCAAACACCCTTGCGTTCCGCTCATCGCCATTCCGACGACGGCGGGAACGGCTGCCGAAGTCACGATCAACTACGTCATCACCGACGTCGAGAAAAAGCGCAAGTTCGTCTGTGTGGACGTGCATGACATTCCCGTTGTCGCCATCGTGGACAGCGATCTCATGAGCACCATGCCCAAAGGGCTCACCGCCGCGACCGGCATGGACGCCCTGACCCACGCCATCGAAGGTTACATCACCAAAGCCGCGTGGGAGATGACGGATATGTTCCACTTGAAGGCGATCGAGATCATCGCAAAGTCCCTCCGCTCAGCCGTCAAGGGCGAAAAAGAGGGGAGAGAGGGCATGGCGCTCGGGCAATATATCGCGGGAATGGGCTTCTCGAATGTGGGGCTCGGCATCGTGCACAGCATGGCGCATGCGCTCGGGGCGGTGTACGATACGCCGCACGGCGTCGCCAACGCCATTCTTCTGCCTACCGTCATGGCGTATAACGCCGAGGCGACGGGGGAAAAGTACCGCGACATCGCCAAGGCAATGGGGGTGCAGGGCACCGAAAAGATGACGCAAGAGGAGTACCGTGCCGCTGCGGTGGAAGCGGTCGCCGCGCTCTCCCGCGACGTCGGCATTCCGCAGAATTTGAAGAACATCGTAAAGGAAGAGGATATTCCCTTCCTCGCCGAGAGCGCCATGGCGGACGCCTGCCGCCCCGGCAATCCCAAGGAACCCACCTTCGAAGACATCGTTGCGCTCTATCGGTCGTTGATGTGATGAAGGCGAAACCCCCAAAGGACGCCCCCCGAAAGACGAAAAAGCGGAAGGGACTACTCGGTCTCTTCCGCTGGGGCGCGCCCCTGCCGGCAGCGTTCCTTCTTGCGGTCGGAGTTGCGCTCTTTTTTCTCCCCTCGGAGAATTTGCGCGCGTTTGCCGTAGCGACGGGGGCGGTTTTGTGCGTCGTTGCGCTGTGCTGTCTGCTCGGCGCCTTTTTCGGGAATGCGAACATGCCCGCCATCGTTGCGGGAGCGGCGCTCGTGGGGCTGGCGATCTGGCTCTTCGTGCAGCCGGAAAACGCGGGCAGCGCCGTATTCTATGTTCTGACCGCGGTCATTTTTCTGCGCGCCACGTTCGGACTTTTCTATTCGCTCATCGCCGACCGCAGAGAGAGCAAACTGTGGCAGATCTCCATGGCGGGGTGCATTTTTCTCCTCGTGTGCGCCGTCGTCTTCTTTTTCCTGCCGTCGCTCGAAGTCGGCTATCTGAATGTCTTGCTCGGCGCGCTTTGCTGTCTTGCCGCATTTTTCGAGGCTGTCGCGCTTCTTCACAGGCTGTCGGCTTCCGGGAAGAAGAAGGAAAAAGCAAAAAAGAGGGGCGGGAAGGAAGAGCTTCCGCCCAACGGGGAGCCCGCCGCGCCGACGGAGGACGACAAGACGGACGCGGGGAAAGAGAGCCGGCGCAAAAAATTCAAACGAAAGAAACGCGAAGGGGAGGAGTGACCCCGCGAGGCTCGTGCGGGAACTCCATCGATCAAGAGAGAAACCATGCAAGAAAAGAACAAACAATCGTGGAAGAGACTCGGCGCCGTCATCACCGCCGCGGTCATCCCCATTCTGCTGTCGGGGATCGTGCGCGCGCTCGGTATCTACATCTTCGTCACGCCCAACAAGTTCGCCCCGGGCGGCACAAACGGCATTGCCGTGCTCCTCGAATACGTCACCAAGTGGAATTCGGGTTGGTTTTTGCTCATGATCAACGTCCCGCTCTTCTTTTTGGCGTTCTTCCTTTTGGGGAAGCGGGAGGCGATCATCTCCACCCTCTCCATGCTCTTGACGTCGGGGCTTTTGATTGTCTTCGACTATATCCACGGGTTTGAGTACCTCAAATTTGTCAGCCCGGACGGCACCCAGCCCATCGTCTACGGACTGCTTGCGGCCGTTGCGGGCGGCATCTTCCTCGGCGTTGCGCTCGCCACCATGATCAAAAGTTGCGGCACGGCGGGGGGAACGGCGGTGCTCGCCTCCCTCGTCAAAAAGAAATGGAGCTTTTTGAGCGTGAGCTGGCTCACTTCGGGGTTTGATGCGATCGTCGTGTTCGTCTCCTTCTTCGTCTACTATCCGTGGGACGCCGATTTTGCGGTCAAACTCACTCCCGTGCTCTTAGCGCTCGTCTCCCTCGTCGTCACGAGCAAGACGTCCGACCTCATTTTGCAGGGCTATAAGACCGCTTACCGCTTCGAGATCGTCACCAACCAGGCGGAGGAGATCGCAAAGGAGATCATGGAGACCACCCACCACGGCGTCACGGAAGTGCCCGGCATCGGGATGTATTCGCACAGCGAACACAAGGTGCTCGTCTGCATCATCCGAAAGCGGCACATTGCCGAGATCCAGAAGATCATCAAAAAATATCCCGGGACGTTTGCGTCGTTTGCGCCGACTTCCGAAGTGTACGGAAAATTCATCAAATAGCATGTGCGGGCGCCGCCGCGGAGAATGTCCGCGGCGGCGCCCGCAACTTGACAAAAAACGCGGGAATGTGGTATACTGACGGTATGGGCAACAAAGTTTACGATGTCGCGGTGGTCGGCGGAGGGATCGCAGGCTACACGGCGGCGCTCACACTCAAAAATTTCAAAAAGGACCTCCTCTGGGTCGGCGTGAAACCCTTCGGCGAAAAACTCCCGAAGGCGGAACAGGTAAGAAATTTCCCTTCCTTTTCGGGAAACGGCGTCGAGCTCGCCGCGCTTTTGGAACGGCAGATGGTCCTCGAAGAGGTGCCGTTCACCAAGGCAAGGATCGACGGCGTGTACGCTTCAAACGGCGGTTTTCTGCTTACGAGCGGCAAAACGGGGTTCAATGCCCGCTCCGTCATCCTCGCAACGGGGGTGGAAACGGAGACGGCGGCAAACGCCTCGGAGTATCTCGGAAGAGGGGTGAGCTATTGCGCCGTTTGCGACGGTCCGCTCTATAAAAACAGGACCGTCGTCTGTGAACTCTCCTCGAAAAGCTACGCGGAGGAAGCGGAATATCTCGCGGGGATCGCAAAAAAGGTGTACGTCTTTTGCCGCGATCGGGGCGCCGTGTTCCGCGCCGAGAACATCGAAGCCTCGGAGGATGTCATCGTCGGGATCGCAGGCGAAGGGCGCGTTGCGGGGGTCGTTACCGAGAGCGGAAAGACTCTCGCGGCGGACGGCGTGTTTTTTCTCAAAGATTCCGCGCCTCCCGCGGTTCTCGTCGGCGGATTGGAGACGGAGGGGGGACACGTCAAAGTCGACCGCGATATGTCCACCAACCTTGCGGGGCTGTTCGCGGCGGGTGATGTGACGGGCAGACCCTACCAATACGTCAAAGCCGCGGGAGAAGGGCTTGTGGCGGCATACTCGGTTCACAAATTTCTTGTTCACGAAAAATCTTTTGCCGGCGCAAAATCTTTTTCCGTGAGGAGTTAAGTTATTTCTTCCATTGTAGCAATACGCCCGCCCGCAAGTTGCTTCGTAAAAACAAAAAGACAAAAGGTTTTGCCGAATTGGGGCGCCCACGGCGGAAGTGAATTCCGCCTAAGGCACGTGATTATATTTCGCACGATTCTTTGCTCGCTCCCCCCCTCCCCCTTGCCCACCCCTTGAGGGTGGAGCGGCGCAATTCTGTTCAACAGCGCGGTGCGCTGTGAACTGCGCCGCGACAGCCGAGCCGGTAGCGAGG
>CANQRP010000057.1 GCA_947626305.1 uncultured Clostridia bacterium | reverse complement strand
GACCGCACCTTCATCTGCTGCAAGAACAAAGAGGACGCGGGTCCCATCAACTATTGGATGGATCCCAAGGAGGCGTACGCCCTCTGCGGCAACATCGCCCGCGGCAAAATGAAGGGGCGCACCATGTACGTCATCCCTTATTCGATGGGTGTGGTGGGCTCTCCCTTCTCCAAGATCGGCATCGAAGTGACCGATTCCATCTACGTCGTGCTCAACATGGCGATCATGACGAGAGTGGGTACCGATTGCTATGACTTCCTCGGAGAGGATGGCGACTTCATCAAGGGCTTCCACTGCAAGTGCGACGTCGACCCCGAAAAACGGTACATCATGCACTTCCCCGAAGACGACACCATCATCTCGGTGAACTCCGCTTACGGCGGAAACGTACTTCTCGGGAAAAAGTGCTTTGCCCTGCGCATCGCCTCCTATCTCGGTAAAAACGAGGGCTGGATGGCGGAGCACATGCTCATTTTGGGCGTCACCTACCCGAACGGGGAAAAACATTATGTGGCGGCGGCGTTCCCCTCTGCGTGCGGCAAGACCAACCTCGCCATGCTCATTCCCCCCAAACACTATCTCGAAAGGGGATATAAAGTGGAATGCGTGGGCGACGACATCGCGTGGATCCGCATTGGCAAGGACGGCAGGCTCTGGGCGGTAAACCCCGAGAACGGCTTCTTCGGCGTTGCCCCCGGCACCAACGAAAAGAGCAATCCCAACGCCCTCGCCGCAACCAAGCGGGGCGCGATCTTCACCAATGTCGCCATCGATCCCGCGGATAACACCGTGTGGTGGGAAGGGCTCACCAAACAGGCGCCCGCACACCTCATCGACTGGCTCGGAAACGAGTGGACGCCCGAGAGCGGAACGAAGGCTGCGCATCCCAATTCCCGCTTTACCGCACCCGCAACAGGCTGCCCCTGCCTCTCCCCCGAGTTCAACTCCAAGGAGGGCGTGCCCCTCGACGCCATCATCTTCGGCGGCAGACGGGCGACGACAACCCCCCTCGTCTACCAGTCCCGCGATTGGGATCACGGCGTGTTCGTCGGCTCCATCATGTCGAGCGAGACCACGGCGGCGGCAACGGGCGCGGTCGGCGTTTTGCGCCACGACCCCATGGCGATGAAACCCTTCTGCGGCTATCACATGGCGGACTATTTCGGACACTGGATCGAAATGGGCAAAAAGATCAAAAACCCGCCCAAGATCTTCAATGTCAACTGGTTCCGCCAGGACGCGGAGGGCAACTTCATCTGGCCCGGCTTCGGCGACAACATGCGCGTGCTCGACTGGATCTTAAAGCGCTGCACGGGCGAAGCGGAGGCGCGGGAGACGGCGATCGGCTACGTCCCTTATGCCAAGGACATCGATCTTACGGGGCTCGATCTCTCCGAGGAGGCGCTCGAAAGCATTCTCTATGTGGATAAAAAGCGTTGGAGCGCCGAGGCGGACGAGATCGCGGGCTACTACGAACAATTCGGCGACAGATTGCCGAAGGAACTCAGAGAAAGCCTGAAAATTCTGAAAGCCAACTGCGAAGCATAAAGCGGAAAAAACGGTCGGAGTGTATTCCGTAGGCAAAAACAAGGGAGACGTCTGTCTCCCTTGAATTTATTTTGGGGATCCGATAAGGAACTGCCCGGGTTTTCATCGTTTCCGAAAAAAGGACGCGCACGGCGAAAGGATGCCGTGCGCGCTTTTGGTAAACCGAGGCGTAAACAACTTTTTAGGGGGAAAGTATTTGTGCTCGATCTACCGTTTCCGAGGTAAAGGTAATTTCGGAAACTACCCCATATTATAATCACCTAATATGCGATTGTCAAGCGTTTTATCGTACATTATGCGATATTTTTTTTGGAAAACTGTTCTACATGGGGGGAATTTATGGAACTGAAAGACATTCAACTGCGCTTGCGGGAAGTGATCTCGCACAGCGGGATGGCACAAAAGGAGATCGCAAAGGCAATCGGCGTCTCTGCGCAGACCGTGTCCAAATACATGAAGCAGGATATTTTTCCCGCGCTCGACACCTTCGCCAAGCTCTGCGCGCTGCTCGACGTGCGCTCGGACTATGTGCTCGGCATCACGGACTATTGATTTCCATAAAAAACAGTTGACAAAGTGAACAAATGGCACTATAATGGCGGTGATTTTTTCGAAGGGGCGGCGAAGGTGCCGCCCGGAGGGAGTTTATGCTGAAAATCATCACCGATTCCTCCGCGGAGATCTCGCGGGAGGAGGCAGAAGCGCTCGGGGGGGAAGTGGTGCCGCTCACCGTCGTCTTCGGCGAAAACGCCTATCTCGACGGGGTGGAACTGAGTAAGGAAGAATTTTACAAACGCTTGCTTTCGGGAGAATTTCCGCACACGTCGCAGCCGTCCGAAGTGCAATTTTCGGAGGCGTTCGCGCGGACGGAGGGGGAAGAGGCTTTGGTGCTGCTCATCTCTTCGCAGTTGTCCGGCACCGTCAATGTCGCGCGGCTCGCGAAGGAGTCGGGGAATTTTTCGCGGGTGCACATCTACGATTCCCTCTGCACTTCCGCCATGCTTCGCATCCTCGTGGAGACGGCGGGAAAGTACCGCGACAGGAGCGCGGAGGAAGTCATCGCGATTTTGGACGAGTTGCGCCCGCGCCTTCGGCTGTATGCCTGCCTGAACACGCTCGAATATCTCTTTAAGGGAGGCAGACTCAAACGGAGCGCCGCCGTCGTGGGGGAGCTGCTCGGCATCAAGCCCATCGTCACCGTGACGCAGACGGGCACGGTGGGGGTCACGGGCAGGACGCACGGGCAAAAGAAGGCGCTCTTAATGATCGCGCAGACCTTTTTGCGGGAGGAGGTCGATCGGGACTATCCCGTGTATTTCTTGCAGACGGACAGCGATGCGCCGCCGCAGGAACTCATGCGGGAAACGGGCATGGAAAACAGCCCCGTCTTTTCCATCTGCTGCGCCGTGGGCGCGCACATCGGTCCGAACGCCGCGGGGATCGTGTATGTGGCGAAAGCGGCACAACGGAAAACGTCATAAAAAAGGGATAAAAAACCGCCGCGGCGCGAATTGCGCGCCGCGGCGGTTTTGTCGGGTCACATGACCACGATATTACTCTGTTGGAATTGTTCTTTGAGGGAGGCGGGGAATTCGTCGTCCGTGATGAGCACGTCGATATCTTCGAGGTGAGCGAAGGTGTGCGGCATGATCTTGCCGATCTTGGAACTGTCGAGCATCATGTACATCGCCTTGGCTTTCTGGCGCGCCATCTTCAGAAGATCTGCTTCCACCATGGACCCGCAGGAAAATCCGTTCTCGGGGGTGAACGCCGAGGCGGAGATGATGGCGAGTTCGAAGTTGGTATTCTCGAAGTAAGACCGCGCAACGGGGGAGGCAGTGGAGAGATTTTCCTTCATCACCTGCCCGCCGAGCATGGTGACATTGAGATTTTTCTTCTGCGCAAGCTCGATCGCGACCGCCAATCCGTTGGTAAATACGTGGATGTTGATGTCGGGCAATTCCTTGGCAAGGCACATCGCCGTCGTTCCGCCGTCGATGAAGAGCGAACAGTTCTCTTCGATGAGACTTGCCGCCTTTTGCGCAATGCGGATCTTTTCGTCGGTGTGCATCGCCGTTTTTTTGGCATAGGGTTCGTTGGATACCTTCTGCACCTCTTTCACGGACATCGCGCCGCCCCGTATGCGGATGATGCGACCCGCCTGTTCGAGCTGCAAAAGGTCTCTCCGAAGGGTCATCTGCGACACGTCGGGGAAATAGGTGTCAAGCTGGTTGAGCGTGAGTTTGCCGCGCTTATCAAGAAGCTCGGCGATTTGTTCGATACGATCTTTTTTCATGCGAAACTCTCCTTGATCGACAAATATATTATTCCGTGTAAAATAATAACACAAATGTTGGAAAATTGCAAGCGTTTTTTGCAAAAAACATATTGAAAACGGTGATTTTTTCAAAAAAATCACAACAAAATGTAAACTTTGCCCAAAAAGAAAAAAATTTTCATCATTTTCTTTCAAAATATTCGAAAAACGCCGCTTTTTGTCGGAAAATGAAAAAAAATTTTCTTCATTTTCAAAAAAGTGAATCTTCTGGAGGGGGGAACCGGCAAATGTTTTGCCGCCCGCCGCCCGAAACGGGCGGCGGGCGGCAGATGATTTTTATCACTCTGTGCGGAGCGGGAGGGAAATTTTGCGATTTGCACAAAAAATACTTTGCTTTTTTTCGCATAAAATGGTAGAATATTTGCCATGGAATACAGCTACATCAGAGAATTGGATGAATTTTTCGCCGCACAGTTTTCGGACTATGTGCGCATCGCCGCCATCGAGGGCTACAAAATGCCCGAAATGCTCACGGTGGATGCGGACGGGAATATCACCCGAAAACAGTCCGAACAAATGCGCATCATCCATCAGTCTGATTGGCAAACGGTGCTTGCCAATTTCAAGGCGGGGCTCGCGGATACCGAATTCACTTTCAATTTCGCCTACCCCTCCTTTTCCGACCGCTTCAGAGACCGCTTCCGGAAGCAGACCTTTTCCAAGCTTCTGCCCGCAACGCTGAAAAAGTACGACGAAACGCCCGAGAGTGCCGGCAAAAAACTTGACGTGGAAGAACTTGTGTGGAAGGGCATCGTCAAGGGGAAATACTATCCCGAGAAGAACACCGTGATGGCGCTTGCGCTCGCCGTCCGCATGCAGACGTTCGACGTGAACAACCTGCTCGCCGTGTGCGGTATGGAGTTGAGATCGGACAGCGTGCGCGACATCGTGTTCGAATATCTGCTCAATCAAAAAATTTACAACGAAGACATGCGGGACCGCTGCCTTGCGGAGTATCACATCGACACCATCCCCCTCAAACGGGAAGAGACGGACGGGAGCGCCGCCTCCGCGCATACACTGCCGTAGGGGGACGCCATGTTTTTTGCAAGATTGAGAAAGGATATTGCCGCGGCAAAGCGGAACGACCCCGCTGCCCGCAGCAAATTCGAGATCTGGCTCACCTATTCGGGCGTGCACGCCTTATCGTGGCACCGTTGGGCGAACCGGCTCTATCGCATGCACTTCAAACTTCTCGCCCGCATTACGTCGCAATGGGCAAAGTTCACAACGGGCATCGAGATCCACCCGGCGGCGAAGATCGCGGCGGGCGTGTTCATAGACCACGGCGCGGGCGTCGTCATCGGCGAGACCGCCGAGATCGAAGAGGGAGTCGTCATCTATCAGGGCGTCACCCTCGGCGGAACAGGCAAACAGACGGGCAAGCGCCATCCCACCGTAAAAAAGAACGTCACCATATCGAGCGGCGCAAAAGTGCTCGGCGGTTTCACCGTGGGCGAAGGCGCCAAGATCGGGGCGGGCGCCGTCGTTTTGAGCGAGGTGCCGCCCTATGCCACCGTCGTGGGCGTGCCCGGGCGGGTCGTCAGGCTGGGCGGAGAAAAGGTGCAGGATCTCCTTCCCGAAAAAGAGGACCCGCTCGTAAAAGAACTCTGCGCTCTCCGCGAACGGGTATTCGCCCTCGAAGAGGCGCTCGGTCGGCACGACGAAGAAAGGTAAATTTATGAAGATCTATAATTCGCTTACAAGAAAAAAAGAAGAATTCGTTCCTCTCGAGAAGGGGAAGGTAAAGATGTATGCCTGCGGCATCACGGTGTCGGGCGAGGCGCATGTGGGACACGGATTCCAGGCGATCCTGTACGACATCTTCCGCAAGTTCCTCGAAAAGCAGGGCTATGCGGTGACATACGCCCGCAACTATACCGACGTAGACGACAAGATCATCGCAAAGAGCCGCGAGACGGGGATCCCCGCCGACAAGTATGCCGCGATGATGATCGAAAAAATCGACGAAGTGATGCGTGAACTCGACGTGGACGAGCCCACGCTCTGGCTGAAAGCCACCGAGAACATCGGCAACATCATCTCTTTTATTGAGGACCTCATCCAAAAGGGACATGCCTATCCCGCCTCCAACGGAGACGTGTATTTCGACGTGGACAGCTACCCCGCCTACGGTCAGCTCTCGGGCAGAGATAAGGAGGACATGCTCGACGGCGTGCGCGTCGAGAACGACGACTGCAAGAAGAATCCCTATGATTTCGCCCTCTGGAAAGCGGCGAAGGAGGGGGAGATCTTCTGGGAGTCCCCTTGGGGGAAAGGGCGCCCGGGCTGGCACATCGAGTGCTCGGCAATGAACCGCGCCGCGTTCGGTGAACAGATCGACATTCACGGCGGCGGACGGGATCTCATCTTTCCTCACCACGAAAACGAGATCGCGCAGACGGAAGCATTGACGGGCAAGCGATTCGCAAAATATTGGACGCACAACGGACTCATCAAGGTCAACGGGCAAAAGATGAGCAAATCGCTCGGGAACAGCCTGCTTCTCGAAGACCTGCTCGCAAAATACAGCAACGAGGCAATCAAATTCGCCCTTTTATCCACGGGGTACCGTGGAGATGTGAACATCACCGACGACCTCTTCCCGAACGCCGAAAGCCACCTTGTGCGCTTTTACACGTTGATCGACGGGGCGGAGACGGCATTCCCCGGCGAGACGGGGTTGTATCCCGAGATCGATAAAAAGTTCGACGAGGCGATGAGCGACGATTTCAACACCGCGCTTGCCCTTTCCGACCTGTACGGCTATTTTAAGGAAGTCTCCCGCTATTTGGCGGAACACGATTCCACGGCGCGCAGAATGACCAATCAGATCCGCGCGACCTATTCTCTTTTGGGGCTTTTCAAAAAGGATGCCAAGGAATATCTTGCGAAGTATGCGCCCAAGGAAGAGATCCCCGCCGAGGTGAAACAGATCGCCGACGAGCGCTTTGCCGCCCGCCTCGCCAAGGACTGGGCAAAGTCGGACGAATTGCGCGAACGATTGAAGCAGCTGGGCTATGCGGTAAAAGATTCCAAAGAAGGATACACGCTGAGCAAAATTTGAGAGAAGGGCAAAGAAAGACAAAAGATTGGATGTTATTCAAGCGATCATCAATATCATCGATTGCAAGGGATACGACACCGGTAGGCATTCCTATGCGAAAAACCGCGCAAACAATATGGGTGAGGCGTTGGAACATTTTGTAAAAGACTCCTTTGCCGGCTGTTATGAAGCAAGCGAAGAAGAGGCTGCCCGTGCGCACAGCGAGGTTTTTTCTTACCTTGGGAATCAAAACAATCCGCCCGACATGATTTTGAAAGACGGCGATGCGATCGAGGTCAAGAAAATAGAAAACCCCGGTTCCGCATTGGCGTTAAACAGCTCTTACCCGAAAGCCAAGCTGTATCGGGAAGATCACATGTTAAACCAAGCGTGCCGCAACTGCGACGGAGGCAAGTGGACGGAAAAGGCGCTCCTTTATGTCGTCGGCGTGGTGGATGATACTTCGATCAAACAGTTGTGTTTTTGTTATGGCGAAGATTATGCCGCCGAAAAGGAAGTCTATGAGAGGATAAAGGGGCAAATCAGATCCGGGGTGCTCGAGATCCCGGAAATAGAATTCGACGAAAACACGAAAGAGCTCGGGCGGGTGAACAGGGTGGATCCGTTGGGGATAACATATTTGCGGATCCGCGGCATGTGGCATATCGAGAACCCCATGCGGGTTTTCAAAAACCTGTATTCGTTCGATAAGGAGAAGGACTTTCACTTATTGGCGGTCATCAACACGGAAAAATATCATTCTTTTCCCTGTGAGGAAAGGCAAATTTTGGAGACCATGGAGGGAGTAAAAATTGAAGAAAAGAGGATCCGAGACCCCAATAACCCGGCACAGCTGAAAGCAGTAAAAACAATTATATTTGAGAAATGATGAATATCGTAAGTTTGTTTTCCGGCGCCGGCGGGCTGGATCTCGGCTTTGAGAAAGCCGGCTTCCGTGTGATATATGCCAACGAATACGACAGTTCGATTTGGGAAACATATGAAAAAAATCACTCGACTCGTCTCGACAAACGAGATATCAGGTCTATCCCCGTTGAGGAGATCCCGGATTGTGACGGGATCATAGGGGGACCGCCTTGCCAAAGCTGGAGCGAGGCGGGCGCTTTGCGCGGCATCGAAGATGAGCGGGGGAAGCTGTTTTATGAATACATCCGCATTTTGAGCGCCAAACGACCGATGTTTTTTGTTGCGGAAAATGTCTCGGGCATGCTTGCGAACATTCACAAACAGGCGGTAAAGAATATTTTGAACGGATTTTCGGATGCGGGGTACGATGTGGATGTGTATTACGTCAATGCAGTCCATTACGGTGTTCCGCAAGACAGAAAGAGGGTCTTTTATGTCGGTTTACGAAAAGACTTGCACATGCCGCACCTGGAAATCGCGAAAGCAAATGAGATCTTAACGCTTCGCTCCGCCATTTGGGACTTAAAAGACAGCGCGATCCCGGCAAAGGAGAAAAACGAGACAAACGGAAACGACTGTTTGTTCCCAAACCACGAGTACTTTATCGGCGGCTATTCCACGATATATATGTCGCGGAATCGGGTCAGAGGGTGGGACGAGCCTTCTTTTACGATACAAGCGGGCGGAAGGCATGCGCCGATCCATCCGCAAGCTCCGAAAATGCAGTTTGTAGAAAAAAATGTTCGTCGGTTCGTTCCGGGGAGCGAATCGCTCTATCGCCGTTTGAGCGTGCGGGAATGTGCTCGGATCCAAACATTCCCGGATGATTTTCTCTTCTATTACAATCATTTGGGAGACGCATACAAAATGATCGGGAATGCCGTTCCCGTAGAACTGGCATACCGAGTTGCGTGTATGATAAAACAAACATTTCAAGGACAGGTCGTGGAAAAGCTATGAACATCACAGCAAAAGAACTCAGACAAAAATGGCTCGAATTTTACAAGAGCAAGGGACATGTGGACATCGGAGCGGTATCGCTCATCGGCGACGGCACCACGGGCGTCATGTTCAACGTGGCGGGGATGCAACCCCTCATGCCCTATCTTCTCGGCAAGCCGCATCCCGCGGGCAAGCGGCTGTGCAACGTGCAGGGCTGCATGCGCACGGTGGACATCGATTCGGTGGGCGATCCTTCCCATTTTACCTTCTTCGAGATGATGGGGAACTGGTCCCTCGGCGACT
>CANQRP010000056.1 GCA_947626305.1 uncultured Clostridia bacterium | reverse complement strand
GCGGGCAAGTGCAACAAATTGCAAATTTTATCGTGCTTTTTCATGACGCGGGCGAGCTCTTCCGAAAAATCCTTGGGATGAGAGGTCATAAACCGCACACGGAATTTCCCCTCCACGGAGGCTACCGCATCCAAAAGTTCGGGAAAGCTCATTCCCCCCTGCCCGTCGCTGTTGTAGGAATTGACGTTTTGTCCGAGCAGCGTGATCTCGCGGAAACCGTCCGCCACCAGACCGCGCACCTCGCCGAGCACGTCCTCCGCCCTTCTCGAACGCTCTCTGCCCCGCACATAGGGCACGATGCAATAGGAACAAAAATTGTTGCAGCCGTAAGTGATGTTCACCCAGGCGCCGGGATAGCTCGTGCGGACGGGTTCGATGCCGTCCTCCGTCTCGCCGCGCTCCTCTTTGAGGGAGACGATCGCCTTGCGCCTTGCACGGCGGCGGTCGATGAGTTCGCCGAGTTCGTTTAAGTTATGGGTGCCGAACACAAGATCGACAAAGGGAAATTTCTGCCGCAAAATTTGGGCTTTGCCCTCCTCCTGCGCCATACACCCGCCCACCGCGATGATGAGGTCCCGCTTCTCTCTTTTCAGTTTTTTGAGCGCGCCGATATTGCCGAAAGCGTGATTTTCGGCATTTTCGCGGATACAGCAGGTGTTGAACACGATGATGTCCGCCTCCTCGATGGGGCTCTCGGTCTCGTATCCCTTCCGATGCAGGATGCCTGCGATCTTTTCCGATTCGTGGACGTTCATCTGACATCCGTATGTAACGATATGATAGTTCATAGTTTTAACAATATTGAGATTTCTCTGCTTCGCCTGCGGCTCCGCATGACGCTTCGGATCGTCTCTCCGACCTCAGGTTACAGCCCTCCGAGCACCTCGCCCACCTTCCCGTGGATGACGAGATCGCAGCGGCCGTCGAGCGGGGTCGCGTCCCGATTGATGAGCACGAGACGGTCGCCGCGGTAATCGTTCACAAATCCCGCAGCGGGATAGACGGTGAGCGACGTTCCCGCCACAATGAGCATGTCCGCATGGCGGATGGCGTCGATGGCGCCGATCACGGTGGCGTCGTCGAGCATTTCGCCGTAGAGCACGACGTCGGGTTTGATCACTCCGCCGCAGCCGCAGCGGGGCACCCCCGTTCCGCGGGCGATGTACTCCGCCGAAAATTTCTTTCCGCATTTGAGGCAGGTGTTGCGGTGCACGCTCCCATGGAGTTCGTAAACCCGCTTGCTTCCCGCCTTTTGATGCAGCCCGTCGATGTTCTGGGTGACGACCGCGAGGAGCTTCCCCTCCCGTTCCCACTCGGCAAGTTTTTTGTGCGCGGCGTTGGGCTGCGCGTCGAGCGGGAGCATCTTATCGCGATAAAAGCGGTAAAACTCCTCGGTATGCGAATAAAAGTAATCGCTCGAAAGCATCGTCTCGGGCGAGACGTCGTACTTTTGGCGATAGAGCCCGTCCTCCGAGCGGAAATCGGGGATCCCGCTCTCGGTAGACACCCCCGCGCCGCCGAAAAAGACGATGCGACGGCTGCTGTCGACCATTTCCCGCAATGTCATAAACTCACCTCTTGCCGATAGCACATAATTTTCCTTTTACATTATAACACACCGTTTGAAAAATTTCAACATCTGCGTGCGGTTTTGCAAAATTTTTCATAAGTTACGGATACTGTGACAATGAAACGCACCCTGAAAATTGTTCTTCTCCTTTCGAGCGCCCTGCTCACGGTCGTGCTCGCCGCCGTCGTCTACTGTTTTGCGGTGACGGCGGGCGAGAAACTCGACATGCAAAAACTCTCGCTCTGCGAAAATTGCGTGCTCGTGTACGACAGAGAGGGCAACGAACTCAAAACCGCCCAAAAGAGCGCCGTCCCCTTCCGCGAACTGCCGAGCTACCTGCCCAACGCCTTCGTCGCCGTGGAGGACAAGCGCTTTTATTCCCACCGCGGGCTCGATTATCGGCGCATAGTGAAGGCGGCGCTCAAAAATATCGCCACCTTTTCCTTCCGGGAGGGCGCGTCCACCATCTCTCAGCAGCTCGTGAAAAATACCCATCTCACGGGAGAAAAGACCATCAAGCGCAAACTCAAAGAGATCAAACTCACCCGCGCGCTCGAAAAGAACTTTTCCAAGTCCGAAATTCTGGAACTCTACCTCAACTCCATCTACTTCGGGCACAGCGCGTTCGGCGTGGGGAGCGCCGCGGAGTATTATTTCGGCGTCCCCGCCTCCGACCTCACTCCCGCCGAGAGCGCCATGCTCGCCGCCCTCGTGAAGTCCCCCAACCGTTATTCCCCCTTCCGCGACGGCGAAAAGTGCCTTGCGCGGCGAAATTTCGTTCTTACGCTCATGCAAGAACAGGGCTACCTCACCGCCGACGAAGCGGAGACGGCAAAGCGGGAACCCCTCCCCACGCAGCCCCACGAACGAAAGGAGAGCGCCTACCTTGCGCCCGTGTTCGAGGAGCTCTCCGCCCTCTTTCCCGACGCGAAGTCGGGAGACAAGCTGCGCGTTTACACCCCGCTCGACCCCGCGCTCCAAGCGGTTTTGGAGGAGCGGGAAACGGGCACCGACCTCTGCATCGCCGTACGGGGAAGGGAGGGCGGCGTGAAAGCATACCGCTCCACCTGCGGCAACATCCGACGGCTGCCCGCCTCCACCGTGAAACCGCTCGCCGTCTACGCGCCCGCGCTCGAAGAGGACCTCATCTCCCCCGCCACCCCCCTCCTCGACGAAAAGATCGATATCGGCGGCTACTCCCCCGCGAACTACGGCGGAACATACGGCGGATATATGAGCGCGCGCTACGCCCTCTCCCGCAGTGTGAACGTACCTGCCGTAAAAATACTCAATACATTGGGCGTTAAGAAGGCTGCCGATTATCTCGAAAAAATGGACCTCCCCGTACCCGAGGAGGACAGAACGCTCGCCCTCGCGCTCGGCGGCATGAGGGAGGGCTACACCCTGCTGTCGCTGACGGACGCCTACGCAACCTTTGCGCAAAAGGGGCTCTATTCCCCCTCTTACTTCATCGAAAGGGTGGAAGACGGACGGGGCAACCTCCTCTACGCCCGCGAAAAGGACGGAAAAAACCGCGGAGGCGCGGAGGGCAAGGTGTTCTCCGAAGGCACCGCCTACCTCATCAACGACATGCTGATGACCGCGGCGCACGAAGGCACGGCGAAAAAACTCAAATCCCTCCCCTTCGAAGTGGCGGCAAAAACGGGAACGGGCGGACGGGGCGAGGGAAATACCGACGCCTACACGATCGCCTATACTTCAGAGGACGCGGTGGGCGTGTGGCTGGGCAACCGCGACAATTCTCCCATCGACGCAACGGGCGGAGGCTTGCCCGCCGACATTGCGCTCGACGTCCTCCGCGCGCTTTACGGCTCCCATCATCCCGCTCCCTTCGCCCGCTGCGAGGATGTGACGTGCGCGCTGCTCGACAAGGAAGAGTACGACAAGAACCACCGCCTGCTCCTCGCCGACCCTCTCGCGCCCGACTTTCTTTCTCTCAAAGAACTGTTCAAAAAGAGTGCGTTGCCCGAAGGAACGAGCGAAAAATTTTCCCGCCCGAAAATTCAAAAACCGGAGATTTCGGTGGTAAACGGCTCCGTAAAGATAGTACTATGTCAGACAGAGTACTATGATTACGAGGTAAAAAGGCAATGTGGCAATCAAATTTCCACGATTTATAAAGGAAAATACCGCAGAGAGCTGTTTGACAACTCGGTCTGCGGCGGAAAAAATTATGTGTATTCCGTGACCCCATACTACTGCGGGATCGCGGGAGAGACGGTCACGCTCCCCTCCGTCTTTATCGAAGAGAGCCGTGCGCTCCCCGACGATTGGTGGGAGTGATCAAAGCGCGAACACTTCCTTGCTTGCGAGCGCTTCGCGAAGGAGCCCGTCGACGTCGAGCTTGTTCTCCTCCTCTTCGATAAAGGAGAGTTTCGGCTTGATAGCGGGAAATTCGGGCAGAAAGACGGTGCAGCAGTCCTCGAAGGGCAAGACCGACGTCTCGAAGGTGCCGATCTTTTTGGCGACGAGCACGATCTCGTCCTTGTCGAACCCGATGAGCGGGCGCAAGACGGGGAGGGACACCACCGCGTTCGAGGACGTGATGCCCTCGATCGTCTGGCTCGCGACCTGCCCCAAGCTCTCGCCCGTGATGAGACACTTTGCGTTGAGTTCTCGCGCGATCTTTTCGGCGAGGCGGAACATAAATCTTCTGAGCAGGGTGACGTTGAGCTCGGCGGCGCACTTTGCGTGGATCTCCTCCTGGATATGCGCCACGTTGAGGGTGATAAGTTTTCCCGACACCGAATATTTGGACAGGAGCTTTGCAAGTTCCTTCACCTTCTCCTTGGCGCCGTCGTTGGTGTAGGGGTAGCTGTGGAAGTGCAAAAGTTCCACGTTCATCCCCCGCTTTGCCATCATGTACCCCGCCACGGGGGAATCGATGCCCCCCGAGATCATCAGAAGTCCCTTCCCGGAGGTCCCGACGGGCATGCCGCCCGCTCCCCTTTCGAACTTGCCGAAGACGAGCGCAGTGCCGTTTTCGCGGATGTCGAGACAGACCGTATGCTCCGGTTCGTGCACGTCCACCCGAAGGGCGGGAAACTCGTCCAAGAGTCGCCCGCCGATATGGGCGCTCAGCTCCATGCTCGTCATGGGGTATTTTTTATCGGCGCGATGGGTGACGACTTTGAACGTGCCCTCGCGGGGGCTGACCTCCTTCGCGGCACGGTAGATGCTCTCCGCGTCATAGGGCACGGACAGCCCGACCGAGTAGGAATGCACGCCGAACACGCGGGAGATGCGCCCGCAGATCTCCTCCGTTTGCGCTTCGTCGAAATTTGCCACGAGATACCTGCCGCTCGTGCGGTGAAGTTCGTGGCGCAGTCCCTTCATGGCGCGTTCCAGATTGACGCAG
Organism: uncultured Clostridia bacterium; assembly: GCA_947626305.1. Classification (GTDB taxonomy): domain Bacteria; phylum Bacillota; class Clostridia; order Christensenellales; family Borkfalkiaceae; genus Gallimonas. The sequence goes on along the minus strand of CANQRP010000056.1, from coordinate 4,338 downwards.
AATACCCGCTCGAAATAGCCGCGGTTCTTGCCCTTCAAATGAATTTCCGCATAGCGGATGATGATGACTTTTTCCATATTATCCTATCCTCGATCGGAGGTCGGCTGCCGCGGCGTTGAGCGCCTGTGCCGCAAAATCGATCTCCTCTTCCGTTGTCTTTTGGGAAAAACTCAGGCGCAGAACGCCGTCTGAAATGTCCTTCCCGTAACCGCACGCCTCGATGACGCGGCTGTGCGGTTTTTTGGAGGAACAGGCGCTGCCCGTGCCCGCGATCACGCCGCGTTCGAGAAGAAGGCGCTGTAAAATTTCCCCCCTCAGTCCCCGTGCCGAAACGGTGAGAAGGTAGGGAGAGCCGTCCTCGGGGGAAATGGGCACAAAACATTCGTCGAGCGATTGCAAGAGCCGTTTGCGCAGACCCGCAAGACGGGCAAAGTCCGCTTCGAGCGTTCGAAACTTCTCTTCGGCGACGTAGAAAAAGTCGAGAATGCCGAGCACGTTCTCGGTGCCGCTCCTCAGGTTCCCCTCCTGTCCGCCGCCGTGGAGATAGGGAGAGAGCGCAACACCCTTGCGTTTGATGAGCGCGCCCGTCCCCTTCAAGCCGCCGATCTTGTGGGCGCTGACGGAGTAGAGGTCGATGTTCCGCGAAAGGCGCACGGGGAGTTTGCCGAACGCCTGCACGCCGTCGCTGTGGAAGAGACAGCGCGGAAATTTTGCTTTTACCCGCTCCGCGAGCGAGAAAATATCGTTGACGGCGCCCGTCTCGTTGTTGACGTGCACGACGGAGACGAGGCTCGTCTTTTCGTCGACAAGCGAGAGGAGCGCATCGGCGTCGACCTTGCCGTCCTTCCCGATGGGCGCGAGGCGGAGCTCCGTGCCCGCGCTTTTGAGGTGCACGCCCGTCTCGTACACCGCCGCATGCTCCCCCGCCGAGATGACGAGATTGCGCCTGCCGCAGCTTTCGAGCGCCTGATTGTCCGCCTCGGTGCCGCCCGAGGTGAAGATGAGTTCGAACTGTGCGGGGTCGGCGATCTTCGACAGGATGCCCTCCCGCGCCTCTTTGAGCGCCGAAAGCACCGCCCCGCCGTATTGCGCCGAGGGATTGAGATAGTTTGTTTGGGCGAATGCCACCGCGCGGGCGAGCGCTTCGCCATTCGGCTCGGTCGTTGCCGCATTGTCGAGATAGATCATTGCGCTTCCCACTTGTTCCTGCCCGCGGCGCGGACGAGATAATCGATCAGCTCCACTTTCGCTTCGATGATGTTCACCGTCTTTTCGATGGAAGAACTATATAAAATGTAGTAAAAGTCCTTCTTTTCGGAGGGTTGGCGGTTGGAAGTGAGAAAGACGATCTGCTTCTTGGAGAGCCCTGCGCACGTGCGTTCGAAACTCTCCTTGTCGCACCTGCCCATTTTGAGGATCTGGTCGCACTTGAACGTTTTGAGATACTTGCGCTTTTTTCCGTTGAAGATCTTGGAGATACGAAGTTCGTCCTCGACGAACACATAGTCGTAACTGACGTTGAATTTGCGGCGGAAAAAGAAGAGCGCGACGCCGACGCAGAGCGGCGCGACCGTGAGCAGCAGCCAGGACAGGATGCTGTACGCGAGTTGGACCCCTTCGATCTTATCTGGGTCGTCGGCGGGAAGACGGAACAGCGCGATGGACGTCGCCACCGCCGTAAACGCAAAGTACAGCTGGATCGCCGCAACGACAAAGAAAATGATGCCGATGACGGTACATGCCGTGTAGACTTTCGCCTCCTTTCCCCCGCGGTTGCACGCGGAACTCTCTTCATAATAGGCGTCTCTGATCAAAATTCCACCCTCCCTTCGTAAATTTTCTGCACACCGCCCGTGAGTACGGCGGTCCCGTTTTCGCGGCAGCGCACGATGAGGTCGCCGCCCTTGACTTTGACGGTGACGTCGGCGTCGAGGTCGCACAGTCCCCTTTTGACGCAGGCGAAGACCGCCGCCGCGGCGCCCGTGCCGCTCGCATAAACTTCCCCGTTGCCCTGTTCGAAGGCACGGAGTTTCACCGTGACGCGGTTGACGACCCGCACCGCCTCGAAGTCCGGCTTCTGCGGGTATGCCTTGTCGTCTTCCAGAAGAAGGGCGTCGGCGTCTAAATCGCGCCCGTCCACCTTCTCGTCGAAGATGACGAAGTGGTCGCCTCCCTCGAGTTTGACGAATGCGCTCGGCGTGCCCCGCTCTTCCAACGAGCGGACAAACTGCGAATGCTTCTTCGCGCGCCCCTCTTCGGGCGAGAGTTCCACGCTCGCGGACGACACCACGCCGCCGAAGGAGTAAACCGTCACTTTGCGCACACCGCTCACCGTCTCCACCGTCATCGTGTCCCCCGTCACCCTGCGGTGATCGCAGAGATATTTCGCGATGCAGCGGATGGCGTTTGCGGCGTTCAACCCCTCCGAGCCGTCCCGGTTATACACGCGCATTTTGGCGTCGGCGATCTCCGAACGCTCCAAAAGCACGATGCCGTCGCCGCCGATGCCGTAGTGCCTGTCCACAAAGTTGACGGCAAGCGATTCGGGACAGGTGATCGTGCCGTCCGTGTTGTCGAACACGATGAAATCGTTGCCGCAGGATTGCATCTTGACGAATTCGAGCGAGAGCTTGTGTTTGCGCAGGTGGTTGATGTCCACGAGCTCGGTGTTGTACTCGGTGAATTTGCTCGCGATGATGTCGCAGAGGGCGTTTGCCGTGTCGAGAGAGGTGAGCACGGTGACGCCGAGCAGCACCGCGTGATGATGCAATTCGATGTAGTCGGCAATGGAGTCGACGTCCGTCTTGCCCGTGTAGATGATGTAGTCGATCTTACCCTCGTCCATGAGCCCCGAGACCTGCTTGGTCGCTTTGAGCCGCTCGACGACGGTGACGTCGATGCCGAGCGCCTCGATGACTTTCGCGGTCCCCGCCGTCGCGTACAGGCGGCAGCCGAGGTCGGCGAATTTTTTGGCGATGGAGACGATCTCGGGCTTGTCCTGGTCGTTGATGGTAAAGTAGACCCCGACCGGCTTCTCTTTGGAGGGATGGCACATCTTGAAACCCGCCGAGACGAGCCCCTTGAAGAGCGCCTCCTCGATGGTCTTGCCGATGCCGAGCACTTCGCCCGTGGATTTCATCTCCGGTCCGAGCTGGGAATTGACGTCGTTGAGTTTTTCGAAGGAGAAGACGGGGACCTTTACCGCGACATAGGGAGAGTTGGGATAGAGCCCCGTGCCAAAGCCGAGCTTTTTGAGCTTTGCCCCCACCATGATGCGGGTGGCAAGTTCCACCATGGGCACCCCCGTCACCTTGGAGATGTAGGGAATGGTGCGGCTCGCGCGGGGGTTGACTTCGATGACGTAGAGACAGTTCTGATAGATCAGATATTGGATATTGATGAGCCCCTTCGTTTTGAGCTCCAAGGCAAGTTGAGTGGAGACCTCCACGATGCGGGCGAGCATGCTGTCGCTTAAATGATAGGGAGGATAGACGGCGATGGAGTCGCCCGAATGCACCCCCGCGCGCTCCACGTGTTGCATGATGCCGGGGATGAGCACGTCGACCCCGTCCGAAATGGCGTCCACTTCGAGCTCGGTGCCCATGAGGTACTTGTCGCAGAGCACGGGGTTTTCGATCTTTTGGGCGAGAATGACGTCCATATAGCGGGAGATGTCGTTCTCGGTAAAGGCGATGGTCATGTTCTGCCCGCCGATGACGTAGCTCGGACGGAGCAGCACGGGATAGCCGAGCGTCTCGGCGGCGCGGATCGCCTCCTCTTTCGTCATGACCGTGAGCCCCTTCGGGCGGGCGATGCCGAACCGCTCCAACAGCTTGTCGAAGCGTTCGCGGTCCTCCGCCATGTCCACGCTGTCCGCACTCGTGCCGAGGATGCGCACCCCCCTCTTCGCGAGGTAGCCGCAGAGCTTGATCGCCGTCTGCCCGCCGAAGGTGATGACGACCCCGTACGGCTTCTCCGCGTCGATGACGTTCTGCACGTCCTCGGGCGTGAGCGATTCGAAATACAGCCTGTCCGCCGTGTCGAAATCGGTGGAGACCGTCTCGGGATTGTTGTTGATGATGATGACTTCGAAACCGAGGGATTTGAGGGTCCAGACACAGTGGACGGAGGAATAGTCGAACTCGATGCCCTGCCCGATGCGGATGGGACCCGAGCCGATCACGATGACCCGCTTCTTTTTCTCCGCCCTGCTCCTTGCGACGAAGGGCTTCGCCTCGTCGTGCTCCGGTTCGTCGTAAGTCGAATAAAAGTAGGGAGTCTGCGCGGCAAACTCGGCGGCGCAGGTGTCCACCATCTTGAAGACTGCGCGGCGGTGCG
>CANQRP010000055.1 GCA_947626305.1 uncultured Clostridia bacterium | reverse complement strand
GCGCCGTTCTGTTTCTCTAAGCGCGGCACGAGGAGCGTAGCGACGAAGTAAACATCTCTACCGCATTTTAATAAGGTTGAGATTTCTCCACTCCGCCTTCGGCTTCGGTCGAAATGACGATGAAGAGGGACAGCAAGGGGTGGAGATTTCTCGACTTCACTTCGTTCCGCTCGAAATGACAGTATAATACTTGGCGCCCCTCGCAGGGGAGCTGGCACGAACGCAGTGAGTGACTGAGGGGTTCTCGTAAAACCCTTTCCCCCGCTACGCGGGTACTTTCCCTAAAAGGGACAGCAAGAGGGACAGCAAGGGGTGGAGATTTCTCGACTTCACTTCGTTCCGCTCGAAATGACGATGAAGAGGGACAGCAAGAGGTTGAGATTTCACTCAGCCGCTGATGCTGTCGAGATATTCGTCGAACGTCACGCTCTTGTCGTATACCTTGGTGCCGTCGAGGACGATGATGCGGTTGCACACCGTGTTCATCAGCTCCTGGTCGTGCGAGGTCATGATAAGGCAGCCCTTGAATGCCGTCAGCCCGTTGTTGAGCGACGTGATGCTCTCCAAGTCGAGGTGGTTGGTCGGCTCGTCCAGCACGAGGAAGTTCCCCCCCTCGAGCATCATCTTGGCGAGCATGCAGCGCACCTTCTCCCCGCCCGAGAGCACCCGCGCCTCTTTGAGCGCCTCCTCCCCCGAGAAGAGCATCCGCCCCAGCCAGCCGCGCAGGTATTCCTCGTAATGGTCCTTGGAAAACTGCGAGAGCCACTGCACGAGGGTGAGGGTGCAGCCGTCGAAAAACTCCCCGTTGTCGAGGGGATAGTAGGAACAGGAGATCGTCTTGCCCCACTTCACCGTGCCCGCGTCGGGCTCCTGTTTGCCCGTTAAAATATCGTAGAGCATGGTGAGCGAAGTGGACTTGTCGCAGAGAAAACCGATCTTGTCCCCCTTCTGCACCGTGAAGGAGACGTTCTCGAAATATCCCTTTTTGGTGAGGTTTTCCACCATGAGGATGTCGTTGCCGATCTCCCGCTCGTACTTGAATTCGATGAAGGGATACTTGCGAAGGGAGGGCTTGAAGTCGGAAATGGTGAGTTTTTCGAGCTCCTTTTTGCGAGACGTCGCCTGCCGCGACTTGCTCGCGTTCGCCGCGAAACGCGCAATGAATTCTTTGAGTTCGGCGGCGCGCTGCTCGGCTTTCTTGTTGGCGTCCCGCTGCTGGCGCGCCATGAGCTGGGAAGTCTGATACCAAAAGTCGTAGTTGCCGAGGTAGAGGTTGATCTTGCCGAAATCGACGTCGCAGATGTGGGTGCAGACCTTGTTCAGAAAGTGGCGGTTGTGGGAGACGATGATGATGGTGTTCTCGAAGTCGAGAAGATAATTCTCGAGCCAGCGCACCGTTTTGAGGTCGAGGTTGTTGGTGGGCTCGTCCAAAAGGAGGACGTCGGGGTTGCCGAAGAGCGCCTGCGCGAGCAGCACCTTCACCTTTTGTTTGGCGTCCATCTCCCCCATGAGGGTGTAGTGGAATTCGCTGCCGATGTCGAGCTCGTTGAGGAGAGTCTCGGCTTCGCTCTCCGCCTCCCAACCGCCGAGCTCCGCAAACTCGCTCTCGAGCTCGGAGGCACGCACGCCGTCCTCCTCGGTGAACTCCGCGTGGGCGTAGAGGGCGTCCTTCTCGTCCATGATCTCCACGAGCCGCTTGTGCCCGAGTATGACCGTACGCAGCACCGTTTCGCTGTCGTACTTGTTCTGGTTCTGGGCGAGCACGGACATGCGCTCGTTTTTGCCGAGAATGACTTCCCCCTTGTTGGGTTCGATCTCCCCCGAAAGCACTTTGAGGAAGGTGCTCTTGCCCGCGCCGTTGGCGCCGATGATGCCGTAGCAGTTCCCCGTGGTGAATTTTAAGTTGACGTCTTCGAACAGTTTTTTGCTGCCGTATTGCAGGCTCACACCGTTGACTTGTAACATTGCGCTCTCCTTGTGGGTGTCCGTGGTCGATTATATCATATCCGGAACGAAAAGTCTATTGTTTTGGGAAGTGATATTTTCGGGGCGGGGCTCATAGGTTGAGGTATGTCCGCCCGGTCTTCTTTCCGATCCGCTTTGAAATTCTGGTTGCCCACCCTACTGTTGCTGTGTGTGGCGGCGCTCTTTCTCTCCCGTCCCGCGCACTATGCGGAGAGCGTGCTGAGGGGGGTTTCGCTGTGGGCGACGTGCGTATTGCCCGCCGTGTTCCCCTTTCTCTTTCTCACCGCCCTTCTCACGGGGCTGCCCCCCTTTGCCGTCCTCTCGAAAAAACTCGCCATGCCCATGGGGCGGCTCTTTCACCTCTCGGGCGCGGGGGGAGGCGCGGCGCTCGTTGCGGCGCTCTCGGGCTATCCCGTGGGAGCGCGCACGGTGTACGATCTCTTTGAAGAGGGCATGCTCGCCGAGGGAGAGGCGTTTCCGCTCGCCTGCCTTGCGTCGACCTCGGGACCCGTCTTCCTCGTGGGCACCGTGGGCGGCATGATGTACGGGAGCGCGGCGGTAGGTTGGGCGATGCTCTTTTCGCATCTTGCCGCCGTGTGGCTGGTGTGCTTTTTCTGCCTGCGGGGCGGAAAACGGAGGGCGGGTCCCCTCCCCGTGCGGAGACGGAGCCCCACGCTCTTTGCCGACAGCCTCTCGGGCGCCGTTCTCTCCGTCCTCTGCGTGGGCGGGTCGATCGCGCTGTTTACCTGCCTCGGACAGATGCTCGGCGATCTCGGGTGTTTTTCTCTCCCCCTCTTCGGCGGATATGCCGAGGGGGTGCTGCGGGGGCTTCTCGAAATGACGACGGGCTGCGCCGTACTCGCCGAGACGAAAACGCCCCTCTCCTGCGCGCTCTCCTGCGCGCTCGTCACCTTCGGGGGGGCGTGCGTCCTCTTTCAGCAGGCGGCGTACCTCACGCGGGCGGGGGTAAAGATGCTTCCCTTCGTCGGCGTAAAACTCTTGCAGGCGGCGGGGGCGTTCTTCCTCTGTTGGGGGCTCTGCGCGGTGACGGGTTGCGTGTGAAGGTCGCCTTGCTGTCCCCCAACTCGTTTGGGGGAAAGTGGCGAGCGAAGCGAGCCGAAAGGGGGCTCCGCATTTTTTGCCCCCCACCCGTCACCGTAGGTGACTGAGGTGGTGAAGGCGCCTCCTCAGGAGGAGCTGTCACCGCAGGTGACTGAGGTGGTGAACATTGGGGACAAAGGACACCACCCCCCTACCCCCCCTTCCTAAGGAGGGGGCATAGCCTACCCCAACTTGTTGGGTGTAGCCTTGCAAGCGAAGGGTAGGGATTACGTCGCGAGCAAACAATCGCGCGAAATTAAAATTACGTGCCTTAGGCGGAATTCACTTCCGCCGTGGGCGACTCAATTTGCCGCATTCTTACGGCTTGTTGTTCATGCCGAGCGAATGAGAGGATGACTTTGTTGATGTACAAAGCACGTTTCCTCGCACGATTGTTTTCCGAGGTTCGGGGACGCTGAAAACCATGGGGATACACTCCACTCGGCGCAAGCGCCTCGGTACTTCGCCCTGCGGGCTCGTGCCGCCCTTCGGCAACATAGAACGTGCGGGCGGGGCGGTATGACAACGAGGAAAACAATCGTGCGAAATTAAGAAAAAGAAATGTGTGAACTTTTATCCGTACGCTCCCAGCAGCTTAAAGGACGAGCAAACGTGCTTCGCCTCCGAAAGCGCCGCCTTGACCCGTTCGTTCCCGATGTCCCCCGCGATCTCGATGAAAAACCGGTATTGCCCGAATTGTTCCTTCACGGGGCGGGATTGGATGCGCGTTAAATTGAGGCTGTACCGCCGAAAAATTTTCAGAAGATTGACGAGCGCCCCCGGCTTGTGCTGGCAGACCGCCGAGAAAAATACCATGACGCTGTGTTCGGGCTGGGCGCCCGCGCGTTCCACCAACAAAAAACGGGTGTAGTTGCCGCGGCTGTCGGCGATGTTTTCCTCCGAAAGCACCACCCCCTCCCGCTTGACATGCGCCCCCACGATGCCCGCCGTGTGACCGTTGAGAAGCCGCAAACTCTCCACCGTGGAAGTCGTCTCCACAAACTGCGCCTGCGGGAACCGCCTTTCGAGATATTCCGAACACTGCCCGAGCGCCTGCTCGTGCGAACAAACGGTGTCGATATCCTCCTCCCGCGTTCCCTCGAGCATGGCGAGCCGATGGTCTACGAGGAGAAGGTCTTCCCGCACGCCGAAGACGTTTTCCGAATCGAGCAGGTCCAAACACTCCGACACCCCGCCGTTGAGGCTGTTTTCCACGGGCAGAACGGCGTAATCCACCTCGCCCGCCGTGAGTTTGCGCACCGCCTCGGGAAAATTGTGGCAGAGCACCACCTCGTATCCCACGCACATGCTCTGCGCCGCATGTTCCGAATAGCTGCCCATGGGTCCGAGACAGCTCACTTTCATCGTCTTTTCCATTATACTTTCTCCGCAATGTCGTAAATGAGCCGCTCGGTATCCTCCCACCCGAGGCACGGGTCGGTGATGGACTGCCCGTACACGATGTCGTGCTTCTGGCAGCCCTCCACGAGAAAGCTCTCGATCATGAACCCCTTTACGATGCCCTTGAAGTCGCCGTCGTAACGGCGGTTTTGCAGCACCTCTTCCACGATGCGGATCTGCTGTTTGAACTGCTTGCCCGAATTGGAGTGGTTGCAATCGATGATGACCGCGGGGTTTTTCAGCCCGCCCTCGGCGTTGAGATAGCTTTCGAGCACCTGCATCACCGTTTCGTAGTGATAATTGGGGATGTCGTTGCCGTAGTTATCCACTCTGCCGCGCAAAACGGCGTGGGCGAGCGGGTTGCCGTCCGTCTTTACCTGCCACTCGTGATACTTGAACACCTGCGGGCTCTGCGCCGCAAAGATGGAATTCATGAGCACGGGAATACTGCCGCTCATGGGGTTTTTGATGCCCACGGGCTGCTCCACACCGCTCGCCACGAGGCGGTGCATCTGGTTTTCGCTCGAACGCGCCCCCACCGCAACGTAGGTGAGGAGGTCCTCCACATAGGCGTAATTTTCGGGATAGAGCATCTCGTCCGCCGCGGAGAGCCCCGACTGCTCGATGGCGGAAAGGAGCAATTCGCGGATGGTGCGGATGCCGCGCAGCGTGTTCTCCTTGTGCTCGGGGTCGGGCTGGGAGAACATCCCCTTATAGCCCACGCCCCTTGTTCTCGGCTTTGCCGTGTAGATGCGCGGAACGAGCACGAGCTTGTCCTTCACCTTTTCGTTGAGCTTGCCGAGACGGGAAACATATTCGAGCACCGGCTTTTGCTCGTGTGCGGAACAGGGTCCCACGATGACGAGCAGCTTGTCGCTCTTGCCCGTGATGACGTCGATGGCGAGCTTGTCCCGCTCCGCCTTGATCTGTTTGAGCTCCCGCGGCACGGGACGCTCTGCGATGATCTCCTCCGCCGAGGGGATATGGATCTGTTTTTCAAACATGTTCACCTCGCGTGAGACGGCGGTACACCGCCTCCGGCACGTAATTTCGGTAGGGAGTGCCGAACAGGATGCAGTTGCGGACCAGCGTGGAACTGATGTGCATGTTCTTCTGCTCGGCGGGGATGTAGAGCGTGATCATATCGGGATGGATGTCGCGGCTGGCGTAGAAGTCGGCGGTCTCGTAGTCGAAATCGACGATATTTCTCAGCCCGCGCACATAGAAGGGGGTGTTTTCCTTTTTGAGCAGCTCCGCCATGGCGCCTTCCCACGTGAGAACGCGCACCCGCGGCTCCCCTTCGTATACCGCCGAGACGAGCTCGAAGCGCTCCCGTTCGGAGAACATGCAGTTTTTCCGCTTGTTGGACGCGACCGCCACCACCACTTCGTCGAACAGGGCAAGACACTTCCGTACGGTGTCCTCATGCCCGACGGTGAAGGGGTCGAAGGTGCCCGCAAACACGCATTTTTTCATGCTTTGTACCTCAAAAAATAAATTTTCGTCCTACCGTAGCGGCGGACGTCGGCAAATTCGAACGCTTCGGGCGCCTGCTCCTCCCGTTCGCTCTCGTGGATGAGCAGACCGCCCTCCCGCAACAGCTTCCGATCCGCCAAAAGGGCGCAGATCTCGGGAAGATATTCCGCCTTGTAGGGCGGGTCGGAAAACACGAGGTCGAACTGCCCCTCCGCGGAAAGCAGACAGGCGCGGAAATCGCGGTTGGTCGCCGTGCGGCTCTCCCCCACCTTGGCGAGATTTTTGCGCAAGATGGCAAGGCTCTTTTCCGAGACGTCGTTGAAAAGGACCTCGGATGCGCCGCGGGAGAGACACTCGATGCCGAGCGCCCCGCTGCCGCAGAAGAGGTCGAGCACGCGCGCCCCCCAAAGACGGGGCGCAAGGATCTGAAAGAGAGATTCCTTCACGCGGTCGGAGGTGGGACGGACGTCCTCGCCCCCGAATTCGGCGAGCACCCGCCCGCGATATTTTCCGGCTATAATACGCATAATTTTTCGCGGCGTTCCTTTTTTCGCACGATTGTTTACCTTACTGTCATACCGACCGAGGCGCTTGCGCCGAGTGGAGTGTATCCCCTTGGTTTTCAGCGCCCCGAACCTCGGAAAACAATCGTGCGAGGAAACCTTCCCTGTGCATCAACGAAGTCATCCTCTTCTTCGCTTGGCATGGACACTAAGCCGTAAGAGTGCGGCAAATTGAGTCGCGCAGGGAAGAAGCGTGGTTCTTCTCGCGCAAGTAATTTGAGAAAGCATCCTTTCTTGCCCTCCCCCGCGCCAATGCGCGGGGGAGGGGTAGGGTGGAGCGGCGCCATTCTCCTCAGCAGCCCTGCGGGCTGTGAGGGGCGCCGCGACAGCCGAGCCGGTAGCGAGGCGGGGTTACGGCGGGCGCTACCGCCGTAACGGGGCACCTTATTATTGTCCCCCCTTTCGGCTCGCTTCGCTCGCCACTTTCCCCCAAACGAGTTGGGGGACAGCAAAACCCCCACCACCCGCTCCGCGGGAGCCTCCCCCTATGAGGGGTAGGGTTATGCCCTTCCCAAGGGGTCGAGCGGCGCAATTCTCTTTCGCATACGCGCTCCCGGCGCGCTCGTTACTTTTTGCGCTTGCTCTGGAGGGTCTTTTTGCGCTGTTCTTCCGTCTGCACATGCACTTCGTGCAACGCCTGCTCCCGCGCCTCGGCGAGCCTGCGCTCCCGTTCGGCGTCCGCTAAGCGGGAACGACGCTCCGCATGGGCGCCCAAAATGTAGAAAATACCGCTCACGACGACGGGAAGCACGATCATGATGAGCGACCAATACAGGCTCACACCCGTCATCCCCGGCACGTAGTTGCGGATCCAGAGAGCGGGCATGATCGCCCAAGCCGCGAACATCACGAGGGCGAGCGCCGCATACGCGGAAGGCAGAATGGAGAGAGAATCTTCGGGATTTCCCGCGAGCACATCGTAAAAACCGCCCGCAAGACATCCCAAAACAAGGACGGGAACGCCGACGAGAAGTCCGATGTAAAAGCCCTTCCAGGGGCTGTACTCCCGCTCGACGTGATGATCCCCGCCCGAGGCGATGCCCGCCGCTTCGTTCCTGCGGTGCAGGTCCCCCGCCACGAGCGCGCCGTAGTGCAGCTTGCCGTACTGATAGCACAGGTGCCCGTTGTAGAACGCGCCGCCCGCGATACACGCAATTCCCAAAACGATCTGCGCCCACATGTTGGGGATCGCCTGACAGGCGAGCAGCAACAAACTCATAAACAGATACATGAGGTAGGGCGTGACCATGCGCCGCCAGCACTCCCGCTGCGTGCGCCAGAACAGTTGCCAGCCGTTGGGATGGGCGTAATCGACGCTTTTCTTCGGCTTCTTCGGTGCCTCGTTCAGCATACTTTCCCCCTAAAAAAAGTCTGCGTTTTTTATCATTATAGAATAATTGCGCGGGGATGTCAAGCGTTCCCGCGGGGAGGGTCCGCACCCGCCGGGAGAGGAAGTTCCGCGCATTCAGCCCGTTATGCGGGCAAAGAATCGACGATTTGCCACTGTTATGCCACGCATAGTACTTCGCAAACGGGCAAAAATCGCACAATTCGGCTGAAAAAACCGCTATTTATGTCACACATAGTATTTCGCGGCGCCCTTTAAGACATGCACGAGCACTTCGTAGGGAGTGGTCCCGTGCGCTGCGGCATAGGCGGGAAGATCCCCGAGAATGCGCACTTTGCGCCCGAAGGGAGCGTCCCCCTCGCGCACGCAGGCGTCCATACAGAGATCGCCCACGCCGAGCCCGCCCGTGCGGAAGAGCCCGTCCCCGTAGCCGACGCCGAGGGTGTGGAGCGCGCCGAGCGGTGCGGCGGCGCGCATGTAGCCCGCTCCCCTGCCGTATGCCCTGCCGCGGTGCGACACGGGCGCATACAGTTTGGCGGCGGGACGGACGCCGAGTCCGCCGAAACCCTGCGGAAGGTATCCGTAGAGGGCGATCCCGCTCCGTACCGCATCGAAGCGGTACTTCTCCCCCGCAAGCACCCCGCCCGTTGCGGAGAGGTGCAAAAGCGCCTCGGGAAAGTACTTGCGCACGGCGGCTGCCGCCCGCACAAAGGCGGCGTACTGCTCTTCCCGCGCTTTTTCGCATGCGGGGGCATAAAAATGGGAATAGGCGCCCACGACCTCGATCCCCGCGCGCATTGCGGCGCGACAGGCGCTCGCCCCGCATTCCGGACGAAACCCGTAGCGGTTCATGCCCGTGTTGAAGGCGATGTGCGCCCGAAGGGGAAAGTTGCCCGCGCCCTCCGCCGCAAGCCGCAGCGAAGCGGGCGATGAGAGGGTGAGGATGAGCCCGTGCGCCGCGCCGAGAAGGGCTTCTTCCCGGGAGAGGGCGGGGGTGAAAACGAGGATGTCCTTGCGGACCCCCGCCGTGCGGAGCGCGATCCCCTCCCCGACGTCGGCGACCGCAAACAGCGAGGCGATCGCTTCGAGCGCATGGGCGACGGGTCCCGCGCCGTGACCGTAGGCGTCGTCCTTGATGACCGCGATCAGCGGAACGCCCGCCCGCTTTTGCACGAGACGGGCGTTCCGCGCGATGGTATCCAATGAGACCGTTGCCGAAAGTTCCCGCATGCAAACAGTTTATGCGGTGCGGGAGGAAAAGGGTGTCAGTTTTTATAGATAAAACGGTGGCAATGTTCGCATTCCACCACGCCGCCCCCCGAGAGCCTGCCCTGTTGGGCGAGCGGGAAGTCTCTGCCGCAGATGCAGAATTCGCCGTTGAGCGGAACGACGACGGGGAAGATCTTGTCCCGCCGCTTCGCCTTGTAGCGTTCGAGGATCTCGGGAGGGATCTTGGCACCGATCGCCTCCAAGCGGGCGTTGATCTCCTTCACCTCGTCCGCACGGGAATTTTTCACCTCCTTGAACTTCTCGTTGTACTCCTTGTACTGCTTCTGCATGGAGATGGTCTGCTTCTTCATCTTTTTGTACTCTTCGCTGGCGTTCTCGATGTCCGAAGCGAGACGGGTCAGCTCCCCCTTCATGGCGCGGAGGCGATCGGCAAGGGACTGCACGTTCTTTTTGTAGAACGCGATGTCGCCGCCGTTCTCCACCAATTCGTCGAGGTCGGCATATTCGGCGATCGCCCTTTCGATCTCCCCGAATTCTTCGGTGAGTTTTTCGAAGAGCGCTTTGAGTTCGCGGGCGCGCTTATCCTGCGCTTCGAGTTTTTCGCCCGCCGTCTCCATGAACTTTTTCGCCTGGATGTACTTCTTTCTCTCTTCGCTCGCGGCGACTTCCTGCTCGATCTTGCGGAGCTCGCCGTCCACTTTCTGATATTCCAACAATTCCTTCGATACTGCCATGAGATACCTACCTTTGATGATTTTTTATCGATGTCGCCCTCTACCGCAACCGTTCGTCCGTGAAGAGGGTGCAGGGAAGGGAGAGTTCCTTTCCCATCCGTTCGCAGAACCGTTCAAAGCCGTAGCGCTCGGACGCATAGTGGGTGAGAAGCAAAATGTTCAGCCCGCGCTCTACCCCTTCCGCGATGAGATGATGTTTGCCGTCCGAAGAGACGAGC
>CANQRP010000054.1 GCA_947626305.1 uncultured Clostridia bacterium | reverse complement strand
TCTTCACTTCGGGTTGGAAAGAGATCGGATACAGTTCGATCGTGTATGTCTCCGCGATCATGGCGATCGACCCCAACCTGTACGAGGCTGCAAAACTCGACGGCGCGAGCAAGTTCCGCCAGATCTGGAGCATTACCATCCCGTCCATTCTTCCGACCATCATCGTCATGCTCATCATCCGCGTCGGCTATCTGATGGACGCGGGGTTCGACCAGATCTATACGATGATCTCTTCTGTCACCCGAAATTCCGGCGAGATCATCGGGACATATGTGTATCGCATCAGTCTCGGCGAAAATGCGGGGCAATACGGTCTTTCCACGGCAGTCGGGCTGTTCAACGGCGTCGTTGCGCTGCTCCTCATCCTGATCACCAATAAGATCGCGAAAAAAACTACGGGAACGGGGGTCTTCTGATATGAAAAACAGGACCGGAAAAATCAAGGAGAACAGAGTTTTCCATGCCGTCAACTATGTGTTGCTCGTCTTCGTCATTCTGCTCTGCCTGTTGCCTTTCCTCAATGTCGTTTCGAAGTCTTTTTCCACTTACGGAGAGACCGTCGTCTTTCTCCCGGTGGGTCCGACGCTCTACAACTATAAGTTCGTCTTTACGAATTGGCCTTATTTCAGATCGTTCTTCATTTCGATCGCGGTCACGGTATTCGGCACGGCGCTGTCCGTTGCCGTGATGTTCGCGGCGGCATTCGCTCTGAGTAAGCCGACGTTCCCTTTTCGAAAAGGGGTGATGGTGTTCTTCATCATTATCATGCTCTTTTCGGGCGGTATCGTGCCGAACTTCTTTGTCGTAAAAGCGCTCGGATTGCTCAATACGCCCTTCGCGCTCATCTTTCCCTCCGTGGTACAGGTGTATAACCTCATCCTTCTCAAAAACTACCTCGAAGGAGTTCCGAAAGAGATCGAAGAGTCGGCGCTCATCGACGGGGCGAAGAATTGGCAGGTCATGGTGTATATCCTCCTGCCCGTTGCGCTGCCCGCCGTCGCAAGCGTTGCGCTGTTCACTGCAGTCAATTACTGGAACAACTACTTCGCGGCACTCATCTATTTGCCGAACGCAGATCAGTTCTGGCCGCTCGCGATGTACATCCTCAACTATATCAATACATCTGCCGACGTGCTCGGCGATCAAACTCTCTTCCTCCAAAAGACGTATATCGAGGCGGCAATGATCGTCGTCAGCATCATTCCCATCGTCGCCGTCTATCCCTTCGTGGCAAAATTCTTTGTCAAGGGCGTCACCGTGGGAAGCGTAAAAGGTTGATCTCATGAAACTTTGTATCGATTTGGGTGCGACGAATGTAAAGGGCGCGCTCGTGCGGAATGGCACGATCGTCGAAACGGCGAGCTCGCCCACCCTCCATTTCCACGGAAGAGAGGGCATCCTTTCCTCGCTTGCCCGCACTTCCGACGCCCTCTTTTCCGAGGGCGTGAGTGAGGTCTGCGTCTCCTCCGCCGGCGACATCGACAGAGAGACGGGCATCTGCACCTACGCCACAGGCAATCTCGAGGACTTTACCGGGTTTGACTTTCCCGCCTATTACGGAGAGCGCTACGGATTGCCCTGCCACGCCGCCAACGACGGCTATTGCGCCCTCCTCGGCGAGCTGCGCTTCGGCGCCGGCAGAAAATTTCCCACGGCGAACATCGCGATGCTCACGCTCGGCTCGGGCGTCGGCGGAGCATATGCACCCGGCGGCGTACCGGATGCGACCAAGAGCTCGGGAGCGGGCAAATTGGGGCATCTCATCCTGCACGAAGACGGTTTGCCCTGCAACTGCGGCAAAAAAGGCTGCATCGAGCAATACCTTTCGGGACGCGCGATCAATCGCCTTGCAAACCGTTTCGGTTTGGAGAACGACACGCTGTTTTCCGCGTTCCGTGCGGGGGATGAGCGGGCGAAAAAAGTGTTCGCCGTCGTTGCCGCGGAGCTCGATGCGGCGCTACGGCTCATTGACGCCGCCTGTCCTTTCGACGTATGTATCCTCGGCGGAGGGGTCGTCGAAGGGATCGGGGAAAGTTTTGGAGCATTGCAGGCAAATGTCTCAAAACAAATCGTTGCGGCGGAACTCGGCAACCGCGCCGGTATTTTCGGCGCATACTGTCTCACGGAGGACTTCTCATGAAAGACGTAGCGATCTACGGAGGCGGGCTCGGCGGCGTGCTTGCCGCTTATTCTGCGGCAAAGTGCGGTCTGAAAGTTGCGCTTTACGAGGCAACGGATTGGATCGGCGGTCAGCTCACTTCGCAGGCGGTCCCGCCGGATGAGCACCGCCGGATAGAGGAGACCGGCTGCACGGACAGCTACCGTCAATATCGCAATGCGATCAGAGAACACTATCGCACCCATCCCGAGATCATCGACGAACTCAAAACGAAAGAGCATTTTTGCCCCGGTGGGTCGTCTGTGAGCAGAATTGCCCACCCGCCCCGCTTGGCGCTCTCCGTCCTTTTACGTATGTTGCAGCCCTATACGGACAACGGGACGTTGGAGATCTACACCGGTTGCAGGCTCGCTTCCGCGGAGACGTCGGGAGACAAGATCGTCTCGTTCACCGTCTGCGGCGCGCGGGAGGAGCGCGTTGCGGCGCGCATCTTCCTCGACGGCAGCGACACGGGCGAACTTGTGAAAAAAGCCGGCTGCGAATATGTGATCGGAGCGGAAAGCAGAGAGGAGACGGGCGAATCGCGCGCTCCGCTTCGTGCCGATCCCGAGGATCAACAGCCCATCACCTGGGCAGCCGCCGTGGAAAATCGAAAAACGGGCGATTATGTGATCGAAAAGCCGTACGAATACGACTTTTTCCGCCGCCTCATGACCCCGTACGACCATTATCCCTTGCTGAGCATGTACGGACCGGATTCCTCCACGGGGCGGGCAAAGCGGTTCGGATTCTATCAGGGAGAGACGGACGAGAAGGGGAACAAGCTCTTTGGGCTCTTTTCCTATCGTCGCATCGTCAATTCCGCCTACTTCAAAACGGGCGTTCCCTACGATGTCACAATCCTCAATTGGCCGCAGAACGATTTTTACCTCGGCAATATCATCGACAGCGCGAACGCGGAAACAAACAAATATCTCGCAAGGCAGCTCACGCTCAGTCTGCTCTATTGGTTGCAGACGGAGGCGGAGCGGGCAGACGGCGGAAAGGGATACCCTTTCCTCGCCCTGAACACCTATGAACTCGGCACGGAGGACGGTCTCGCAATGGCTCCCTACATCCGCGAATCGCGACGCATCCGCAGTTTGCATACCGTAACGGCGGAGGAGGTCAGACAGGGAGCGCGCTATGCCGATTCGGTAGGGGTTGGAAGCTATCCCATCGACCTGCATATCACCACGAGATCGCACACCTTCTTTTACGAACCGACGGAGCCATTCCGCATTCCGCTCGGTGCGCTCATTCCCGTGCGGATCAAAAACTTGCTTCCCGCGGGGAAGAACATCGGAACGACCCACCTCACCAACGGTTGCTACCGACTTCATCCCGTAGAGTGGAACATCGGCGAATCGGCGGGGCTCTTGGCGGCGTTTGTGCTCTCCCGCAACGTTCCGCCACGGGAAGTTGCCGAAAACAAAGTGCTCTTGAAGGAGTATCGCGAACTTCTCATACAAAACGGAATCCAATTGGAATGGTGATCGCATGAACATCATTATCACGAAAGATCAGGCAGAGATGTCGCGGGAAGGAGCGAAGATCTTTCTCGACGTCATTCGGAACGACCCGTACGCCGTATTGGGTCTTGCCACAGGCACGACTCCGCTCGGACTGTATGCACAGCTTGCGGAGGACCGCCGCCGAAACGGGACCTCTTATCGGAATATCAGAACGGTCAACCTCGACGAATATATCGGTTTGGGCGCCGAGGACGAGCAGAGCTACGTATATTTTATGCGGCATAATCTGTTCCGTTATCTCGACATCCCCCTCGAAAATACCCATCTCCCGAACGGCAAAGCAGAGGACCTTTCCGCGGAATGCGCACGTTATAATGCGCTTCTTGACACGCTCCCCCGAACGGTTCAACTTCTCGGCATCGGCTCCAACGGACACATAGCGTTCAATGAACCGGGCACGCCCTTCGGGTCGGAGACCCATGTCGTCACGCTCGCCGAATCGACGGTCCGCGACAATTCGCGTCTCTTTGCCCGGCAAGAGAATGTCCCTCGGCGCGCTCTCACCATGGGGCTGAAAAACATTATGGAAGCGGAAAAGATCGTCGTTCTCGCGAGCGGCGCGGGCAAAGCGAACGCCGTATCCTCCATGGTACGCGGTGTTGTCACCGAAGCCGTTCCCGCAAGTATCCTGCAACGACACCCGAACTGTACCCTCATCGCAGACAAAGAGGCGGCATCTCTGATATGACGCCTTGCACATACTTCCTCCATTTGAGGCGACGGAGCATTCTGTCGCCTCTGTTTTCGGAGCAAAGGAGAGCAACATGAAACAAAGTCAACCGCGCCTCTATGCCGGGCTCGATCTCGGCGGAACTTATCTCAAATGCGGCATGTTCGACGACCGGGGAGTCCTCCTCGGAAAGACTGCCGTGCCGACAAAACGGGAGCGCCCGTATTCGGAAGTCCTCAAAGATGCCGCCGCGGCGGTCCTTCGCCTTGCGGAAGAGTGCGCAAACAACGCAACGCTTACGGCGGTCGGCGTCGGCGCTCCCGGAACCGTGGACGGCGCTCGGGGCGTCATCGTGTACAGCAACAATCTTGCGTGGGCGGACGTTCCCGTCGGAGAATGCCTCGAGGGGCTTCTCCGCTGTCCCGTGCGCGTACTCAACGATGCAAATGCCGCGGCGCTCGGGGAGAGCGTCTGCGGAGCGGGAAGGGGATACGAAAACGTCGTTCTGCTCACCCTCGGAACGGGCGTGGGCAGCGGCATCGTTCTCAACGGTACGATCTATGCCGGAAAATGTTCCGCAGGCGCGGAGATCGGGCATACGACCGTGAGGCGCGTGGGAATGCGTTGCACTTGCGGCAGGCGGGGATGTCTGGAAGCATACGCCTCGGCGAGCGCGCTGCTCCGCCGGGCACGGGCGGGTATGACGCGGGATCCAAAGAGCCGACTTTGGTCGCTCTGTCATGGGACCCCCGAGGCGCTCGACGGAAAACTTTTCTTTGAAGGCGTCCGCGCGGGAGACGGCACGGCTGCTTCGGTACTCAAACATTATCTCGGTGATCTTGCCGCGGGCATCGTCAATGTTGCGAACGTATTCCGCCCAGACATCATTTTACTGGGCGGGGGGATCTGTGCGGAAAAGGACCTTCTTCTGCCGCCTCTTCGCCGCATTCTCGACAAAGAGATCTTCGGCGGCAACCGACGGGCGAACGTAGAACTCGACGTTGCGGAACTCGGCAACGACGCCGGGTTGTACGGGGCTGTCGCCTATGTCCGCACATCCCTCGATATTACGAAGAACGGAGGACGCTTATGAAAAAACCGACATTCGATCCCGAATTCTATCCGATGATCTCCGCTTTCGAAACCTACGAGCGCGAGGCGAAAACCTTCGGACAGGGGAATCCCGTCATTTTATCCGTCGAAAGGGGGGATGGCTGCGACGTCTTTCCCTTCCTTGCGTTCCCGGACGGCGTGGACGACGCAAAAAATTTCCGTATGGCGGAACGCATCGCCAAAAGTCTCCTTTGGGTCTGCGGCGGATACCGACTCGGCGTATACGGAAGCACCGAGATATACCGAAGGCTGAAAAATGCCTACCGCGTCGGCGGCACACGCGCCTTCGACAGTGAATTTATGGGCGGCGTGTATGAACGTCCCTTCGAAGTGGTGTTGCTCGAAAGTCCGCCCACGCCTCGCAGCGCTTCTCGCAAAGTGGGGGGACACCTCGAAGGCTGCCGCATCGGCTTCGACGCAGGCGGAAGCGACCGCAAAGTCAGCGCCGTCATCGACGGAAAAGTCGTATACAGCGAGGAGGTGATCTGGTATCCCAAAACGGAGGAAGACCCGCACTACCATTACGGCGAGATCCGCACGGCAATGAAGACGGCGGCGTCCGCGATGCCCCGCGTGGACGGCATCGGCATTTCCTCCGCAGGCGTCTATGTGGACAACAAGATCATGGTCTCTTCCCTGTTTTTGAAAGTCGATCGGGCGAAGTACGGCGAATACGTCAAACAGATGTATCTCAATATCGCTTCCGAATTCGGCGTTCCCGTCACGGTCGCCAACGACGGCGACGTCACGGCGCTTGCGGGCAGCCTCGAACTCGGAGAAGGACGGGTACTCGGCATCGCGATGGGCACGAGCGAAGCGGCAGGATATATCAATGCCGAGGGCGGGCTCAACGGCTGGCTCTCCGAGCTCGCTTTCGCTCCCGTCGATCTCGGCGAACATGCCGCGCGGGACGAGTGGAGCGGCGACTTCGGCGTAGGTTGCAAATATTTTTCACAGGACGGGGCGATCAAGCTCGCAGAGCGTGGCGGCTATTCCTTCCGGGAAGGGCTTACGCCTGCGGAAAAACTCAAAGAACTTCAATCGCTTGCGGAAAAAGAGGATGCGTTCGCACTGACGGTCTTCGAGGACATCGGCATCTACCTCGGCTATACTCTGCCGTGGTACGCGAAATTTTACGACATGAAACACGTTCTTCTTCTCGGACGGGTGATGAGCGGGAAGGGCGGCGACAGGATCGTGAAGGCGGCAAAGGAGGTCCTTGCCGAACTCTTCCCGTCGCTGAGCGGGTTCGACCTCTGCACGCCCGATGAAAAGAACCGCAGAGTGGGACAATCGATCGCAGCGGCGTCTCTGCCGAAATGCGAAGGAGGGAAGGAAACAAGATGAAAAAATTCGAAAACGCGCTCGTTTACGTCGATGGAACCGAATTGAGAAGATGCAATGTGCTCTTCGGAGAGCGCATCGAAAAGATCGGAAACGGAAATTTCCCGGATGCGGAACCGATCCCGCTGCCCGAGGGAGCGATCGTTCTCCCGGGTCTGATCGACGAACATATCCACGGCGCAGGCGGTGCGGATACCATGGACGGCACCGAAGAAGCGCTCGAGACGATCGCATGCACCCTCGCCGCAGAGGGTACGACGGGCTTTCTCGCCACCACGATGACGCAGAGCCCGCAGGCGATCGAAAAAGCGCTCTCGGCGGCAGGATCCTATTTCGAAAAAGGCGGGCGGGGAGCCCGTCTGTTGGGGGTACACCTCGAAGGTCCCTTTATCTCGGCGGACTACAAGGGCGCCCAACCCCTCGAATATGTCGCGTCGCCCTCCGTAGCGCTCTTCGAACGGTTCCGCGCCGCGGCAAAAAATACCATCCGGATCGTCACGGTCGCCCCCGAGGCGGAAGGGGCGGAAGCGCTCGTCCGCCATCTGCATGAACTCGGCATCCTCGTCTCGATCGGTCATTCTGGTGCGAGTTGCCAGGATGTCTTCTCGGCGATCGAATGGGGCGCAACGCACGTCACGCATACATTCAACGCCCAATCGCCACTGCATCACCGCGAGGCGGGAGTCGTCGGCAGCGCATTGCTTTCCGACGAGCTTTCCTGCGAACTGATCGCAGACGGTATCCATGTCTCCGTCGCCGCAATGAAGCTGCTCGCCAAGTGCAAACCCGAAGACAAGCTGATCCTCATTACCGACGCCATTCGCTCGAAGGGGCTCGGCGACGGACCGAGCGAACTGGGCGGTCAGAAGGTGTATGTCAAAAACGGAGAAGCGCGGCTGCGGGACGGAACGCTCGCCGGAAGCGTTTTGCGTATGAATCTGGCAATAAAAAATCTCACCGAGAAAGTGGGGCTCCCGTTCCTCCGTGTGGTGGACTGCGCCACAAAGAATCCCGCGCACGATCTCGGCATCTCAAACGAGGTGGGGACGATCGGCGAGGGAAAACGGGCGGACTTTGCCGTATTGGACCGCGACTGCAACGTGCTGTGCACCGTCGTGGGAGGGCGGACCGTCTTTCGCGCCTCTTTGTAGGAGACACCCGATAAATTTTTCGAAATTTACGCAAAAATCGTTTGACAAACGAGGGAAAGCATGTTATCATAATGTTCGTCAAAGCAGAAGCGAACCTTCTCTCCGCAAAGTTGCAAACTCTACGGGTCGATAGCTAACGGAAATTCGGTGCGGGATCGCACGTATTTTTTCGGAAACTTTCGGGGTCACGCTTTTGGCGCGACCCTTAAATTTTGTTCTTTTTGAGAGGAATATGGCAGTTAAAAATCAAACGCAGATGAATGGGGATATCCGCGACCGTGAAATCAGAGTGATTTCGCAGACCGGCGAGATGCTCGGCGTGATGAGCCCGCGCGAAGCGCTCCGCCTCGCGGAAGATGAGGGGCTCGACCTCGTGAAAATTTCGCCCAATGCCGTGCCGCCCGTGTGCAAGATCATGGACTACGGCAAATTCAAATTCGAACAGGCAAAAAAGGAGAAGGAGAACCGCCGCAACCAGAAGGTCGTCGAACTCAAAGAGGTCCAACTTTCCATGACGATCGACGTGGGGGATCTTGCGGTCAAGGCAAAGGCTGCGACCAAGTTCCTCACGGCGGGCAACAAAGTGAAGGTCTCCATTCGTCTCCGCGGTCGTCAGATGGCGCACGCGAACCTCGCCAAGGATGTGATGAACAACTTCTGCAACGGGTTGCAAGAGATCGCCGTCGTCGAAAAACCGATGAATATGGAAGGACGCAACATCATTATGATCTTGGCGCCCAAAAAGCAGGCGTAAACTTCCGCTTCCCGCACTTTGCGCCGCGGCGGAAAAAATAAATTCAGTAACATAATTTTGGAGGATAAAGGTATGCCGAAACAGAAATCGCACAGCGGTTCCAAAAAGCGCTTTTGGCTCACCGGCTCCGGGAAGGTCAACAGACCTCACGGCGGTAAGAACCACAAAGCCGAAACCAAGAACAGAAAGAGAAAGAGAAGTCTGCGTCAAGTCGTGCTCGTCTCCCCGACGCAGGCAGACACCGTAAAGAAGATGATCCCTTACAAGGATTAACGGAGGCGCAGGACTATGAGAATCAAGAGAGGCGTAAACGCCGTTAAAAAGAGAAGAAAGATATTCAAACTCGCCAAAGGTTACTTCGGCAATAAAAGCAAGAACTATCGCATCGCCCGCGAAGCGGTGATGAAGTCCTTGAGCTATGCCTATGTCGGCAGAAAGCTGAGAAAACGCGATATGCGCAGCCTTTGGATCGCCCGTATCAATGCAGGCGCAAGAGAAAACGGTCTGTCCTATTCCAAGCTCATGCACGGGCTCAAGGTCGCCGGGATCGACCTCAATCGCAAGGTACTTTCCGACCTCGCCATTTCCGACGCGGAGGGCTTTGCAGCGCTCTGCGAAAAGGCGAAAGCCGCACTTTAACAGACGACAAAAGAGCCTTTCTCTCGAAAAGGCTCTTTTCACATTTTCGAAGAACATGCTCATTCTCTCCCGCAACAATCCCACCGTCAGGCAGCTCGCCTCCCTCAAAGAGAAAAAGGGCAGGCGGGATAGCGGTACTTTCCTTGCGGAAGGCGAAAAGATGGTGCGCGAATGTGTGGAGAGCGGGCTTAAAATCGTCCGTCTCGCGGTGCGGGAGGACTATGCGGGAGACACCTATTCTCTCCCGACGATCGTCCTCGGCGCGGACGCGTTCAGGGCGATCTGCGACGAAAAGACCCCGCAGGGAATTGCCGCCGAGGTGGAGATCCCATCCTTCCCGCTCACCGCTCCTGAACACAGTTGCATCTTGCTCGACGGCGTGTCCGACCCGGCAAACGTGGGCGCGATCGTCCGTACGGCTGTCGCCGCGGGGTATGAAGAATTATATCTGATCGGTTGCGCCGACCCGTTCTCGCCGAAAAGCGTACGGGCAAGCATGTCGGGGATTTTCTTCGCGAAGGTCATGCGCGGGGAGAGAGGGGAAGTTCTCGAAGCCCTCAAAGACATTCCGCTCATTGCCGCGGATATGGACGGCGAAAACGTATTTTCCTTTACGCCGCCCGAAAAATTTTGTCTGTGCATCGGGAACGAAGGAAACGGGCTTTCGGATGACGTGCAAAAAACGGCAAACCGCACGGTGCGCATCCCGATGGGGAAACACACCGAGAGTTTGAACGCCGCCGTCTCCGCAGGCATTTTAATGTATGAATTGAAAAAACAGAGAGGTTAATTATGTCAGGACATAGCAAATGGCACAATATACAAGCGAAAAAAGGGAAAGCGGACGCCGCAAGGGGCAAGATCTTCACCAAGATCGGCAGAGAGCTCGCCGTCGCCGCAAAGGGCAATCCCAATCCGTCCACCAACAGCAAGCTCGCCGACGTCATCGCCAAGGCGAAAGCCGCCAACATGCCCAACGACA
>CANQRP010000053.1 GCA_947626305.1 uncultured Clostridia bacterium | reverse complement strand
AGGAGAGCGGCGGGTTCGTCTATGCAGACGATTGGCTCGTGTCGGTCACGCAGGCAGGCAAAGAAGCGCTCGGGACCGTTCCCGAGACGCAGTTCCAAACGGGGATCGTGGGCATTGCCGCGCAGACATTTGTTGCTTCCCCCGATCTGTCCGTCGTCAATCTCCCTTCTTCGGTGAAATATGTCGGCGATTACGCATTCTATAATTGCCCCAAGCTGTATGCGTTCATCACGAACGAGCGGGGCAGCTCGCTCCGTTCGATCGGAGAAGCCGCCTTTGCGAATTGCGGTGCGCTCGCCAATATCCGTCTGCACGACGGGCTCCTTTCCATCGGCGCATTTGCCTTTATGAATTGTCTCGCCGTGACGAATAACGAGACATATCCCTATCTTCTCGTGCCGGAGACGGTGGAGAGTATCGGTCAGCGTGCCTTTTATGGTACCGACCTTTGGAACAACCCGAAAGAGGAAAACAACGGCGTGATCTACGCGGGAAAGTGGGTCGTCGGTTACGGCGATATCCGTCAGAGCGAAGTGGAACTCATCGAGGATGCGGAGGGCATTGCGGATTTCGCATTCGCATCCTGTGCGGCGCTCTCCGGCGTGCAAAACCTGAGCAACGTCTCCCACATCGGCGTAGGCGCCTTTCAGGGGTGCACGGCGCTCGTGTCGCTCTCTCTTCCCCGTTCGTTGGAGACGATCGAACCGCAGACCTTCTACGGTTGTTCGTCCCTCTTCTCCGTGGGCAGCACGCTGCCCCGCACGCTGCGCACCGTCGGGGATCTTGCCTTCGCGCAGTGCACGACGATGGAGAGTTTGGACTTTTCTCCCACACAAGTCGAGTCTGTCGGCTTGGGCGCGTTTTGGGGGTGCAGTTCACTGAACACGATCACCTTTGACGAGCGCTTGGAAACGATAGACGACTATGCCTTCTTCTCCTGCTATTCGCTCACCTCACTCACGCTGCCGGCGTCCGTGAAGACGATCGGCGAACGCAGCTTCGGCTGGTGCCTGATGCTCGAAGACGTCACTTTCGGCGAAGGCTTGGAGCGCATCGGCGCATTTGCCTTCCGCAACTGCGAAAGTTTGACGAAGATCGCGCTCCCCGCGAGCGTGGAGGAGGTCGGCGATTACGCCTTCTTCCGTTGCTCTTCGGTGAAGGAGCTGTCTCTCGGCGAGGGGCTCGTTCGGATCGGCGCGTGTGCGTTCAGCGGTCTGGGGATCGGGCAGGTCGTGTTGCCCGCAAGCGTGAAGGAGATCGGTGCAAACGCTTTCCGCGACTGCACGCAACTCACCAATGTGGTCATGCTCGGCGAGATCGACTACATCGGCGCGCATGCGTTTTATAATTGTATCGACTTGACGGTGTATGCGGCGATGCCGCTCTCCGCCGCAGCGGGCTGGGATGGAAGCTGGAATTCTTCCTATCGCCCCGTTTTCTGGAATTGCGGACTGTCCGAGGAGGGAGTCGTTCTCTCGGTCAATGTGTCGGATGTGTCCTATCCTCATCCCGATCCGCTCTACGGATGCTCGTCCCCCGTGCGGGAGGGATATGATTTTCTCGGCTGGGCTGCATCGCCCGATGCAACGGAGCCGGAATACGATCAAGACGGTTGGAGCGAAGCGCCGCAAGATGCGGTGTTGTATGCCGTTTACGCTCCGATCGGGAAATAAACCTTGTGTGGAGGTCGGATATGGCAAGTTTGAAAAGGAAATTTCTGCTTTGCGTCACAACATTGCTTGCGGTCGTCTGCCTCGTTTGCGCGGCGGCATGCGGCAATCGGGTAAAGTTTACTTTCGATACGGACGGCGGCGAGGAGATCGCTGCGGTGGAGTGTCAAAAGGGAGAGGAATTTACTCTTCCCACGCCCACGCGCGTCGGGTACAGCTTTGAGGGTTGGTATCTCACGGAGGACTTCACGGGTTCGCCCGTTACCTCTCTCCTTGCGGAGAGCAACCAAACCTTCTATGCGAAATGGGAGAAGATGTACCTCGTCACGTTGGACGTGGGAAGCGGTACGCTTTCCGAGCGGAGTTTTTACCTGAAAGCGGGGGAAAATCTTGCGGACGCTTTGGAGGACAGAGTGCCCACCCGGGAAGATTTCCTCTTCGGCTGCTGGCAGAAAGACGGGAAGGACCTCGGTGCGGGGGAGCGGATGCCGCAGGAAGACATCACGCTCACGGCGAAGTATCAGGTGAAGTACACCGTAGAGGTCTACGAACAGGCGCTGGACGATCCCAACGAGTACGAGAAGGCGGCGGAGCCCGTCGTCGGCTATGCGTATGCGGACGGGCAGAAGTTTACTCCTACCGTGGACCGAGAGGGCTTTACGCTTACGACGCATGAGGGCGATATCCGTTCCAAAGTGCTTACGGAGACGCCCCCTCAAAACCTTTTCCGCCTCTATTTCGACCGAAAGGAAATTTCCGTCAGCCTCATGTCCAACTTCCCCGCAGACAGCGGCGAGGAAAATTTTGCCCCGTTGGAAGTAACGGGACTGTACGGGTCGGAGGCGATGCTCCCCGAGGACAATTTCGTGTGTGACGGTTATTGCCTCGTCGGTTGGAGCGCCAACCCTTGGGGAGACGATCCGCTTCCCGCCAACTACATTGCAAAACGCCTCTTCGGCGGTAGCGGCGAGGAGCTCTATCGATACACCTTTACCAAAAACGGACCGCTCTATGCCGTTTGGCAAAAAGCCTATATCGACCGTTTCGAGGGGAGCGACCGCATCTATTTCTTCGAGGCAACGGAGGAAGAGGGCGCCAAGGTCTACCTTGACCGCGGCGGCGTGTTCTTCGAGGGAGAATATTCGGCGGGCGCAAACGGCGCGAAAGGGTTTGTCTTTTACGATGAAAACGGAAAACTCCTCCGCGAAGGCAACCTGAACGACAACGGCACCTTCACCTATTATGAGGAGCGCCGCAACGGTTCCCGCCTCCTCTATATCCCCGGCATAGGGCTCGATGAGAACACGTCGATCATCCTTGACGAATACGACGGCATCAGCTACCGCACCACGAAAGAGGACGGCAGCACTTCCACCTCCTCGGGGACGTATGGCTATGCGGAAAACGGCGAGTACATGGCGACTTTCACGAGCGGGGAACTCCAAGGGAAGACGATCCGCTTTACGCAGGGCTACATTCAAAGAGAGGACGGAGTGACCATCTCCGCATTCAGCGAACGCGACGAAAGGGCATTCAACCTCGGCGTGATCCCCTGCGCAGCGCTCTACAACGGTCAGCTCACCTATTATCTTCAGAATTTGTACGCGCTGGTTTTGGATGGCTACGGCGTGGCTTCCATGAACATGGGCAGCTCCGTTCAGACCTTCTATTACCTCATGGACGGCGACTTCCTTCGCCTGTACAGTACGTCCGACGGCAGTCTTGTCGAGACGGAAGTCCTCATACAGGTCGACAACATGACGGCGTATTTCACCTATACCGCCGAAATACAGGGCGACTACCATAGCGAGGACGGCGCAACGCTCTCTCTCGACGGGCTGTATAGCGCCACCTACACCTCGGGCGACGAAAGCATCGAAGGTCACTATTCGGTATCCGGTTCGGCACTTTCGAGATATGTCGTCACCGTCACCACGGCGGATGGGGTGCGGGTGTTCCGCGTGGACATCACGACCGAAAACGTAGACGGGCAGACGAATATCGTGCGCAAGTGCGAGGAAGTGGGCGCAAACTATTCGGAACACTACTATCTGGATTCTCACAATTATTACCGCGAACCGCTCATCGTGCTCGATGAGAAAAAAGCGGGGGGCATCACCCTTTACGCGCGGGTGACGACCGGCGGCTATCAGTTGCTTGCGGACGGTTCGTACACGGTCAGCGAGGAGACGGGCTATCTTCAAGCCACCCTTGACAATCACTACGAAGGGGATTTCCGCGAGATGCCCGTGGACGTCGGGAACATCAAATCTTTCGTATTCAGTACGGCGTATATTTCCACCTCCTCCGCTTCCGGCGTCCCCATCGCCTATTGGTATTCGACGGTCGCAACGGACAATACTGTTTCCAATTTCGAGAAGCAATATCATGAAGTCGATGCGGAAGGCGAAAAGACGGGTGGAACGCTCACCCTTGTGGCGGGCTTCGCCATTCTCGACATCACCTCCGAAGGGCAGGCGATCCATATCATCGGGTCGGCGGTCCGCGCCGAAAATATCCTCGTCATCGTCACCTCCTCCGGCACCGTTTCGGCGGAGATCGACGAAGAGGCGGGCACATTCCTTCTTCTCAGCCCGCTCATGGGCACCGTCACGTCGATCGACGAAGGCGGCAGGGAGAACCAAAACGAATTCTTCACCTTCGACGGCAAGGGCGGCGCCGTCTATTCCGTCGTCACTCCCGCCGAGGAGGAGGGCGAAGATAACCAAGTCGACAGCCACGAGGGACATTTCGAGGCGATCTCCGAGACGACCGTTTTCGGCGACACCGTCTATCGCTTCACCTCGGACGAAGATGACGTGACCTTCGACTTTTTGCTGATCGCAATGACGACGTCGTCCGGCAGCTCGCAGACCTACTTCACCAAAAAGAACGCGAAATACAGCGGGACCTACTATTCGGAGATGGGCGAACAGCTCTTGCTCGACGGGTTCGGCTATGCGGCACAGTACACTGTGGGCGGATATGTGTTCACGGGCGTCTATCTCGTGTACGAAGAAAACGTGATCTGCTTCATGAACAGCGCGGGGAGCGAGACCTTCTACTTCGATATCGTAGAAGAGAATACGATCACGCGGCGCGGAACGGAGTTTGCTTCCTACCTCATGTTGCGCAACCAGGAGGTGCTCGAAGAGACCATCGAACTCAACGGCTATGGCGAACTCACCGTATATCGCAATGAAGACGGCGAGAGTAAGGAGGTCGGAACGGGCGAATATGCAATCCTCGCAGACGGGCGTCTCTCGCTCTCCTATAAGATCGGTGAAAAGTTGTACGAATATATCGGTGCGATCGGCACCTTGCAGATCTCTTCCACCTACTACAACGCCTTCTTTGTGCAGTATGAAAACTTCTCCACACTGTTCGTCAACAAAGAAGACCATTCCACCCTTCTTCTCGACGGCTTCGGGAACGCGGTGCTCTTCGATGAGTACGGCAGGTTGGAATCGGGGCAATATATCGTCATTTCCGACTCTCTTCTCTACTATGCGAACAATGCCGGCACGGATGCCTGCATCTTCGTCTATCGCACACAGGACGGGTCGGTCGTGCCCAACAAATTCACCCCGCGCGGATATTACACCCAAGACCTCGAATCCATGCGCTTCACCGATTACGGTTTCATGATCTTCGGCGGCGATACCCGTTACTATTACAATCTTTCGGAAGACGGCGAGGTCACGATCTACCACAGGGACGACGCCGATCCGCTGTGCAACGAGTACGGCTTCGTCGAAGAGACCTTCGGGGAGTTTACCGAGGAAAAGGAGTGGAACGGAAAGACCTACTACCTCAACGACGGGTATGCGCTCCGCTTCAAACGCGAGGAGGGCGACGAGAAATATCCTCTGCCCGTATCGACCATGACGGGCACGGAGAAGTATCCGAGCGCAGAGCTCACCTTCACCCCGAGCGGCGGCGCCGAATTCAGCGTGAACGGTTCGGTCACGATCGCAGGGTCCAACATGGCGTGCGTTGTCGCGCGCACGGTCGACGAAGACGGGACGCCTCATCTCACCGTTTCGGTCGGCGCCTTCCGTCTCACGATCGCGGTGAATTATTCGGGCGAGCGCTTGGACGGCACTTCCTCGAACACCTACACCGTTACCGCATTGGAGCGCTATTTACAGACCCCTGCGTCGCAATTCCTCTACTTCTATTACATGATGGCGGTGTATCAGGGCGTGGGCATCGCCAACACCTTCGGCGTGATCACCGTCACGGATACGTATAACGAAGAAGGCGACGTTATTTCCCAAAAGGCGACGGGCGAGTTCGGCGTTTCCTCCGGAATGACCGACAGCACCGACACCGCCGTGTCCTTCACGGATGCGGATTACACCGTTGAGTCGAATATCTATACGGTGGAGATCGAAGGAGAAGACGGCTTGAAGTACCGTCTGCATTTCCAGATCACCGGATCCTTCTATTCGATCTTCGGAGTTTACAGCTACGACGTGGTAGCCTTTACGTTGGCGGAAGAATTGGACGCGGAAGCGGACGGCGCTTCGTATCGGTTGGAGATCGAGCGGGTCATCGTCTCCGATCTCACCCGCTACCGTGCGGGCGGGCTGTATGCGGTCAATATCAGGAAGGGCGAGGAGAGCATCCCCTGCACGCTCGCCTTTATGCGGGAGCCCACGCAGCTGACCTATGTCGTTCGCGAGCGGGACGAAGAGACCGATCGCTACACGACCGCGGATTACTATGTGTTCGAACTTGTGACAAGCGAGCCCGAAGAGGGAGGGGACGGAGAAGAGGAGGAAGAAGACGTCCTTCTGCCCTATGTTTCCGCCACGCTCGAAATTCAACACATTCGCACCGTTACGGGTGCCTCGGTCAGTGACTATGCGGACATCAACGAAGCGACCCAAAAGGTGGAGCTCGTGCACTTCGACGGTTCTTATTACTACATCGACGAGACGGAAGTGGACGAAAACGGCGTCTATCACGCCACCTCCACGGGTGGGGCGAAGTTCACCATCGATGCAGAGAACAACACGATCGCGAAAGTCGAATGAGCGCGATCCGACAAAAGAGAGCGGACAGATCGTCCGCTCTTTTCATAATGTGTACTTATAGTGTTTATAAGCATTCGGTAGCTCCGCAGCCCTGCAAAAGTGCGCCGTTTTTGTTATAATAAATCGGAAAGAACAAAAGGAGATTTCACAATGCAGTATGTAGAACGCGTTCTCGAACAGCTGAAAGAGAAAAACCCCAACGAACCCGAATTTCATCAGGCGGCGACCGAGATCCTCAACGGACTGAGACCCGTGATCGCAAGGCATCCCGAATACGAGCGGACGGCGCTTTTGGAGCGCTTTGTCGAGCCCGAGCGGGTCATTCTCTTCCGCGTACCGTGGGTGGACGACGGCGGCAATGTGCACGTCAACAAGGGGTATCGCGTACAATTCAACAGCGCCATCGGTCCCTACAAGGGCGGGTTGCGCTTTCATCCGTCCGTCAATCTCTCCATCATCAAATTTTTGGGGCTCGAACAGATCCTCAAAAACAGCCTCACGGGGCTGCCCATCGGCGGCGGAAAGGGGGGCTCCGACTTTGACCCCAAGGGGAAGAGCGACGGGGAGGTCATGCGCTTCTGCCAGAGCTTTATGACCGAACTTTGCCGTCATATCGGGCAGGATACCGATGTGCCTGCGGGCGACATCGGCGTGGGCGGCAGAGAGATCGGCTATCTCTTCGGGCAATACAAACGCATTATGAATGAGCACGTCGGCGTTTTGACGGGCAGAGGACTCAGTTACGGCGGCAGTCTCGCCCGCACCGAGGCGACGGGTTACGGGCTCGTGTACATGGTGGAAGAGGCGCTCGGATGCCGCGGCGACGGGTTTGCGGGGAAGCGCGTCATCGTCTCCGGCTCGGGGAATGTGGCGATCTATGCCGTGGAAAAGGCACAGGCGTTGGGCGCGAAAGTCGTTGCCATGTACGACAGCAACGGCTACGTTTACGATAAAGACGGCATTCGGCTCGATGTCGTCAAACAAATCAAAGAAGTGGAGCGCGGGCGCATCAGAGAGTACGCGGAGCGAGTGAAGGGCGCGGAATACCACGAGGGTTGCAAGGGTATCTGGAGCATCCCCTGCGACATCGCGCTGCCCTGCGCCACGCAGAACGAGATCGACGGCGGCTCCGCGCAACTTCTCGTGAAGAATGGGGTGAAGTACGTCGGCGAAGGCGCCAACATGCCCACGACACTCGAAGGCATCTCCGTGTTTCAGCAGGCGGGGGTCGTCTTCCTTCCCGCAAAGGCGGCGAATGCGGGCGGTGTGGCAACGAGCGCCCTCGAAATGGCACAGTCGAGCAGCCGTCTTTTCTGGACGTTCGAAGAGGTGGACGCAAAGCTCAAAAACATCATGGTGAACATCTATCACAACATGGACGCCGCCGCGCGGGAATACGGCGTGGAAGGGGACTATGTTGCGGGCGCAAATATCGCGGGCTTTTTGAAGGTCGCCGAAGCTATGATGGCGCACGGCATCGTATAAGCCGAACCAAAAAGCATTTGCAAAGAACAAAGCGGGCGGCGCGGTCTTAAAAAAGAGACCGCGCCGCCCTTGACTGATATTAAGTTTTCGGGATGGCGATCCTGAGCGCGGGGACTATACCAACCGCCGAGTAATCGACCATGACATTTGAATTTGCCGAACCATTCCAGGTGACTGCCCACTGAAAACATCCCATCATATTGGACGGCGATCGGAGCCACTGATAGCCGTTTCCGTTTTCGGATATGAATGCTCCTTGCGAGCGCGCATAAGCGGTTGTCTTTTTTTGTCGTTTTGTATCCGCCGATTGCGGCATTCCGTTGAATCCGTATCCCGTATCGGTGATCTCTCTGTAACTGAGCAAAAACACCTTGTCCTCAGTGTCCTCACACGCCTTGTCATTAATACTTGAAGATGTTGACCCTGCACTGTTATCGACGGTCGTTTGCGAAATAAGAGTCTGTTGATATTGCGTAAATGCGGTAGTGTAAAACGTATCGTTGAGCCAGTTGCGTACGGTGCTGTATTTATAATTGTTTTCATATACGGCAACACCGTCAAAGACCCGATTCGCCGGCGAGGGGTAGTTTCCTTCCGTGTAAAATTCCTGGGCGTCTATCGCAGTGTCGCAAAGTAAAAAAGCAATGCCACCCTCTTCCTTTAATATCGTCCACTCTATGGGATCGTAGCGGAACCAGTAAACTGTATCGAGCGCATACCCGTTGTCATCCTGGTAGGACTTTTCGGTGGAAGATTCCCATTTTATATATGCAGGTCTATAATCGACAAAATATACTCCGCGATACTTTGTATCACGATAGGTAAGGTCGATATACCACATATAGCTCTGTCTTTTCCCTGCGCTATAATAACCGTAATCATTCCATTTTGCGCTGTCGGACTTGGTGGGAAGTTCGCCTACCAGGGCAAGAAGTGCGTCTTTTGTAGCGGCGTCTTTTACTTCGCTTTGCGGATAGCTCCCGAAAAGAATTTTATCACCTTCGCGCCGAGGTTTCTCCGCAGGATCTATTTTCGGTCCGTTTCCATCGCCGCAGCGGGTGCATACACCTTCGTCATTGTAGTTGTGTTCAAGTGCGGAGCCCACTTTTTCGCGCGTCTCCGTTGCTGCGCATTGCTTGCAGCTTTTTGTTTCCGTTCCATTTTTGTTACAGCTTGCGTCGTCATTAAATTGCCAATCACCCCAAATATGATCGGTCGCCTGAATACTTCGTTCGTCTGTCGACGCGCCACATCGGCTGCATTTGCGGCTTTCCCTGCCCTCCGTCTTACAGTCCGGAGCGACATCTATCGTCCAATTTTCGGAAAAGTTGTGCCCGAGAGCAGGAATTTTTTGCTGTTCGCTGAAAATTTCCCCGCAGACGGAACATTTCGCCCCTTCTGTCATTCCGCTTTCGGTACAAGTAGGACGCCTTTCTTCTCCGATTGCAACGACAGTATGCTCATGCTCTCGAGAACCGGAGTCTTTGCATGCTGTGGCGGGCAAAAGCATCGATACGCCGAGAAGGACAGAGAGGGCGAATCGCCCAATGCGCAACAGTGTTTTGTGTACTTTTATAAAAAACCTCCGTAAAATAGAAAAAAGTGTGTCCCCGATCGGGGACACACAGCATGGTATCTCCGATTAGGTTACCACACCAACAATCGATTCCAAGCAAGTGAAAATGAGATACACAATGCCCAAAATTGTGGATCTTGCCTGGAATAATTGAGTTGGTGTGGTATGTGTAACATTTTATCATATTTCCAAGAGGATTTCAAGCGTTTTGGCACCCTTTCGGATGTTTTTTCACTGTCTTGGGATAATTTCCGGTTATTCGACATAATCATAACTATCCCGACAAAATGTGAGGGGAATGTTATGTGGAATGATATCGAAGAGCGGACGAAAAGGAGCGGAGAGTACATCGCCAAGACGGGCTGTACGGTGCGGGTATGCGCGGCGCACTTCGGCACAAGCAAGTCTACCGTGCACAAGGACGTTACGGAGCGGCTTCCCGCGCTTGACCCCGAACTCTACGAAAAAGTCCAAAAAGTGCTCGGCGTCAACCTGAGCGAGCGGCATCTGCGGGGTGGGAATGCGACCAAACGCATGTACGAACTGCGCAAAATGCACGAACAAGCCGCGCGGAAATAGAAAAATAACTTGTCAAACGCCCGTCGGTGTGATATAATGTTCAAAAAGCATACAACGGGAACACAATGGCAAAATTACTCGGTATCGATGTTGGCTCCACTACGGTCAAAGTCAGCGTGATAGATGAGAAGGGC
>CANQRP010000052.1 GCA_947626305.1 uncultured Clostridia bacterium | reverse complement strand
GCTTGCGGGTATCCCCCCGCTTCTCCGTAGAGCGCTTGCAAGTCGCCCGCCATTTTGAAGGCTTGGGACTTCCCCTCCGTACCCTTGATCTTGGCGCTCGCGGCGGGTTCGGGGCAGAGATAGTAGTCGCACCCGTCGGTGGGACCGAAGTCGTTCTCGGGGGGAAGGTAGGCGACCAAATTGACCTTTTCGGGATCGGCGTCCGCCTGCGCGCTTTCGATCGTCTGATAGGGAATGTTGTAATTGCTCAAAACGACCTGCAAGGTAAGCCCGGGGACGTTGGGAAGCTGCACCACCCCCACTTTTTTCCCTATAAGCGACGTTTTGAGGTTCGCCGCGGTGAGGACGTCGTTGTCGCCCGTCGTGAGGAAATAGAGGTTGCCGTTCGTCACGGTGCCGAGCATTTGATAGACGGAGCCCGTGCCGAGCACCTTCGCCGCGGCGTTGACGGGGAGCACGCAGATGTCCGCCTTGGGGGCTGCGCCCGTGACATAGTTCGTGATGGTGTCCGCATTCACGATGTCGAAGTCGAAGAGTTCGTCCTCTTTTTTGTCCTCTTCCGAGATCGCATAGCAAAGCGAGAGCGCGGGCGCGCCGTCGGGAGAGTAAACTTCGAGGGTCTCCGTTTTCCACTGTTTCGAACGGTCGTTGCCGCCGCAAGCGGTAACGCCCGCCATCGCGCCCGCCAGGAGCGCAGTTGCCAAAATTCCAGCAAATAATTTTTTCATATCGGTTTTTCTCCTAAAAGATTTTTCGTGAACATAAACTTCCCCCTCTCCTACCCCTCCCCCGCTAAGCGAGGGCGGGCAAGGTAGCCGTACCCTAATTCACTGCGCAACGCACATTTCCTCACGAAAAAAGATTGCGAAGCAAGATTTTTCGTGAATAGAATGCGGCGGAGATTTCTCGACTTCACTTCGTTCCGCTCGAAATGACGTAATTGGAATGCCGCCGAATGTTCCCAACTTACTGCGCGTTGGAAAATCGCCATTTTCCATAAGCGCACACAATTTGCCGCGTACCTGCGGCTTGTTGTTCGATGAAACGAACAAGAGGAAAACTAAGTTAAAGCGCGGGCGTAAGTTTTCTCACGAAAAAAGATTGCGAAGCAAGATTTTTCGTGAATAAAATCACTGCGCGAGCAAAACCACGCTTTTGCGCTGCGCGACAACATTTGCCGCACACTTACGGCTTGTTGTACATGCCGAGCGAATGAGAGGTTGACTTTGTTGATGTAGAAAGCGGGTTTCCTCACGAAAAAAGATTGCGAAGCAAGATTTTTCGTGAATAAAATCACTTGCGCGAGCAAAACCACGCTTTTGCGCTGCGCGACAACAGTTGTTGCATACTTGCAACTTCTTGTATGGCAACGCGAATGAGAGGTTGAGCGAGTTAAACCGCTAATACGCATTTCCTCACGGAATTTCATTTCGAAGCCGTAGGCGAGCAAAGAAATTCCGTGAATTCAGTATTTGCTGAACAATGTTTTCGCCGTGACGCCTTCGAGCTGTCCGATCTTGCCCGTGAGCGCGTTGATCGCACCGGCGGGCGCATCCATCACGACGCAGATGACGGAGACCCCTTTTTCGTGATAAGGTATCCCCATTCTGCCGACGATATATTCGCCGTATTCCGAAAGCAGTGCATTGAGCTTTGCCGCTTCCGCACGATTTTCCAAAATGACGGACAGCACGGCAATTCGCTTTTCTTCCATAAAAAAATCCCCCTTTGCGACTTGGGCAAAAGGAGAACGGCGCCGCCGAGACAACGCAAAAAATCGTAACTCTTTTCCCCTTTGCCGTCAGATCACTCTTTCCGCTCAGGAACATGGTTATTATAACACCTTTTACGAGGAAAAGCAAGAGAATATTTGCGAAAAGTTTTCGCATACTGTTGCTATGAAAAAGAAATTTTTGACTTTGATGTTGACGCTCTGCTGCCTCTGCGGTGCGACCGCATGCGATCGGGCGAGCGCCGATGTTCCGAAGAGCGCTCCGCAGCAACAGCAAACGAGAGAAAACGACTGCCCCGGCGGCGACTGTCCCCAAGAGAAAGACGGCAACTGTCCCGGCGGCAATTGCCCCGAGGAGCAAACCGACGGCACCGAGGAACTGCCCGAGCTTCCCACCCATCCCGTGTACCCGCGCATCCCGGACGACCGCCTGCCGCCCAAATTCCCCGTCCGTCCGCGACCGCCCATTCGCAAACCCTATCTGTAAAAATACCTCTTACCTCACCGAGGTATTTTTTCTTGTTGACAAAGAAAATGTAATATGATAAAATGACAAAAAACCAATGAGGACATTCCATGGAAATCGTCGCGCAGAGGGTCTTCAATCCTCTCTACATCTATCTCGATACCGCCTTTCTGATCGTGCTTTGCGCACTGCTCTTTGCGAAAAAGAAATATCTCACGCTGATCTGGGGCATCTTCGGCGGCGTTCTCTATATGGTTGTGGACTACGGAATATTCCATCTTCTCACGCATTCCCGTTCCATTGAGGGCGGAAATTTATTTTGGGTGTTGCTCTGGATGAGCATGAGTTATGGGATCACCAACTTCGTATGGATCTGGCTCTGGTACGCCAAGGATAACCGCCTCGCGGAATGGTCCCTTCTCATCGTCGTTTGGTGGATCGCCGCTCCCCTCATCGCAAACACCTTCGGGCAAAATCTCACGCCCATCAAAATTCAACGTACGACGGGCGCCTACCACGGATACATGGCGATCCTCCTCATCGCGGGGTATGCCGCCGCGATCTGCTATAATCTCTTTCAAAAGGACAAAACAAAGCGCTTTCCCCTCTTTTGGCTGCTCGCGATCGGCGTTTTGGTGCAGTTTGCGTGGGAATTTTCCCTTCTGCTCGGCGGCATTCGCAGCGCCGAGATCGCCAATTGGGGACAAAAACTCACGACCCTCGTTGTGAATTCCCTGCTCGAAACCAACCTCGGCGCGGTCCCCATCTTCTGCATCTATGCGCTTGTGACGGCAAAGCTGACCGAAGCGCTCAAACGGAGGGACGTACCCGTGAAATTTACGGAACGCATCGCAGAACTCAATGCCTTGCACGTTAAAGAAAGATAAGTCCGAAAAAGCCCGCACCGCTGCGAGCTTTTTTCATGCAAGTTCTTATTTTTTCGAGTTCATCGCTTTTTCTTCTTTGCGAAGTGGATCGCCAAAAAGGTGACGGCGATGATCGTTCCCGCGACAGCGACATAAATGAGCGCGACCGACAGGATGCTTCCAAGGAGAAATCCTCCGTAATTCATCCCGTGTTTTTCCGGATGTTCGGACGTGGACATCGTGAATGTCAGCTCGCCCGCGGGCAGCCCGTTTTGAGAAAGGGAATAGCCGATTTCCGTTTTCGCAAGTTCCAAAGAACTTTCCGTAATATAATAGGGCGTTTCGATGTTCAGTTCAAACTTTCCGAAGTCCGCCCAGGTGGAAGCGGGCGAAAGCAGGTAGGTATAGGAATAGATCGACGGCGTATAGTCGTGGCTGATGTCGGGATAGAGGGGCGCGGTGACGGAGTTGACCACGCTCCCGCCGGCGGGCAAGGAGAGTTTGTATTCATACCAACGCATCAGTCTCTCCGAAACGTCCAGCTCTCTCGGCGTCACATGCAAGGTAAGCCCAGTCTCGTTCTCGAAAAACGCGTCGAACACGGCGTTGAACCAATCCGTCTCGTCCACGCTGCTTTCTGCGCTGTATCTGCTCAGAAAGAGTTCCCCGAGCGTCGTTTCTTCGGTGGGAAGTTTTTCCTCCGGCACCCGTTCGACATAGCCGTCCGTGAGTTTTTTACAGGCGGCGTTCTCGTACACTTTCCACTCGGGCATGCGGGAGAGCGGCTCACCGATCACATAGAGCGCGAACGGCTCCGGAACAGAAGAATTGTCCCCCCAACGCCCGAGGCTCTCCTCGTCCGCGCCGCCGCCCGACATGCGTTCGAGCAATACTTTCGTCTTTGCGCCGTCCCCCAACCCCTTAAAACTTGCCGCAATAAAGGAACTCTTGCTCGTAAATTCCGTCGCGACCTGACGATAATAATAGATCGCCACGGGCGTATCGGAAGAGAAATTCCCACTCATTCTGCGCACGTCCGATAGGCGGGAAATGTCCTTGGCGGGATCGCTCGTCCATCTGTCGAGCGTGAAACGGATCTTCTTTTCGATCTCGTTCCCGTCCGCAGTGATGGGACAGCGCGCCGCGTCGTCCACTTCGATGGGATCCCCCTCTTCGACGTAAAGGTCATAGAGATAAACGGGCGTTCGACCGAAGGGAAAGACGAGGGTCATCTCAACGTCGTAACTTGCGGGGTTGAAAAAGGTATATTCCGCCGTGACGTTCGCCTGATAGGTAAGGAACTCCTCTTTGTCCCTGTAATAATTTTGCGGAAAATCGGGAATGCGTAGCGTAAGCTTCTCCCCCGTCACCGTGACGGGGCAGTTCTCTTCCTTGACGTAAGCGCCGAACGCGTCGCGACCGTCCCAGGAACTTTGCGCGGAATTTGCGTGTGCCGTCAGCGAAGGCGAAACGGCGGCGCAGGAAATCGCCGAAAGGACAACAACAGCCAAGAGTCTCTTCATTTTTTACCTCCTGCAGAGAAAACGAATGGAGACGTCGTTTTGTCCCGCTTGTTTTGAAAAATTATTTTGTCTCATCGGGCGGGAGCGGGAAATCCACCCAAAAACAGCTTCCCTTCCCCTCTTCCGAGCGCACGCCGAACGGAATATTGTACTTCAAAAGCACATTTTTGACAATGGAGAGCCCAAGACCCGTACCCTGCACGGGGCGCTTATGCATCTCGGAAGAGCGGTAATACCGCTCCCATATGGTGTCGAGCTCTTCGGGCGGGATCCCCTTCCCTGTATCCGACACCTCAAAGTGGGCACATGTCCCCTCTTTTTTTAACCTCACGGTCACTTTTTTGTCCTCGCCCGTATAGTTGAACGCATTGCCGATGAGGTTATAGAGCACCTGCTCCACACGCGCTTTGCCCGCATAAGTATAGATGTCGTCGTCGATCTCCGCGTCGACCGTATATCCCTGCGTCTCGGTGAGATAGCCGAATCTGCCGACCACGGCGTACACATCTTCGGTCAAATTGAACACGGTGCGCTCGATCTCGTCGATCCCCGCCTGCAAGCGGGACAGGTCGAGGACATCCCCGACGAGCGCGGCGAGCCTGTCCGCTTCGTCGATGATGATCTGCGTGTGCTTCTCTCGTTTTTCGGGGTCGTTGCCCGAGATCTCCCGGATCATGGCGGCATAGGCTTTGATCATCGTGAGCGGCGTTTTGAAGTCATGCGAGACATTGGCGATAAGTTCTTTTTGCATCCTGTCCGTTTTGCCGATCTCGCTGCTCGCATAATCCAAGGAGCGGCTCAATTCGTTTAATTCCGTGCAAAAATAGGTCTGCCCGTTCCCGCTCTCGTAATTGCCGCGCGCAAGTTCTTTGGCGCGTTCGGTCACTTCGGTCACGGGTTTTGCGATGAGCATGGACACAAAACCGCTCACCACAAAGGAGAGCGCCACCGCAAAAAGCGCCGTAATGAGGGAATACCATGCCATATCCGTGGAGAGCCGATGCAAAAGGTCGAGCGAGCTCGTCAGATACACATAGTGTATTTTGTCCCCCACCGTGAGCGCGAAAGAATATCCCGCGGAGTCCTCCGTTTCGATCTCCGCATGGATATTTGCGAAATCGATGCTTTCTCCCTTGTCCAGAGCCTCCCGGATAAAGCGGTCGAAGCTGTTACCGATCTCCGACATCACGGAATGAAAATTCTGCTCCTCCTCCGGAATGTCGGGAAAGACGATCTCGCCGTCGGAAGAAAAGAGATATACGCTGACGTTGTACTCGTTGGTGACGGAAAGGAGGACCTTGCTTACGTCTTTGAGCGGAGAAAGGTTGTTCCCAAGCCGCTGTTGCAGGCTCTGCGCCGCCTCTTCGAGATTTTTTTTGATCTGTTCCGAATAACGGCGGTTCACCTGAAAGTTTTGCACGAGCGCAAAGAAGGCGACGAGCAAAACGGAGAAGAGCAAAAAACTCAGCCACAGAATGAGATTCAGATCGAGCGAGCGCGCCCGTGTTCCGCGCTTTTTTTCTTTTTTTTGTTTTCGGGGAGTTCTCATATCAGGTTTCGAATTTATAGCCGAGTCCGCGCAGAGTGACAATAAATTTGCGGTATTCTTTCAAATTTCCGCGGAGCATCTTCACATGGGTATCCACCGTGCGATCGTCTCCGTAAAAATCATATCCCCAAACTTGATTCAAAAGCCGCTCCCGTGTGAGCGCCACGC
The DNA here is from genome assembly GCA_947626305.1 of uncultured Clostridia bacterium. Classification (GTDB taxonomy): domain Bacteria; phylum Bacillota; class Clostridia; order Christensenellales; family Borkfalkiaceae; genus Gallimonas. The sequence goes on along the minus strand of CANQRP010000052.1, from coordinate 4,423 downwards.
CCTCGTTCTCCACGAAATAGAAGAGAAGTTCGTATTCCTTCGGGGTCAGTTCGGCGCGTTCACCGTCCACATAGACGTTCCGCCCCACCATGTCGATCTTAAGTCCCTCGAACTCATACACATCGTGCGGCTTCTTTTCCCCGCCCGCCCGTTTGATAACGGCATGGATGCGCGCCATGACCTCCTTCGGCGAAAACGGCTTTGTCACATAGTCGTCCGAGCCGATCTCGAAGCCGAAGAGTTTATCGTATTCCTCCCCCCGCGCCGAGAGCATGATGACGGGTGTATCGCTGAATTTTCTGATCTCTTTTACGGCGGAAAAGCCGTCGAGCTTCGGCATCATGATATCCATCAAAATGACGTCGTAGCGGTTTTCGCGGCATTTTTTGACCGCCTCCATTCCGTCTTGCGCTTCATCCGTCTCTCCGCCCTCGAATTCGATGTATTCCCGAAGAACGTCACGGATCATTTCTTCGTCATCCACGATCAAAACTTTCATTGTTCTCCTCCGATCTCCGCTATCATACCACCTTCGTTTCAAGACAGTTTCATCGTTTGGTGAAAACCGTGTGAAAACCGAACGCGCCGCGAAGTTTTTCCCTTTTGGAAGTTCCTTTCCTATTATAGCATCTTCCGCTTCCGAGCGCAAGCAAAAAATTTTCAAACAATATCAAACAAACGTTTGACATATACGAACATTTGTGCTATAATATAGCCATGATCGACGAAAGGCGTTTGCGGATCCTCACCGAGGGAGCAAAATTCGATGTATCCTGCTCTTCCTCGGGGAGCAAAAGAAAGAATAGCGGCGGCATGGGGAACGGATACCCGTCGGGATGCTGCCACTCTTTCACGCCCGACGGACGGTGCATTTCCCTCTTGAAGATCCTTTTGAGCAACAACTGCATTTACAACTGCAAGTATTGTCCCAACCGTCTCGATGCAGACGTTCCCCGCGTAAGCGCCTCTCCTGAGGAAATCGCCGAACTCACTCTCGATTTTTACAAGCGAAATTATATCGAAGGGCTCTTTCTCTCCTCCGCGGTGGACGGCAGCCCGAACGACACCATGGAACGGCTCGTCCGAACCGTTAAATTGCTTCGCACGCAGCATCGCTTCCACGGCTACATCCATCTGAAGGGGATCCCGCGCGCCGACGAGGCGCTCGTGCGGGAAGCGGCGAAGTACGCCGACCGCATGAGTTACAACATCGAACTCCCCTCCGAACGCAGCTTGAAGTTGCTCGCTCCGCAGAAGAGCAAAGAGAGCCTGCTTCTTCCCATGAGACAGCTCTGTGAAGAAAGGCGGGTCTTTCGCGAAGAAAAGCGCAAGGGGCTGTTTTTGCCCGCGGGGCAGACCACGCAGATGATCGTGGGCGCCTCTCCCGAAAAAGATGGGCAGATCGTGCGCCTCACGCAGAGTTTATATCGGAACCTAGGCTTGAAGCGCGTCTATTTTTCGGCATATGTTCCCGTTGTGCACGACCGACTTTTGCCGGACCGCCCCGCGGGACAACTGCACGAACACCGCCTCTATCAGGCGGACTGGCTGTTGCGGTTTTACGGCTTTACCGCCGAAGAGCTCGCGCCCGAGGACGAGGACCTTCCCCTCGATTTAGACCCCAAGTGTGCGTGGGCGCTCCGAAATATGCAGCTTTTTCCGGTGGAAGTCAACCGCGCCCCCCTCGAAATGCTGTTGCGGGTCCCCGGCATCGGCGGTCGAAGCGCGCAAAAGATCCTCGAAGCGCGCAGATACACCAAACTTACTTTCGAACATCTGAAAAAAATGCGCGTTGTGCTCAAACGGGCACGGCATTTTATCACCGCCGGCGGGAAATTTTACGGCGCAAACAGCGACACCGCCGTGCGAAATCTGCTTACGGCGGGAGAAGCCGGCGAGAATGCCGTGCAGCTGAGTTTCTTCTCCGATGCGGAAACAGCGCTCAGCGCACTCACGGGAGAATTATGATCTACTTTACGGACGGCACAAAAGAAGGTTTTCTGACGGCGTTTCTCTGCGCCTACAACGATGAAGACGCCCTGCTCTCCTCTGTTCAGACACAGCTCGCACTCGGGCAGGCTACCGTCTTCGTGGCGGCGGATCCGCAAAAAGCGGCAAAAGCGGAAGCGCGCCTTCTCTCCTACGACAAAGACTGCATGCAAGACTTGTTCTATCTGCTTCGCAGCGGCATGAGCGACCGCGAACAGATCGCCTTTCGCTATTTCAAATTGCTCGCCGACAGAAAGAGACCGGTGCGCGGGATGCTCGCAGAAGACGGGGTGATCGCCGCATGCGAGTGCATCCGGAAAGTAACATACGAGATCCACCGCATGCACGGGTTTGTACGGTTCATGGAGAGCGCAAGCGGCGCGCTCTATGCTCCGATCTCGCCCGACAACGATATCGCGGACCTGCTTGTGCCACACTTCCGCGCCAGATTGCCCGAATTCCCCTTCGTCCTGCACGACGTCGTGCGCAAAAAGGCGGCGGTATATGACGGCACAAACGTCTTCACCGCCCCCTTGCAAAGCGCGGAGATCGTCCTCTCCGCGGACGAAAAAAAATGGCAGGCGCTCTGGCAGCGCTACTACGCGAGCGTGAACCTCCCACAGCGGGAGCGCTTAAAACAGATGCGGGGCTATATGCCGGTGAGATACTGGAAACATATGCCGGAATTCGATCGTCAAGAGCCCTTCCCGATGGAAACGCCCGTGTGAGCGCTTGCGCGATCTCACTGTAACTTCGTTAAGAGCTCGTTGAAGGTTTTCAAATGCTTTTTCTCGTCCTCGAGAATGCGGGTGATGACCGCGGCAACGGGGGCGTTTTTGATGCGGCAAAGAACGTTTTCGTATCCGGAAACGGCATTTTCTTCCGCACAGATGTCCGCGCAGAGCATTTGGCGAGGACTGCGCGTGTAGTTCACGCAGGCGGCGGAATAGTACCCCACGGGATAGGGCGGACAGGCGGTAAAAACGGGCGGCGCGCCGAGCTTTGCGATCATCGTGGCGAGTAGTTCGAGGTGGTGCATTTCCTCCACGGCGATTTGGACGAGCGCCCGCGCAAATTCTTTCTTCCCCGTCTCCGAAAAGACGACCGACTGGTAGACATACTGCAAAATTGCCGTCAACTCCCCGTCTCTGCCCGCATAATAGGGCGCAAGCATCCGAAGCGTCACGGCGTCTTCCCCGATCTCCTCCAAAGAAGGATACTGCTGTTCTGCGACCATATTTTCACCCCACGAGTTTTTTTCAGCATATGCTCCGCAAAAAATTTCCGTGACTTCTTGCTTTTACGGAAGATCTATGCTATACTCAAAGAAAAAAAACGAGGCGTAAAAATGGACGAAGAAACCATGAAAGCTTTGATGAAAAACAAGGAACGCATCCCCGACCCGATGCGCTACAAAAAAGAGACGATGCACTATCGCCGCGCCGGAAAAAGCGGGCTGAAATTACCGGAGGTCTCCCTTGGACTGTGGCAAAATTTCGGTTCGTTCGACAATTTCGAGATCATGCGGGACATGCTGCTCACCGCATTCGACAACGGCATTACCCACTTTGACCTTGCCAACAACTACGGTCCCCGCGGCGGCTCCGCCGAGGAGAACTTCGGGAAGATCCTCCGGGAGAATTTCCGCGGCTATCGCGATGAAATGGTGATCTCCACCAAGGCGGGCTTCCCCATGTGGAAAGGACCGTACGGAAACGGCGGCAGCAAAAAATATCTCGTTGCCTCTCTCGATCAAAGTCTTTCCCGCATGGGACTCGACTATGTGGACATCTACTACCATCACCGCCCCGCCCCCGAAACCCCTATCGAAGAGACCTGCTATGCCCTCCACCGCATCGTAGAGCAGGGCAAAGCGCTCTACATCGGCATTTCGAACTATAACTGCGAACAGACCGAGGCTGCCGTGGAGGTCTTCCGTGAACTCAAAACCCCCTTCATCCTCAATCAGGTCTGTTACAATTTGCTCGACCGTCGCGTAGAGGAGGACGGCTTAAAAGAGTATGCGCTCCAACAGGGGTTTGGACTCATCGTCTATTCGCCTTTGGCGCAGGGGCTCCTTACGGACAAATACAAAGATGGGATCCCCGAAGACAGCCGCATCCGCAAGAGCGGCACCTTGACGGAGGAACGTCTCCGTGCGGTGGAAAACAAGCTCACACGGCTTCGCGTCTTTGCGGCGGACCGCGGGCAGACTCTCTCCGAGCTCGCCCTCTCATGGGTCTTGAAGGACAGTGCGGTCTCCTCCGTCATCACCGGTGCTTCTTCCTCCGCGCAAATTCTCGAAAACATTCGGATCGCCCCCACCTTCACCGAGGAGGAATTGGAAACGATCGAACAAATTTGCAAATAAAATACATAAGCGCCGCCCGCGTTCTTGCAGAACGCGGGCGGCGCAACATAAAAGAGCGGACCC
>CANQRP010000051.1 GCA_947626305.1 uncultured Clostridia bacterium | reverse complement strand
TGCTGTTTGCTTAAATTTTAGTGTTTTGCATTTGTGTCTCTCAGAATATCTAACCCTAGGGGTGCTTTTTTCGTGGTGCGGGAGTGTGGCGACAGTTTTCTCCGAAATTTTATACTTCTCTTTCCCCGGTGGGAGGTTTTTTGCTCAAAAGCAGCGCTCTTTGCGCTCCTTCATGCAGTTTTCCACATTGCCGCACTTGTAGCAGAGTTCGTTTTCGCAAATGTCGCCATGAAAGAATGTGACGAGATTGTTTACGGTCGTCTCCGCGATCCCTTCGAGTGCCTCTTCCGTTAAAAACGCTTGGTGAGAAGTCACGATGACGTTCGGCATGGAAAGGAGCCGTGCGAGCACGTCATCCTCGATGATGTGTCCCGAAAAGTCCCGGAAGAAGACGTCCGACTCTTCCTCGTATACGTCGAGGCACGCAGCGCCGATCTTGCGCTTTTTGATGCCGTCCAAAAGCGCCTCCGCATCGATGAGCCCTCCGCGCGAGGTGTTGAGTATGATCGCGCCCTTTTTGAGTTTTTCCACCGCGGCAGCGTCGATGAGGTGCTCCGTCTCCTCGGTGAGCGGACAGTGCAGGGAGATGATGTCGCTTTTTGCAAACAGCTCGTCCAGAGGAACGTATTTCACGCCCTCTGCGGACGGAAACTTGTCATAGGCGAGCACCTTCATGCCGAACCCTTTGCAGATTTCGATGAATACCTTTCCGATCTTCCCCGTTCCGATGACCCCTACCGTCTTTCCGTGCAGGTCGAAGCCCGTCAATCCGTTCAAGGAGAAATTAAAATCTTTGGTACGGATATACGCCTTGTGGATCCGCCGCACGGATGTGAGCAGAAGCGCCATGGTATGTTCGGCGACGGCGTAGGGAGAGTAAGCGGGCACGCGCAAGACATGGATCTTTCCGAAGCAATGGGCAAGGTCCACATTGTTATAGCCCGCACAGCGCAGGGCGATCACTTTGATCCCGAATCCGAAGAGCTTGTCGATGACGGGCGCATCGAGAGTATCGTTGACGAACACGCACACGCCGTCGTGCCCCTTGGCGAGCCCTACGGTGTCGATCGTGAGCTTGGTATCGTAAAATTTGAAGTCGATGCCCTGCATTTCTCCGTATTTCAAAAAGGAGGGCATGTCATATTCCTTGGCGTCGAAAAATGCGATTTTCATAAAAAATTACCTCTTTTCTATCCCATAACCGTTGGGAGAGATCCCTGCCAACAGATTGGGTAAAAAAAGAGGTTTTATGAGTTTAATATTCGGTTTTCCGCCTCAGGAAAAAACCGCGCTTGCGCGTCTCGACGATGTGATATTCCTGTTCGCGTTGCATATCGAACACGCATGGGCTCTTGGGGGAAGAAAAACGCAATTTTCCGGACGGGTCTGTGATCTGCGCATATCCGTAGGCGCACAGGCACACCGGAATGCCGAAGAAAAAGGCGCCCGCCCGCGTAAGATTGAGTTCCAATCCCTCGTTGAGTTCTTCGAAAATGCACAGCGCAACATCGGCGCCGCACAGAGAAAGTGTTTCGAGCACATGCGGGAAGTAGAGATCTTCCACAACGACAACGCCGAGTTTTCCCACTTTCGTATCGAAGAGTTTTACGCCGGCGCCGCTGCGGTATTCGCTGCCGTCAATGCGGTTGATCATGTCCGATACGCCCAAAATTCTCCCCCGCTCCGCCAAAACCACCGATTTACGGCGCATTCCCCGCGCATTGGTGTAGCAACCGCACGCGACGATATTTTGCCCCGTTTTAGAGAGGATGGCAACGTCTTCGAACAGATTGGTCTCCCCTTTCAATTCCCGTTCGTAGCTCACTTCTCCGAGCGCATGAAAAGGGAACAACACGATGTCTGCTCCCCTCTCGCCGCGAAAGTCGCTCAAATTCCCGCTCGTGACAAAACAAATGCGCATTTCCCTTCTCCCCGTTCATGATATGGAAAATCGCACGGGAATGTGAAAAGGACCGACCCTTGTCGGGTCGGTCCGAGGAGCGCTTTAAGCCTTTTGCTCTTTGAGAAGATCGCGGATCTCCGCAAGCAGCTGTTCCGTTGTGGGTGCGGGAGGCACAGCCGCCGCGGCTTCCGCAGCCGCCTTTGCCGCGGCTTCCGCTGCCGCTCTCTTTTCTGCGGCGATCGCAAGAATCTCGTCGCGGTTCTTTCCTTCACGGCGAAGCTGTTTGAACTCCTCTTTCGTGAGAGGCGCATATTTCGCTTTCGCATTGGCAGCTCCCTCGTGAACATGGTTGATGACTCGGATGATGAGGAAGAGCACCAATGCGATGAGCAGGAAGTTGATGATCGCGGTGATGAATGCGCCCCAATCGATGTAGATGGATTGCGTCATATCGATCACGCCTTCCACTTCGACGGGAACGAGCATCGTTACGACCTCGCTCATTCCGTTGCCGCCCGTGACAAGCGCCAAAAACCAGTTGACGACAGGCATCAGGATCTGATTGGTGAGCGCGGTCACGATGGCGCTGAACGCGCCGCCGATGATGACGCCGACAGCCATATCCATCACGTTGCCGCGCATGATGAACGCTTTGAATTCTTTGAAGAAGCCCTTCTTTTCTTTTGCCATAAAGTTACCTCCGATAATATTTTATCATTTTTTTCAATCTGTGCAGACTTTGCGCAGAAGGAAGCCGATTGAGACGGAACTGCCAATTTCCCTCGCAGGACCCGGGAGAATTCATGCGGCAGGAGTTGTCGAGCGCGAGAATATCCTGTATGGGCAGAACGGCGAGTTTTGCCTTGCTTGCGAGCGCCATCGCGAGGAATGCCTGCGCAAAGGAGCGGGGATCCTTTTTCAGCGGGATATCGAGAGCGCACTCTTTGAGCTCCGCCGCGACCCGCGAACGGAAGAGGATATATTCCTCCGGAGAGAGCGAACGCACATAGCCCGCCACCGTGTCGTTGTCGTGCGTGCCGGTATAGCAGACGCAATTCTCGGGATGATTGTGGGGCAGGAAGGGATTTTGCGGATCCCCGTCAAAGGCGAAGAGCAATACTTTCATCCCGGGGAAGCCCGTCTTTTTGAGGAGTTCTTTGACACCGTCGTCCACGACGCCGAGGTCCTCCGCGATGATAAACTTTCTCTTTCCGCCGAGCCCCGAAAACAATTTTTCTTTGGGACCGTTCTTCCATTCCCCGCCGATTGCGTCTTCCGCACCGAAGTCGATCTCATAGTAGCGGTCGATGCCGCGGAAGTGGTCGATCCGCACGAGGTCGTACGTTTCGAGCGCGCTTTTCAGCCGTTCCGTCCACCATGCGTAGTTCTCTTTTTCGTGCGCCGCCCAATTGTAAACGGGGTTGCCCCAAAGCTGTCCCGTTGCCGAAAAATAGTCGGGCGGAACACCCGCAACTTTCGTCGGCTTCCGTTCTTCGTCGAGTTTGAAAAGTCCCGGGTGCGCCCACACATCCGCGCTGTCGTATGCGACGTAGAGCGGGATGTCCCCGATGAGTTTGAGCCCCAACGCAAGGCAGCTTTTGTGCAGCTCATCCCACTGCTTCCAAAAGATGTATTGCACGAACTGCCAAAAGAGATATTCCTCGTGGTGCTCCGTGCGGAGAGTTTCCAGCGCCCCCGCTTCATGGCGCTTCAAGGGTTCTTCCCAATCGCAAAAGCCACAGCCGCAGACGGTCTTTGCCGTCATAAACAGCGCATAGTCTTCGAACTTGCCCTGCCTTACGAAGGTGCGGAAGTCGTCGTCATCGAAATGATAGCGGGAAAAGGCGAGCCGAAGCGTTTGGTAGCGCTCTTCATAGAGGGCGCCGTAGTCCACCCTCTTCGAATTTTTATAGCGCTCTCTGAGTTCCTTCAATTCTTTTTGTTTGAGCAGCCCCATCTTTCCGAGCCCGTCGAGGTCGATGAAGTAGGGATTCCCCGAGGTGCAGGAGGGCGATTGATAGGGAGAATCTCCGTATCCCGTCTGCACGAGAGGCAAAATCTGCCAATGGGTGACGCCGCTCAGAGAGAGTTTGAGTGCAAAGCGCTCGGCGTCCCGCAGATTGCCGATCCCGTATTTCCCGGGCAGGGAAGAGATGTGGCACAAAATGCCGGTATCCTTTGTTTCCATGTCGTCCTCTTTATTTCGCAAGCAGACTGCGGATCCGTTCGCACGCCTCTTCGGTGTCCTCTTTCGTCCCGAAGGCGGTGAGGCGGAAAAAGCCCTCTCCGTTTTTGCCGAAGCCGCTACCGGGGGTACCGACAACGTTCGCGTTTTCGAGCAAATAGTCGAAAAATTCCCAGCTGTTCATCCCATTCGGGCACTTGAACCAGATATAGGGGGAATTTTTGCCGCCCGTATAAAAGATCCCGAGTTCGTCGAGGCAGTTTGCGATGATGCGCGCATTTTCGCGGTAATAGCCGAGATTTTCCGAGATCTGTCTTTCCCCTTCCTCGGTGAATACTGCCGCCGCACCCATCTGGGTGATATAGCTCACACCATTGAACTTGGTGGATTGCCGCCGCGCCCACAGTTTATTGAGCGAGACCCCTTCTCGCACGAGCTCCTGCGGAACGATCGTGTAGCCGCAGCGCACGCCCGTAAAGCCCGCCGTCTTGGAATAGGAGCAAAACTCGATCGCGCACTCCTTCGCCCCCTCTATCCGATAGATAGAGCGCGCGAGGGCGGGGGCGGTGATAAAATATTCATAGGCGGCGTCGTAGAGCAGAACGGCGTTCTTCTCGCGTGCGTAGCGCACCCACTCTTTGAGTTGCTCCTCCGTGTAAGCGGCGCCCGTGGGATTGTTTGGCGAGCAGAGATAGATGATGTCCGCATCCGACGAAAAGTCGGGCATGGGCAAAAAGCCGTTTTCAAGGTTTGCGTCCGCGTAGAGGATCTTCCGTCCCGCCATGATGTTGGTATCCACATATACGGGATAAACGGGGTCGGGCACAAGAACGGTGTTCTCCGCGGCAAACAGATCAAGGATGTTGCCGAGGTCGGACTTCGCCCCGTCGGAGACGAATACTTCCGAACTTTCGAGGGAGATCCCCTTGCGGGCATAGCTGCCCTTGATGGAATCGATCAAGACCTCGTAGCCGTAGCAGAATTGGTCGGGACCGTACCCTTTGAAGGTCTCTTTTCTGCTCATATCGTCCACCGCCCTATGCATCGCCTCGATGACGACGGGCGCCAAGGGGCGCGTCACGTCGCCGATTGAGAGGCGGATGACCTTTTTTTCGGGGTGCGCCTTTTTGTAGGCGGTCGTCTTTCTGCCTACCGTAGCGAAGAGATAGCTGTCTTTGAGATTTAAGAAATTGGAATTGATCTTCATGATTTTCGATGCCTCAGTGCGGAGCGGACAAATTCGCGGAAGAGCGGATGCGCGCTGTTGGGACGCGACTTGAATTCGGGATGGAACTGCACGGCGATAAAGAAGTCGTTGGCGGGATACTCGATCGCCTCTACGAGATGTCCGTCGGGGGAAATTCCCGCGATCTTCATGCCGTTCCGCTCAAACGCCTCGCGGTAATCGTTGTTGAATTCAAAGCGGTGGCGATGGCGTTCGGAGATCATGTCGCTACCGTATGCCGCCTTCATTTTTGCCCCGAGAACTTTGCAGGGATATGCCCCGAGCCGCATCGTCCCCCCCATTTTCACGCCGTATTGGTCGGGCATGAGGTCGATGACGGAATGCTTGCCCTCCGGAACGAATTCGGAAGAGTTGGCGTCCGGGATGCCGAGCACATCCCGCGCAAATTCGATCGCCGCAATGTGCATACCGAGGCAGAGCCCGAGATAGGGAAGATCGTGTTCACGCGCATATTTGCAGGCAAGCACCTTGCCCTCGATGCCGCGTACGCCGAACCCGCCCGGGACGAGAATGCCGTCCACATCGCCGAAGAGTTCTTCCGTGTTTTCGGGGCGGACGGTCTCGCTGTCCACCCACTTGATCTCCACCCGCGCTCCCGTCTCGAAACCGCCGTGAGAGAGCGCCTCCACAACGGAGAGGTAGGCGTCGTGCAAGGTAACGTATTTGCCGCAGAGGGCGATCTTGACCGCCGCTTTGCGGGCGTGGATGCGCCTGAGCATCTCCTCCCACTCGCTCAAATCGATTTTTCCCGGCTCGAGGTGGAGAATGCGGCAGACGGTCGTCGAAAGGTTGCTTTTTTCGAGCATCATGGGCGCCTCGTACAGGACGGGGACGGTAAGATTTTCGATGCAGCAGTCCGGAGTGACATTGCAGAACATCGCGATCTTTTCGATGATGCTCTCTGGCATGTGTTTGTCGACGCGCGCCACGATGATGTCCGGGAAAATGCCCATGCCCTGCAATTCCTTGACGGAGTGCTGGGTGGGTTTGCTTTTGAATTCGCAGGAACCCGAGATGTAGGGAACCAGCGTGACGTGGATGAAGCAGCAATTCTCTCTGCCTACTTCCCGCGCCACCTGGCGGATGGCTTCGAGGAAGGGCTGGCTTTCGATGTCGCCCGTGGTGCCGCCGATCTCCGTGATGACGATATCGGCGTTGGAGAGCCTGCCGACTTGATAGATGAAACTTTTTATTTCGTTGGTGATGTGCGGGATGACCTGCACGGTCTGCCCGAGATATTCCCCCGCGCGCTCCTTGTTGAGCACATTCCAGTAGACCTTACCGGTCGTAAGATTGGAGAACTTATTGAGGTCCTCGTCGATGAAACGTTCGTAGTGTCCGAGATCGAGATCGGTCTCCGCGCCGTCTTCCGTGACATACACTTCGCCGTGCTGGATGGGATTCATCGTACCGGGGTCGATGTTGATGTAGGGGTCGAGTTTCTGAGCCGCGACCTTGTAACCGCGCATTTTGAGGAGCCTGCCGAGAGACGCCGCCGTGATGCCCTTTCCGAGACCGGAGACCACGCCGCCCGTAACAAAAATATATTTCGTCATAGAATACCTCTGATGATTTTCGCGCCGATTCCGACGGCTAAATTTCCACCGTGCCAACGAAGGCGAGTTCCGCAGGACCGCTCATGAAGACCGCCTCGTCCGTGTATACGATACGAAGGTCGCCGCCTTTGAGGTGGACGAGGACCTCGGTATTTTTTTCGGCGTATCCGCAAAGGACCGCCGCGACCGTCACCGCGCAAGCGCCCGTACCGCATGCCCACGTCTCGCCGCTGCCTCGTTCCCACACCCGCATTTTGAGTTCGTTATTTCCCACGACCTGTACGAATTCGGTATTGACCCGCTCCGGGAAGGCGGGATGAAATTCAAACGCGGGACCGATATTTGCAAGGTCGAGTTCGTCGGGATCGTCGCCGAAGATCACGCAGTGGGGATTGCCCATCGAAACGCAGGTGACGCGGTAAGTCCTATCGCCCACGAGCAAGGGATGCTCCACGATCTTTTCTCCCGCAAACATCGCGGGGATCTTGGCGGGACTCAGTACGGCTTTTCCCATATTTACGGTGAACGCCGTCGCTTTTCCCTGTTTTTTTTGGATCACTTTGAGTGTCTTTACGCCCGCTCTCGTCTCCACGGTGAGCGTCTCTTTGCGGATGCCTTTGATGTCGTAGAGGAATTTTCCCACGCAGCGAATGCCGTTGCCGCACATCTTCCCCTCACTGCCGTCCGCATTGAACATGCGCATTTTTCCGTCCGCCCTGTCGCTCCTCTCCACGAGGATGATGCCGTCTCCGCCGACGGAACGGTGGCGGTCGGAGAGCCGCCGCGCCAATTGTTTCGGATGGGCGATCGGTTCGTCGAAACAGTCGAAATAGAGGTAGTCGTTGCCGATGCCGTGAAGTTTGTAAAAAGTTCTTTGCATGGTTATTTGAGTTTGATCACCGCGTCCCGCTCTGCGCCGACCGCAACATAGGTGATGTTGCAGTTGCAGATCTTTTCGATAAAGGCGACGTAGTCGAGCGCTTCTTTTGGAAGTTCCTCTTTTTTACGGCAGTTGGAAATGTCGCAGTGCCAGCCCTTTACTTTCTCGAAGATCGGCTTGCAGTCGTCGAGTAAGTCGGGATAAGGGAAATCGTGTAAGATCTTCCCGTGGAGTTCATACGCCGTGCAGACCTCGATCTCCTCATAAATAGAGAGGATATCGAGCTTGGTGAGCACGACCTCATCCGCTCCCTGACAGCGGATCCCGTAGGAGGAGGCGACCGCATCAAAGGGACCCACCCTTCTCGGTCTGCCTGTTGCGGCGCCGTATTCTCCGCCCGCGGCGCGCAGTTCTTCGGCTTTTTCGCCGAAGTATTCCGCCGTAAAGGGACCTTCCCCCACACAGGTGGAGTAAGCCTTCATGATGCCGATGGACTTATCGAGTTTGAGATTGGGCACGCCTGCGCCGATGGGCGCATATGCCGCAATGGTGAGCGAGCTCGACGTGTAGGGCAGAATGCCGTAATCGACATCCCGAAGTGCGCCGAGTTGCGCTTCGAACATAATTTTTTTGCCCGCTTTTGCGGCATTGTTGAGATAAAGCCCCGTATCGCAGATGTACGCTTTGAGAGGTTCGCCGTATTTTTTCAAATAGTCGATCGTCTCGTCCACGGAGATGGGAGCGGCGCCGTAACCGTTCGCCACCGTGAGATTCTTCCACTCCACGATCTCCTTCACCCGCGCGTACATGCGGTCCGGGTCGAGGAGTTCGCCCATGCGGAACGCCTTTTTCATGTAGCGGTCGGCATACACGGGAGCAATGCCGCGGCGGGTGGAGCCGAACTTCTTTCCCGCGAGACGGTCCTCTTCGAGGCAGTCGAGAAGGACATGATAGGGCATGGTGATGACCGCGCGGTCGGAGATCTTCAAATTTTCGGGGGTGATCTTTACCCCTTTCTCGCGCAAACGGTTCGCCTCTTCGGTGAGATGTTTGATGTCGATCACCATACCGAGCCCGAGGACGTTTACGACGTTTTCACGCAGAATTCCGGAAGGAAGCAGGTTGAGGATAAACTTTCCCCGCTCGTTGATGACGGTGTGTCCGGCATTGTTGCCCCCTTGATAACGGCATACGATGTCGTAATCTTCCGAGAGAAGGTCTACCATTTTGCCCTTGCCCTCGTCGCCCCAGTTGATTCCGCAGATTGATGTGAGCATACTTTCTCCTTGGCGGCATTCCGAACATAAAAATGCCGCAAACAAAATACATTTCATTATACAATAACCCGCAAAAGAAAGTCAAGCATACGTCTCCGCTTTTCGAGAAAATCGCCCGAAAAAGTTTTCTCCGTGTCCGAATGCAGGAGTGTGCGTATTTACAAGATTTTGCAATTTTCTACCGATTTTTTGCAACTTTTTTGCAGAAAGCGATTGACAATTTTTTGAAATAGGAGTAAAATAAATAAATAAATTTAGGGAGGAAAGACTATGTATTGCAGAGACTGCGGCGAAAAGCTCACGTTGCGTTTTCTGGAAAACGAAGGGTTAGTCCCTTTCTGTCCGCGCTGTGAGAAATTCAAGTTCCCTTTCTTCCCCGTGGCGGTGTCGATGACGGTCGTGAACCGTTCAGAGACGAAAATTCTATTGGCGAAGCATGTCGGAGACCAAGACTACAAGCTGTTTGCGGGGTACATCAAGAAGGGCGAGAGCGCGGAGAAGACCATTCCGCGCGAGTTGAAGGAGGAGACCCGGCTGAGTGCGCTCAAATGGCGGTATTTCGGCTCTCGCTATCACGACGCAAAGGACATATTGATGCTCAATTTCATCGTGACGGCGGACGAAAACGCGGAAGTCGTGCTCAACGAGGAGATCGAGGAAGTGCGTTGGTGCACTCCCGACGAGGCGAAAGAGCTCATTCGCAAAAATTCCACGGCGGAATATTTCCTGCTCGGCGCCTTGAACGACCTCGGAAAAAAGAGATAACGAAAAGCCTCTCCACCCGAGAGGTTTTTTGTTGACTTTTTTCCATTGCTGTGGGATAATATAACCATGAAAGCACTCCGTAGGGCAAGTATTTTCATCGGCGCATCCATGCTTCTCCTCTTTGGCTGTGCGTCCAAATATTCGGGCGAAAGCGCCTTTCCGAGCGGTTATCTCTATGAGAATAACAACTATCTCTGCTTGCCCGAAAAGTACGGGCTGCATCCCGACCGCCTTTATACGGAAGAGGGGCGGCAGTTTTACTATTGGTCGAAAGACCGTGCGGGGAAAGTGGACGGCGCCATCGACACCGTAAAGGAAGCGCTGTCCTACTGCCCCACCGATTGCACGGTGTACCTCTCCTCCGCCGCGGTGACGCACGTCTATGGGGAGGAACTTTGGGTGGACCTCGGCGACGATCCCGCGCTCATTCTCGCCTGTCTCTTGGCAAACAAAGACAACGAGGAACTCCCCTTCGGCGTGTATGCGGGCGCAAGCCTCTGCCTTCTCGGAGAAAAGCCGCGCTATGCGGGAAATGCGCTCGAGAAAAAATCAGAGGAGTTCCCCTACTGCCGCGAATTTCAATATCCCCTTTTTACGAAGTATGAAACGACGGCAAAGGAGCGCGACACCGCTTGGAGCTTGGGCTATAAAGTGGCTTCCACGTGGCTTTCCAATAATACGCTCGACGGCTTGCTCGCTTCCTCGCTTGACGATTGGACGGAAATTTTCGGGCAGTGCGGCGTTGAACTTCCCGATTACCGCTTCCTCGTGGGCGATAACTACTACGCGATCCGCTTGAAGGCGGGCGAACTGCGCTATCTCTTCCCACGGAACTATGTCGACCGCTATTATGACGAAGCGGAGTTCTCCCTCTCCTATCCCGTGCTGACGGAGTATGCGCTCGGCGGCGCAAAGTTCATGGAGTGGCTGAGAGGCATTTGGGGGGTGGAAAAGTTCAAAG
>CANQRP010000050.1 GCA_947626305.1 uncultured Clostridia bacterium | reverse complement strand
ACGCCGAACTTGCTGCTCTTTGCGCCGTGTACGACAGCGTGAACGAGGGCGATTTCGTCAACGTCACGGGTATTCTCGGCAACTATAACGGCTTCCAGATCCAGCCCGTTCTCGCAAGCGACATCACCAAGGTAGATGTCGAGGGCACGAATACGGACGGCGCCAAGGTCAAGGCGGCGGTCAAGGCGGTAGACGATGAGGTAAAGGCAAACTTCTCCGGTCTCATCACCTCCGATACCGAGATCAAAATGCCGATCTCCGCAGAAGGCGTTACCATTTCTTACAGAGTTGCCGGTGCGAGCAATCCCACCGTCACCATCGAAGAAGACGGCACGTTCAAAGTCAGCCCGGTCGACAGCGAAAAGAATTACGACATCGAAGTCACCTACTCGATCGGCAGCTACAAGGGATACGGTTTCTTCAAGATCCGCAACATCCGGGCGAGCGCAGCGCAGCTTCTCGCCATGGCGAAAGCAAATGTTGAAGCGATCGAGCTTGCCGAGGTAAAGGCAGCGGGCACCGTTACCATCCCCGAAGTCGACCTCTACGGCGCCGAGATCACCTGGGCGGTGAAAGACGCACCCGACTGGATCACCATTTCGGGCAACACGCTCACGATCAGCGCGCTTCCCGCCGCAGCTACCACGCTCACACTTACGGCAACCATTACGCTCGGTAGCGAGAGCGAGACCGCCGAAATTTCGCTTGCGGTCGCCGAAGCGCCTGCGCTCACCTTCAAAGCACTCGACGCCCCCGCGGCAGGCACTTATAAGCTCGCAATGGATAAAAATGGCACGATGCTCTACTTCAGCGGCGAGATGGACGGTTTCTACTATGGGACCGTCACCGAAGCGGAAAACGCTGCCGATGTTGTTTTGGCGGGCAGTACCACCGAAGGTTGGACGCTCAAGACCGGCAACAAGTTCCTTGAGATCGAGTATGCACAGGGCACCGATGGCAACATGCACACGAACGTGAAGCTCATGGACGCTCAGACCGCAGGTAAGACGTGGACATGGGATGCGACGAACAAGGTCTTTACATGGACTGTTGATGTAGACGGAAAGCCTACGACTTACTTCCTCGGTACGGATTCGTCTAAGAATTATACAACAATAAGCGCGAATACGATCGACAAAATTTCGTCGTATTGCGCTGCGAAACTCGGCGAAATGGCTGCGGCAGAACTTACCTTCAACGCACTCGACGCTCCCGCAGCAGGGAATTATCTCTTCTCCGCAATGCACAAGGGTGAACGCCTCTATGCTTCCAGCCTCGAATTGGACGGAAACTACATCGTAACCACCAATGATGTAACGAAGGCGGTCGAACTTACCATTGAAAAGAGCGGCGATAATTGGCTCCTCAAGATGGGTACGAAGTATCTCGAAGTCAATCCTTATAAGGGTAAGAGTGGTACCTCTTACAGCCTCCGTCTTGTCGATACGGCTACCGAAGGCGCCGTTTGGGTATGGGATAACGACATCAAGATATTCAAGCAGAAGCCCATTACAACTGATGCAGAGAACGCTCCCGCGGCGGACGCTTACTTCTACATCGGCATGCGTGATAACGCGGATTTCACGACCATGAGCCCGAGCGATATCAAATATATCACGGGAGACAATGCAGCGAATCTTGATGTCACGCAGCATCCTTCTCGCTTCGGTACCATGACCCCCGGTGGCGGCACCACGGAACCCGAACCCGGTCCCGGCGGCGATGAAGAGCATGACGACGCAACTTACGGCTCCGAAGCCAAGCCTCTTTCCGTGACGGAAGCGCTTGCACTTGCTACCAAAGAATGCGTCAACAGCAACGATGTTACGGCGCAGCTCGTCTATATGATCGGCATCGTCAAGGCAAATCCCACCGATAATAAGACTTATTATCAGAATCTCTATCTTTTGGACGTTACCAATCCCGCTACCGAGATCTTGGTTTATTCGATCAACCTCGGCGCGGGTGTTGCGGCTCCCGCTCAGCATGATACCGTCGTGATCTGCGGCTATATCAAGAACTACAACGGTACAATCGAGTTTGCAAGCAACAACGGCACTTATGTGTATCTCGTAAAGAACACCCGCGGCGAATCTGCAATTTCTACCCAAGCCGACGGCGCAACCGTGAGCGGACTTCCCACCGGGGATAAGGCTACCAACGGCACGGAGATCACCTTCCAAGTTGCTCCTGCAACGGGAAAGCAGCTCGCCTCCGTCAAGGTTTACGATGAAACGCTTGAAGCGGCTGCCGATGGCTCCTACAAGTTCACCTTAAAAGGCGACGCGACCATTGTTGTTGAAACGGTCGATGAGGGCGCCGCTCTCCCCGAGGAAGTTGCGAAACTTGGTTTTGCGGCAGGTGAACACAACAACGATCAAAAAGTAAATTCGTACACCGACTCTTGGGAAGCCACGAGAGATGATGTTACTTGGACGATTGAGAATTTCAACAACAACAATAACGGTTGGGATTTGATTAAGACCGGGCGTAAGAGCAATAACGCCGTTACCGGTACGATTACGACGAAAGCCGCACTGACAGACGCTATTTCGCGGGTCGTCGTGAAGATCGATTCCACTTCCAAGAGCTACATGGCGGATAAGGTCAAATCTTTCAAACTTCAGATCGCCGGCAGCGCTGATTTCACGGACGCAACCGAAGTTACCGCTACCATTAAGGTAGGCGAGAATGTGTTTGATATTTCCGCTCCCGCGGCGAACAAGTTCTATCGTATCGTAATTGACTGCGATGCGGGGAACGATAATGGCTTCGTCGTGCTTACGGAGGTTTCCTATTGGATCAACACGCAAAGTGCAGAGCCCGAAGCGTCTGTTACGTTCTCGCAGCAGCAACAGGGCACGTTTAAGTGCTCGATGATGATGGGAGATGATGGACCCGATCCCGATTTAGACGTCAGCAATGTTCCCGACCTCGTTGTGTCCGAACACAGCATCACCTGGGGCGACAAGGTTATTACGAACCTGCAAGCAAATGGAGACGACCCCAACAGCTTCACATTCCAGATCGGTGACGATACCTACGGTCTGTCCTTTACGGGCGGCTGGATGCTTGTAAAGCTCGATGCCGAAGGCGAGATGGTAGAAGGCTACATGTTCGGCGACATGGGCGGCGGCGTTATGTAAGTCACACCCATAACAAGAAACAAAAAAGAGAGGGCAGTTCGCTGCTCTCTCTTTTTGTACAACGGAGAAAAGCCCGCCCGCGCAGAATGCGCGGGCGGGCGGAAATTTAACCCACCTTTTTCTTGATCCGTTCAAACGCCGAAAAATCGGTCAGGTCGTTGGAGAGGGGGGTGATCGTGATGTATCCCGACATGGTCGCGTCGGTGTCGAGCGCAAAATCGGCAGTGCCGTCGTACAGGCTCACAAGGCGGGGCTTCACCGTCCCGTCGGGCAGAAAATCGAAGTCGTCGCTGTAGATCGCAGGTCCCATCCGCGTGATGAGGATCCCGTCTCCCTCCACGGGGAAATTCACGTTCAGAATTTGGGCAAAGTCGAACATCCGCCGTCGCCCGATCTCCTCGTAAACTCTCGGGAGGTTTTTTACGGCATTCTCAAAGGAGTTGAACGCCGCGGAGACCGCCATTGCGCGCGTGCCCTGCTGCGCCGCCTCAAAGCAAGCCGCCACCGTGCCCGAATAGTGGATGTCCGCCCCGAGGTTGGGTCCGTTGTTGACGCCCGAGATCGCAAGGTCGAATTGCTTTTTCATGCCGAGGATCGCCACCCGCACACAGTCCGCGGGGGTGGAGTCCACACTGTACGCTTCAATGCCGCCGAACAGGTCTACTTTTTTTACCTCAAACCCGTCGCCGTGGATCTGTATGGAGCGGCTCTTGGCGCTCTGCTGCGTTTTGGGCGCAAAGATGCACACCTCGCCGAGCCCCCTTGCCCAATCGACAAGGTGCCTGAGCCCCTCCGCCTCGATGCCGTCGTCGTTCGTAAGCAAAATTCTCATAGCCACCCCTCGTGCGTCGCCTTGTATTCCCCGAGGAGCTTGTCCGCATCCTCAACGAGCGCGTACATCTCCTCTTCGGAGTAAACGGTCGCGCCCGCCGCCATGTTGTGCCCACCGCCGTGATATTTGATCGCGAGGTCGTTGATCCCGAGAAAGCGCGAACGCAGCCGCACGCGGATCTCCTTTTTTTCGGAATTATAGATGAACGCCACCCAAATGAGGCTGCCGCGGATCTTGGAGAGGTCTCCCACAACGTCGCTCGCCGATTCGAGCGTGAGCCCGAATTGCCGTTGCAACGATTCGTCCATGTAAATGTAAGCAACGCCGTTTTTCGTATAGCAGATGTGCTCATACACATACGATTTGAGTTTGAGTCGCTCGGGCGTTTCCATATAGAGGTGGGCAAAGAGGGTCTCGTAGTCGATGCCGAAGTCGAGCAGAAGCCCCGCCAGCCGCAGCGTCTCGCCCGTTACCCCCTCAAAGCGGAACCTGCCGCTGTCCGTCACCATTCCCATATAAATATAGGTCGCCGCCTCCGTGCTCATTTTCAGGCGGTCTTTGAAGGTGAGATAGAAGTCGGCGATCATCTCGCAGGCGGAAGAGCGGAAGTCCTCCACCCAATTGATAGCGCCGTAGGGGTCTGCCTCGATGTGATGGTCGATTTTTACGATCTCCTTCGCGAGCATATATTTGCCGTTGGAAATGCGCTTGCGCGTGCCCGTATCCACCGTAATGAGGAGGGCGTTTTCGTAAACGTCGTCTTTAACGCTGTCCTCCCCGCCGCAAAAGGCGAGATAGTCGGCATAGTCGTCATTCACAAGATATACGTCCTTGGCGGGATAGGTGTCTTTGAGTAGCCTTACAAGCCCCTTCGTGGCGCCCACCGCGTCGCCGTCGGGACGGATGTGGCGGGAGACGATGACGGTTTGATAGCTCTCGATCTTTTCCAGAATTTGCAGTTTGATCTTTTCGTTCATACCGGCTCCGTTTTACTCAAAGTATTTAATTCATCCAAAAGCCGCATTGCCGTCTCGCGGTCGGGAACGGTGCAGCCGCTCGCCTTTTTGTGCCCGCCGCCGCCGTATTTTACGGCAATGGGGTTGATATTGTACCGATTGGAGCGCAATTCCACATGCACGCCGTCGTCGCTCTCGGTAAAGTTCACCCAGATGAACACCCCGCGGATGTCCCGCATGAGGCTCACGAGCCCGGAGGAGACGGCGGGCGCCGCGTCCTTTTCCGCCGAGAGTTCTTCGCGCGTCGTATAGATGTACGCCACGTTATTTTCGGTAAATGCGATCTTGTGCATATTGTCCGCGCGCTTGATAATGTCGGAGAATTCCTCCGCATAGAGGTCGTAGTAGAGGGAATTGAGGTCGATGGGCTGGGAGAGCAAGAACGCCGCCAGCTCAAACGTGCGCGCGGTGGTGGAGTCGAACACGAACCTTCCGCTATCCGTCACCATGCCCATGTAGAGGGCGGTCGCGGAGGCGGGGGAGAGCTTCCACCCGCACGTCTTGGCGAACATCGTAACGAGCCCGCAGGCGCTCTCGTAGGTGCTGTCCACCACGTCGAGGTCGGCGATCCGCTCGCAGTAGATGTGATGGTCGAAGCGGAGCGTCTTTGCGGCGAGGCGATAGCGGTCGTCACAGATCATATGTGCGGCGCCGCAGTCGAGAATGACGGCAAGCGCGTTGCGGTAGACCTCGTCGGGGATCTCGTCGAATTGCACCTGCACAAAGGGCAGGCGGGTGGCAACGTCCCCGACCACATACACCGTTTTGGCGGGATAGTTGTCCTTGATCAGCCGAGCGAGCCCCATCTGGCTGCCGAGCGCGTCGCCGTCCGGATAGGCGTGGCGGTGGAGGATGATCGTATCGTATGCTTCGATCAATTTCAGCGCTTCTTGAAACATTTTTCTCTTTTCTCCGTGGAATGTGATATTCGGGAAAATAATTGTAACACATTTTCGTCCGTTTGTCAACCTGTTCCAACTTGACAAACCCCTTCTGCCGAAGTATAATGGAAGCAGAATGAGGTAAAACAATGAGAAAGTACAGGATCCGCGTCGGTCTCGACGTAGACGACACTCTTTACGAATGCAATTCTTATGCGGTCTCCATCATCAACAGCCGCCATCCGGACGAGGAGCCCATCCGCATCGAAGACATCAAGAGCTGGGGCGGTGCGGAGCGGCACGGCGACGAGCGCGTTGCGCTCTATTCCGACCCCGAGTTCGTCCGCACGCAGCCCATCACGCCGGGTGCGGAGGAATTCGTCAAAAAACTTTCGGAGATCGCCGATGTGTTCTTTGTCACCGCCGTTCCCGCATGCTGCATGAGTGCGCGGGCGGAGCGGCTCGTAAAAGATTTCCCCGAAATTCCCCCGCAGAACATCATCATGGGCACGCGGAAGGACATCATTTCGCTCGACATCATGCTCGACGACGGCGCGCACAACATTTCCAGTTCCCGCGCCGCATATCCCGTGCTCTTCCGCAAGCCGTGGAACGCCAATCTGTCGGGGCTGCTCTCCGTCAACGGGTACGACGACTTTTTGCACTTCTGCGAAATGGTCCGCAGCTCCTTTTCCGAAAACTTTCCCACGCTCGATAAGGGGGGCGTACTCTGTCTGGTGGGACCTTCCGGCTCCTCCAAAACGGAGATCGCAAACGGGCTCACCGCGCTCGAAGGCTTCGAAAAGCCGCAGACATCCACGACCCGTCCCCGCCGCAAAACAGAGGGGGACGGCTCCTACCGCTTTATCAGCGAGGCGCAGTTCATCCGCGAAATGAACGCGGGAAACTATGTGGAGACAACGGTGTACAGCGGGTATCACTTCGGCACTTCCGCGTGCGACATTTCTCCCATTGTGGAGAGGGGACACATTGCCGTGCTGCCCATCGACATCTGCGGCGCGATCACCCTCAAAAATCTCTATCGGCAGCGCGCCATGCTCGTCTTTACGCGCAGAGACCGCGCGGAGGCGATCAAGAGCATCATCGATCGGGACATCGACCTCGAGGACAAGACGAGGCGCATCATGTCGCTCGATTTCGAGTATCGCAACAGCGAGGTCTGCGACGTGGAGATCAATGTCGGCAACGATGTGGCGGCTGCCGTCAAGCAGATCGTGGAGCTGGTGCGGCAGCGGTAACTTGCCGTTCGGCGGGCGTTCCGTTTTCGGGAGCGCGCGGCGGCTCGCAACACCGAGATCGGAAGGAGGGCGGAAGATGTTCCCGGACGTTAACTTTTTGGGACTCGATCTTTATTATTGGATGTTCCTTGTCGGCGTCATCGCGGCGATGGCGGCGGCACGGATCTTTTCCGCCCGCGCCGGGGTAAGCGCAAAGGTCTTCGACCTCATGATCGTCTCCGCGCTCTTCGGGGTGATCTTGGGCTATCTCAGCGCCGTTCTTCTGGAATCCTTTTGGGAATATCTCGAAACGGGAAGGTTCGTGTGGGGCACGGGCGCCACGTTTTACGGCGGGCTGATCGGCGCCGCCGCCGTCTATCTTGCCGTCTATTTTCTGTTGGGGAAGTTCGTCTGTAAGGAGAAGGAGCACATCCGCGAGTTCGGAAGAATGCTCTCCCTCGTCTTTCCCTGTATCGCGCTCGCGCACGCCTTCGGGCGGCTCGGATGCCTGTTCGACGGCTGCTGCTTTGGTGCCGAGACGGACGCCTGGTACGGCATCGAAATGTCGGTCGGCGGCGAATGGCAAAAGCGGGTGCCCATCCAACTCTTCGAATCGCTGTTCCTGTTTGCGCTCGCGGCGGTCATGTTCGCGCTCGATCTGCGCTTTCACTTTGCCTACAATCCCAGTCTCTATGCGGTCGCATACGGGATATGGCGGTTTTTGATCGAATTCGCCCGTGCCGACGATAGAGGCAGTTCCGGCTTCGGATGGCTTTCGCCCTCCCAACTTCTTTCTCTCGTGCTGATCGGCGCAGGGGTCGCCTTTGCCCTGTTTTACCGTTTTTATCTCAAAGAAAAGCTCGCCCGCGGGGAAGGAGGAACACCCCATGAAGGCGCATAGAGCGGTCCTTGCGGGGCTGCTCGTCCTCTGCCTCGGCGTAGCGGCTGTCTGCTCCTTCCCTTCGATCTTTCCGTGGGAAGAGCGGTTTGTGCGCCTCCTGTGCGAGACGTTGCCCCGCCTTGCCGTGGCGGGCTTCTTGCTCGTTGTGCTCGGCGGAAAGGCGCTTCTGCCGCCGAAGGGCGGTTTTTTGCGCGCACTCGTGTGGAGCTTGCCCTGCTTTGCGGTAGCGCTTGTCAATTTTCCCTATTCGGCGCTCATCACCGGGTCCGCCCGCATCGAACGGGTCGATCTGCTTTGGCTCTTTTTGCTCAAATGTCTCTCCGTCGCCCTCATGGAAGAGCTCTTCTTCCGCGCCCTGCTTTTGCCCGTTTTGCGGGAGACCCGATGGGGCGGAAAGTGGGGGAGTTTTTCCGCCGTGCTCCTGTCGGCGGCGCTTTTTTCGCTGATGCACCTGATCAATCTCCTGATGGGGGCGGGATGGGGCGCCACCGCACTGCAACTCGGCTACACCTTCCTGCTCGGCGTCATGTTCGGCGTCATGTACTGTATTACGGGGAACGTCTGGCTGTGCGTCGCGGTGCACGCGCTCTTCGATGTCGGCGGGCTCATCGTCACCGACCTCGGCACGGGCGCCTTTCAGGACCTGGTTTTTTGGGTGCTGACCGCGGTCGTGGGGGCGCTCTGCGCCGTACACATCCTGCTCTCCGCACTCCGTTTACGCAAAAAAGAGCGGGAGGACCCATCTGCCCCGCAGGCATGAAAATAAAAAATCGGAAAGGAGGAATCTCATGATCGGAAATTTCACTTACTGCAATCCCACCAAACTGTACTTCGGGAAGGACGCCTTGGAAGGGCTGAACGAAGAGCTCCCCAAATACGGCAAAAACATTTTGCTCGTCTACGGCGGCGGCTCTATCAAGAGGAACGGGATCTACGAGAAAGTGGTCGCCGTCCTCAAAGCGCAGGGCAAGCAGATCTTCGAGGATGGCGGCGTCATGCCCAATCCCACCATCGAAAAGGTGCGGGAAGGGGTAGAGCGCGCAAGAGCCGCGAACGCCGATCTCATCCTTGCGGTCGGCGGCGGTTCGGTCTGCGACTACGCAAAGGCGGTGTCCGTCTCCGTTCACTGTCATGAGGATGTTTGGGAGAAGTATTTCATTCGTTTCGAAGACGTCTCCTGCGAGGTGGTCCCCGTCGGCTGTGTGCTTACCATGGTGGGGACCGGCAGCGAAATGAACGGCGGCTCCGTCATCACCAACCATGCGCAAAAGCTCAAAATCGGACATGTGTTCGGGGCAAATGTCTTTCCCAAGTTCTCCGTTCTCAACCCCGAGTTCACCTTCACCCTCCCCAAATATCAGATGATATCGGGCATTTACGACATCATGTCGCACATTCTCGAACAGTATTTCTCGGGCACGGACGACAACACGAGCGACTATCTTGCCGAGGGGCTCTTGCGCTCCCTCATCCATAGCGCGGAGATCGCCGTAGAGGACCCGCTCGACTACGAGGCGAGGAGCAACATCATGTGGACGGCGACGTGGGCGCTCAACACCCTCATCGCAAAGGGCAAAACGGAAGATTGGATGGTGCACATGCTCGGTCAGTCGGTGGGCGCCCATACGGACGCCACCCACGGCATGACCCTTTCCGCCGTCACCATGCCCTATTATCGGTATCTTCTGCCCTACGCAACGGCGAAATTCGCCCGCTATGCGGAAAACGTATGGGGAGTAGACCGCACGGGCAAGACGGAGATGCAGGTCGCCCGCGAGGGTTTGGAGCGCATGGAGGCGTGGATGAGGAAACTCGGGCTCGTGATGGATCTCACCGAGCTCGGCGCCACAAGGGAGATGCTCGACGGCATGGTGAAGAGTACGCTCATCATGAAGGGCGGCTACAAAGTGATGGACGAAGAGGACATCCGCGCCGTACTTTCGGCAAGTTTTTGAAAAACGGAGGTGACACAATGAAGGAAGAAAGTTTGAAGTTGACGCAGGAGTGGGACAAAGTATTCGAAAAGAGCGGACAGGTGGAGCATAGCAAGGCGACGTTTCATAACCGTTACGGCATCACGCTTGCTTGCGACGTGTATCAGCCGAAAAATGCGGAGGGCAAACTTCCCGCCATCGCCGTGTGCGGACCCTTTGGCGCAGTCAAGGAACAGAGTTCGGGGCTGTATGCGCAGGAACTTGCAGAGCGTGGCTTCCTTGCAATCGCGTTCGATCCTTCCTTTACGGGGGAGAGCGGGGGAGAGCCGAGATACGTCGCCTCGCCCGACATCAACACCGAGGACTTCTCGGCGGCGGTGGACTTCCTCTCCTGCCGCGCGGACGTAAATGCAGATAAAATTGGTATCTTGGGCATCTGCGGCTGGGGCGGAATGGCGCTCAACGCGGCGGCGATGGACACGCGGATCAAGGCGACGGTCGCCTCGACGATGTACGACATGACGCGGGTGAATGCAAAAGGCTATTTCGATGCGCAAGACAGCGAAGAAGCGCGCTTTGAAACGAAAAAAGCTTTGAACGCACAGCGGACCCTCGATTACAAGAACGGCAATTACGAACTCGGCGGCGGGGTCGTGGACCCTCTCCCCGACGACGCGCCCTTCTTTGTCAAAGATTATTACGACTACTACAAGACCAAACGCGGCTATCACCCGCGTTCCCTCAACAGCAACGGCGGTTGGAACAAAACTTCCTCGCTCTCCTTCATCAATATGCCCATTTTGACGTACAGCAACGAAATAAGGAGCGCGGTCCTTCTCATTCACGGCGAAAAGGCGCACTCCTGCTACTTCTCGAAGGACGCCTACGCCGCGATGACAAAGGACAGCAAATA
>CANQRP010000049.1 GCA_947626305.1 uncultured Clostridia bacterium | reverse complement strand
GGTCGTGACGGGTTTGAAAAACTCGCACGCCTCCTCCACCGTCATGTCGAGCACGTCGGCGATCGTCTTGCCCTTGTAGTGCACTTCGAGCGTCTCGCGGTTGTAACGCTTGCCGCCACACACCTCGCAGGGGACGTAGACGTCGGGCAAAAAGTGCATTTCGATCTTCATGATGCCGTCGCCCTGGCAGTTTTCGCACCGCCCGCCCGCAACGTTGAAGGAGAACCTCCCCGACTTAAAGCCCATGAGTTTGGCGTCGGGGGTCGCCGCAAACAGTTCGCGGATGGCGGTGAACACCCCCGTGTAAGTGGCGGGGTTGCTCCGCGGCGTTCTGCCGATGGGAGATTGGTCTATCGCAATGACTTTATCGAAATATTCGAGCCCCGTAAAGTTTCCGCTCTTCCCGAACGGGAGCCGCGCCCCGCCGAGGTTGTTGGAGAGAATGGGCAGAATGATCTCGTTGACAAGGGAAGATTTCCCCGAACCGCTCACCCCCGTGACGAGGGTCAGAAGCCCCGCGGGGATCTCGGCGGTGAACCCTTTCAGATTGTTTTGGCGGCAATCTTCCACTCTGAACCACCTGCCGTCCGGCATCTTTCTCACGGGCGGGACTTCGATCTTGCGCCGCCCCGCGAGATAGTCGCCCGTCAAAGAGTCGGGAGCGTTCATGATGTCCTCCACGCTGCCGCATGCGACGACTTCGCCCCCGTGGATCCCCGCCCGCGGACCGATGTCCACGATGTAATCCGCCGCCCGTATGGTGTCCTCGTCGTGTTCGACGACGATGAGGGTATTGCCCAAATCGCGCAGCCCTTTCAAGGAGGCGAGCAGTTTTTCGTTGTCCCGCTGGTGGAGCCCGATGCTCGGTTCGTCCAAAATGTACAAGACCCCCGAAAGTGCGCTGCCGATCTGCGTTGCGAGGCGGATGCGCTGGCTCTCGCCGCCCGAGAGGGTCGCCGCCGAACGAGTGAGGGTGAGATAGTCGAGCCCGACGTTCACCAAAAAGTTGATGCGCGCCTTGATCTCTTTTAAGATGACGTCCGCAATGGCGTGTTCCGTGGAGGTGAGTTGCAATCCTTCGAGGAAGGAATAGAGTTCCTCCACGGGAAGGTCGCACGCCTCGAAGATGTTCTTCCCTCCCACGGTGACGGCAAGCGCCTCTTTTTTCAGGCGTTTTCCGTGGCAGGCGGGGCAGTCGGAGGTGCGCATATAGCGCTCGATGTCCCACTTCACCCCCTCGGAGGAGGTTTGGTTGTACCGCCGTTGCAGATTGTTGACAAACCCCTCCCACGCGCTCAAATAGGTGGAGTGGAAGGAACGGGTCTCATATTCGAGTTCGAGTTTCTCGCCGTCGGAGCCGTACATCAAAAGGTCGTAGATCTCCTTCGGCAAGTCTTTCACCGGGGTGTCGAGCGAAAAACCGAAGTGCTTGGAAAGCGCCCCGAGATACATTTGCGTGACGGTGGAACTGTCTAAATTCCACCCGCTGATGCGGATCGCTCCTTCGCGGAGGGTCTTGCTCTTGTCCGGGCAGATGAGGTCGGGGTCGACGAGTTGACGAAAACCGAGCCCCGAACATTCGGGGCAGGCGCCCCACACCGTGTTGAAGGAGAAGAGGCGGGGTTCGATCTCCTCGATGGAAATGCCGCAATCGGGGCAGGAATAGCGGGAGGAATAGAGGGTCTCCTCCCCCTCGCGGTCGATGACGACGAGCCCGTCCGAAAGTTTCAATGCCGTTTCCAAGCTCTCGGTAAGCCGTTTCAGAATGCCTTCTTTGACGACGAGGCGGTCGATGACGACGGAGATATTGTGCTTGATGTTCTTTTCGAGTTTGATCTCCTCTTGAAGGTCGTACACAATGCCGTCGATCTTGACGCGGGCATAGCCGCTCTTGCGGAAGCCTTGCAGCTCCTTGGTATATTCCCCTTTCCGCCCGCGCACGACGGGGGCGTTGACGAGGATCTTGCTTCCCGCGGGAAGTTCCATCACCCGATCCGCGATCTCGTCCACCGTCTGCCGCCTGATCTCCCTGCCGCATTTTGGGCAGTGCGGAATGCCGATGCGGGCATATAGAAGGCGCAGATAATCGTAAATTTCGGTGACGGTGCCCACCGTGGAACGGGGGTTGTGGCTCGTCGTCTTCTGGTCGATGGAGATGGCGGGCGAGAGCCCGTCGATGCTCTCGACGTTGGGCTTTTCCATCATGCCGAGGAATTGGCGGGCGTAGGAAGAGAGGCTCTCCATATAGCGGCGCTGCCCTTCGGCAAAGATGGTGTCGAAGGCGAGCGTGCTCTTTCCCGAACCGCTCACCCCTGTAAACACGGTGAGAGAATTCCGCGGAATTTTTACGTCGATATTTTTGAGGTTGTTTTCTTTTGCCCCTTTTACGTAAATACAGTCTTTCATGGTTGTTTTCGGATGCGTGCGATTTGTTCCACCGCTTCTTTGATCTCTTCCCACGTTTCGCCGTGATAGCGCACTTCCGCAGCGCGGGCTCGGCTACTGCTGTCTGCAAACAACACGGCATTCACGCCCTGCGCCTGCGCCGAAAGGCAGGTTTCCAAACTGTCGTCGATGAGTGCCCCGTAGCCGCGCTGCAAACACCATGCGCCCTTTTGCGAAATTCCCGTGACGAGTTCATCATAGGGCATGCGGTGCTTTTGCAGCCAATTGCGGGAGACTTTTTCGGGGTCTGAGAACCATTCCGCCGTCCGCGCCGTGAGCACCGTGACCGTGTGCCCCGCCTCCTTGAAGGCAAGAAGCGCCTCCCTTGCCCCCCTGCGCGGCTCCGCCTCCGTAAAGACGGTCTCGCCGCCCGTGTGAACAAATCGAAGGACGTCCGCAAGCTCCCAGTCAAATACATCGACGATCGTGTGCGCGTCTTTGTTTGTAAGTTTGAAGGGGAGCCCCATGCGCCCGATGTATTCCTGCGCCTGCGTCACCCGATCGACGACGGAAAGGGTGTCGTCTAAGTCCACCGCGATCTTCATTGTTTTCTCATTCTCTTTCTCAGTTCGTTGATGGTCTCTCTGATCTCGATCGCCCGCTCGAAGTCGAGTGCGTTCGAGGCGACTTTCATGAGTGCTTTGAGTTTTTCGATCTCCTCTGGAATATCTTTGAGTTTGATGTCTCCCGACGGTTTTACTTTGCTCGTGATGCCGAGAGAGGTTTTCACTTCTTTGATGATGGTCTTCGGAACAATGCCGTGCGCCTCGTTGTACGCCTGTTGCTTGGCGCGGCGGCGGTTCGTCTCGCCGATGGCGCGCTCCATGCTCCCCGTCATTTCGTCGGCGTACATGATGACCCGTCCCTCGGCGTTTCGCGCGGCTCTTCCGATCGTCTGCACGAGAGAGGTCTCGCTGCGCAAAAAGCCCTCTTTGTCGGCGTCCAAAATGGCGACGAGTTTGACTTCCGGGAGGTCGAGCCCTTCGCGCAAGAGGTTGATGCCGCACAGGACGTCGAACTCTCCCGAGCGCAATCCGTTGATGATGTCGATGCGCTCCAACGTATCGATATCCGAGTGCATGTAGCGCACTTTCACGTTGTTCTCTTTGAGGTAATCGGTGAGCGATTCCGCCATCCGCTTGGTGAGGGTGGTGACGAGCACCCGCCCGCCGCTTTCCACAACGGTGTGGATCTCGGAGAGGAGATCGTCGATCTGCCCCTTCGTCGGTTTTACCGTGACGGGAGGGTCCAGAAGTCCCGTGGGGCGGATGAGCTGTTCGACGACCTGCCCCGCCTGTTCGAGCTCGTAGGGGGCGGGCGTCGCCGACACGCAGATGAGCTGGGGCACCCGCGCGTCGAATTCCTCGAAGGTGAGCGGACGGTTGTCGTAAGCGGAGCGCATGCGGAAGCCGTAGTCCACCAAGTTGATCTTGCGGGCGAGGTCGCCGTTGTACATGGCGCGGATCTGCGGAATGGTCATATGGCTCTCGTCGATAAACACGAGAAAGTCGGGCGGGAAATAGTCGAGGAGGGTAAAGGACGGCTGCCCCGGGGAGCGCCCGTCGAAGTAGCGGGAATAATTCTCGATGCCCGAACAGTAGCCGATCTCCCGCATCATTTCGAGGTCGTGTTCGGTGCGCTGGCGGAGGCGCTGCGCTTCGAGCAACTTGCCTGCGTCTTCAAACGCCTTCACTTCCCCCTGCAAGTCCTCTTCGATCATGGAGAGGGCGGAAGAGAGCCGTTCGCTGCCCACCGCATAGTGGCTGGCGGGGAAGATGACGGCATGCGAGAGGGAGGAGATGACTTTGCCCGTAACGACGTCCTCCTCGCCGATACTGTCGATCTCATCGCCGAAAAACTCCACCCGTATCGCAACTTCGGAGTTGGAAGCGGGAAAAATTTCCACCACGTCCCCCCGCACGCGGAAGGTGGAACGCTTGAAATCCATGTCCCCGCGGGAATAGTGGATCTCCACGAGGCGGCGCAAAAGTTCGTCCCGCGCCATCTCCTGCCCGGGGCGGAGAGAGACGCCGAGGCGGAAAAATTCCTCGGGCGCGCCGAGCCCGTAGATGCAGGAGACGGAGCTCACCACAATGACGTCGTCCCGCTCGCCCAAAGAGCAGGTGGCGGCGTTGCGGAGCTTATCGATCTCATCGTTCATCGAGAGATCTTTTTCGATGTAAGTATCGGTGGAGGGGATATAGCTCTCGGGCTGGTAATAGTCGTAATAGGAGACGAAGTACTCGACGCGGTTTTTGGGGAAGAACTCACGGAACTCCCCCGCAAGCTGGGCGGCGAGCGTCTTGTTGTGGGCGATGACGAGGGTGGGTCTCCCCACGTTTTTGATGACGTTCGCCATCGTGAACGTCTTGCCGCTACCCGTGACCCCCACGAGCACCTGCGTGCGGACGCCGTCGAGCACCCCTTCCGTGAGTTTCTCGATCGCCTCGGGCTGGTCGCCCGTGGGCGCAAAGGGAGATACAAGCTCAAAGTCGTGATGTTCCATGTTGTTCCTCCCTTGCAAACATTCGTTTATAGTATAATAGCCCTTTCGGGCGGAAAAGTCAAGTGTTTTAACCGAAGATCGCCCGCAAAAGCAGCCCCACCAAAAAGGTGACGACCGCGCCGAGCGCGGCAACGGCGATGCGGAACACCAGCCCCCGCTTTTGTTGGGCGTTCTGCCTGCGGTAGCCCAAGCCCGCCTCGCGCATGTGGATGACATACGTCTTTTCGCCCTTGCGGTCGGTCTCCACCAGTTCGAAGTACCCGTCGAGCGCAAGGCTGTCGAGCGTGCGTTCGAGCGTTTCCTCATTATATTTTCCGCGCGCGGGGAGGGTTGCCATCAACTCGCAGGGGGAGACCAAAAATCGTTCCTTTCCGCCCGCAAGTTCATAGACGGCGTTCATCACCTCGCTCTCCCGCCGGTTGAGCCTGTCGCTGATCATATTCCCCTCGCGAGAAAGAAAATAAGCAGCGCGAGCAGGGTACCCAAAAGAGCGCCCGAAAAGCCGCCGAGCGCCGAGAGCGCGAACGTCTCCCCGCGGCGGCGCATTCCTTCGCGGCGCGCTTCGTTGAGCTTTTCGAAGTACAGCCTCCCCTCGGGAAGGGGACGAAGGCAATAGACGCCCTCTTCGGCATACTTCACTTCGATATAGTTTCTCTGTTCGAGGTCGCCGAGGAGCCGTTGGAGCTCCCCCTTTTGCCCCCCTTTCGAAAAGCAGGAGAGCAGCTCCCCCTCTTCGGCAATTTTGAAGCCGCCCTCTTTGCACAGTTCATTGATTTTTTCGAGCAACGCGCTCTCCCCTTCGCTCAGCATACCTTCTCCGCATTCAGTATTGTCGTTTTGCGGATACGGTATGCAAAAGGGGCTCCGTCCGTGCGGACGGGCGCGCGGCGTTACTTGTTGAAATTGTCCTTCAAGGAGACGATCTCGGAGAGGACGAGCTTTCCCCCCTCTGTGCATTTTTTGTAGTAGCCGGTGCGCATGAGCTGGAACGCCGTGCCCTCCTCCGCCTCGGCGAGATAGGGTTCCGCCTTGCCGAAGAGGATGTGCTCGCTGTCTTCGTTCATGCGTTCGGAGAAGTCCTGCCCCGCGTAGTCCGCGTCGCGCAGAAGGTGCTCGTAGCGGCGGATCTCCACCTCTTTGCAGGTGTTCGCCTCCACCCAGTGGATGACCCCCTTCGCCTTGACGCCGCTCGTATCCGAGCCGCTCCGCGATTCGGGCAGATAGGTCGCCCGAACTTCCGTAACGTTGCCGTTTTCATCGGTCAGCGCCTCGTCGCAGCGCACGATGTAGGCGTTTTTGAGGCGCACATAGCCGCCGAGCTTTCCGCGGTAGTACTTGGGGGGCGGGTCGAGGGCGAAATCGCTCCGTTCGATGTAGAGTTCCCCCGAGAAGGGCACCTTGCGCGTGCCCGCGTTTTCCGCCGTCTGGTTGATCTCGAAATCCACCTCTTCGCTGCCCGTATAGTTGGTGATCGTGAGTTTCAAGGGGTCGAGCACCGCCATGGCGCGGGGGGCGTGGGCGTTGAGATAGTCCCGCACCACCGCCTCGAAGTAGGAAATTTCGCACTCGGAGTTCGCCTTGGCAACGCCGATGCGGGAGCAGAAGTCCTTGATCGCCTCGGCGGGGATGCCGCGGTTGCGAAGCCCTGCGAGGGTGGGCATTCTCGGGTCGTCCCAGCCGTGCACCGAACCGTCCTCGACGAGCTTTTTCAAATACCGTTTGCTCATGACGAGGTTGGTGACGTTGAGCCGCGCAAACTCGATCTGCCGCGGCTTGGGGGAGAAGCCTAAATTGATTCCCACCCAATCGTACAGCGGGCGGTGATCTTCGAATTCGAGGGTGCAGAGGGAATGGGTGACCCCTTGCAGATAGTCGCAGATGGGGTGGGCGTAGTCGTACATCGGGTAGATGCACCACTTGTCCCCCGTGCGGTGGTGGGTGGCGTGGAGGATGCGGTAGATGACGGGGTCGCGCAAATTGACGTTGGGCGAGGCCATGTCGATCTTGGCGCGGAGGCACTTTTCGCCGTCCGCGTACTTTCCCGCCTTCATCTCGCGGAAAAGACGGAGGTTCTCCTCAACGCTCCTGTTCCGATAGGGACTCTCCTGCCCGGGTTCGGTGAGAGTGCCGCGGGTATTTTTGATCTCCTCGGCGGAAAGATCGCACACGAACGCCTTGCCGTCCGTGATGAGTTTTTCGGCGAACTCGTAGATCGTATCGAAAAAGTCGGAAGCGTAGCACTCGCGCGCCCACTCGTAGCCGAGGAAACGGATGTCCCGCTTGATCGCGTCGACATATTCCGTCTTTTCCTTGCTCGGGTTGGTGTCGTCGAAAAAGAGGTTGCACTTGCCGCCGTACTTTTCCGCCGTGCCGAAGTTGACGAACATGCTCTTTGCGTGCCCGATATGAAGATAGCCGTTGGGCTCGGGCGGGAAACGGGTCTGAACGCTTGCGATCTTGCCCGAATTGAGGTCGTCCTCGATGATCTGTTGGATAAAGTTTTCGGCTTCTGCCATAATGGTTTTCTCCTTATATGCCGCCATTATAGCACATTTGCGAAAAAAACGGTAGCGTTTGAGGGGGGATATAAAAAAATAAGCGCGGCGCCGTGCGCCGTGCCGCGATGTACATAGAATACATTATTCTATGTACTTTCCTCTTTACAGAGTACACCTTTTCTCCCGTTTTGTCAACCGAAACTTACTTTTTTTTCGAAAAATATAAAAATTGTTCAACTTTTTGTGTGCCAAAGCCCCCTATTGTTAACATTTTTACCAAAAAATGTACAGGAAATAATGTATTCTGTGTACTTTGGAGGACGGTATATTCGCCGTAACGTCCCTGCGGCGCGTATATAAAAAAATCATGATTTTTTAAGGAGAAGTAAAAAAAATGAACAGATTCAAAAGCAAGAAAGGGTTCACCCTTGCCGAACTCCTGATCGTCGTTGCGATCATCGCAGTTCTCGTCGCCATCGCAGTTCCGCTGTTTGTGAGCGGCTTGCAGAAGGCGCAGGAAGCGAGAGACAATGCCAACATCCATGCTGTTAAATCGGCTGCTACGGTTTTGATTCTCAACACCGATACAGATCCCGTAACAGGAAGCACTCCCAATGTAGACATTTACAAAGAAGCAACGGGAACAACTCCGAAAACGCTTTATAAATTCTTTACCATTATAGCTACGATTAATGCAAACGGCGATATTGCATTTACGAGCATAAAAGGTGTAGATGCCGATCCGAGAAGCGATACCGTGAAAGACAAGGCAGAAGCGACTGATGACGGTTGGAAAATTACCGCATATTTGAGCTCGCTTGATCTGACAATCACGCCGCCCTCTCCCTAACCCCTAATACGTCACCCTGAGCCGCTCTCTTCTGTCATTTCGACCGAAGTGAGCGCAGCGAACGAAGTGGAGAAATCTCACACTATTTTAACACTAAGGATGAGATGTCTCCACTACGGTCGACATGACATTTTTATAACAGCGCGTGGGACGATAACGCGCAAACAACAAAAGCAACGCGGTGAAAGTCGCGAAGCCGAACCCGCATCCGACAGGGATGTAAAGATGCGGGCGGGCGGGACCTCGGCAGTAAAGCCCGGAACGCGCAGGTTCTCTTTATTCTTTTCAACAGACTTGCGCCTTCCGTACCGAGGACATCGCCATGCGGGACGTTCTTCCGAACGCCCCGCTCTTTTTTTGTGCTTTCCGCCCCCTCCAAGGAGGGGGGTAGGGGGGTGGTGCCCTTTGTCCCCCAATATTCACCACCTCAGTCACCTGCGGTGACAGCTCCTCCTGAGGAGGCGCCTTCCTCGCTGCCCCCACCTGTCATACCGAGGCGCAGCCGAGTGTATCCCCTTGGTCGTTGAACGCCCGGGGGGATTCACTCCTCCCTCGCTTCGCTCGGTCGTCGGAATGACAACGGAGGACGGGTTTTTTATTTGTCATTTCGAGCGGAACGAAGTGGAGCCGAGAAATCTCAACATTGTTAAAATAAGGTGCCCCCTTCCCTACCCTCCCCCCAACGAGTTGGGGGGAGGCAAGTAAAAGAGTGGTGCCCCTCCCCTCGCTGCCCCCCAACTTGTTTGGGGGGAAGTGGCGAACGCAGTGAGCCGAAAGGGGGGCACCGCTTTCTCCCTCCCCCGCGCATTCGCGCGGGGGAGGGCACCAATACACCGCTTTTTTCTTGCTATTTTGCGCGGGAAGTGCTATAATGCCCGTGTATGGATGCGGCGATTCTTCAATTCTTTCAATCGATACGGTGTTCTTTCCTCGACGGGTTTTTCGGAATTTTTTCCGTGCTCGGCGAAGCGATGATCGTGGGCGGCGTTGCCATTCTCGTCTTTTGGCTCGCTCCCAAACGGGCGGGCGAACAGATCATTATGACGGCGCTCACCTCCTTCCCCATCAATTCCTTTATGAAGTTCACGATCGCGCGCCCCCGCCCCTTTGTGGCGGGCGTGGTGGAATACCGCGAGCCCCCCTTCCTCGCCGACGAACTCGACCTCTACGCCTCCTTCCCGAGCGGGCACACCCAATCTTCGGGCAGCTTTGCCTTTGCGGCGGCAAGCGCGGCGAAAAAGCGCTTTGCGTGGATCGTTGCAGGCGTTTTGATCTTGCTCGTGATGCTCTCCCGCCTTTACTTCGGCGCGCACTACCCCACCGACGTCCTCGCGGGGCTCTGCTTCGGGCTCATCATCGCCCTCTTTTGGGCGGCGATCTTCCGCTTTGCCTACCCCTACCGCTACCTCATCCTCCTCTGCCTCGCGGCGATTGCCGTTTTCCCCTGTCTTCTGCCCAACGTCGCGCACGACTACATTCAGGCGACGGGGCTTTTGACGGGCGCGGCGCTCGCGCTCGGCGCAAGACATTTCTGCCTTCCCGATACCCCATCGTCCTTCCCGCGCAGGCTTTGGCGGGTGCCCGTGGGCGCGGCGGTCGTGGGCGCAGTGCTCTGCTGCTGCCTGCTCTTCCCCGAAGGCGAAGCGTTCTCCCTCCTCAAATGGTTCCTCGTGGCGTTTACGGCGGGCTTCCCCGCGCCCTATCTCTTCGGGCTTCTCAAAATATAGCCCGAAACATTTGACGGAACGCTTGAAACATGCTACCATATTACGGAAATCAACTTACATTCTTATAAAAGGAGCAATTGTATGGCAAACAGCGGCGTAACGATGGACAAGTTGGTGGCGCTCTGCAAAAACCGCGGCATCATCTTCCCCGGCAGCGAAATTTACGGCGGCATGGGCAACACGTGGGACTACGGTCCCGTGGGCGTGGAGATCAAAAACAACATCAAACGGGCATGGTGGAAACGCTTTGTGCAGGAGAGCGAAAACTCCTTCGGCGTGGACGCCGCCATTCTGATGAACTCCCGCGTGTGGGAAGCGAGCGGACACACCACCTCCTTCTCCGACCCCAAAATGGACTGCAAGTCCTGCAAGACCCGCCACCGCGCGGATAACCTCATCGAGGCGCATTCGAAGGGCGCCGTCAACCCCGACCTCATGTCCAACGAGGAAATGGAACAGTACATCGAGGAGCATCACGTGTGCTGCCCCGTGTGCGGCAACTTCAACTGGACGAACATCCGCACCTTCAACCTCATGTTCGAAACTTCCCGCGGCGTGACCGACGAGAGCCAGAACAAAATTTATCTCCGCCCCGAAACGGCGCAGGGGGAATTCGTCAACTTCGGCAACGTGCAGCGCTCGGTGCGCGCAAAGGTGCCCTTCGGCATCGCGCAGATCGGCAAAGCCTTCCGCAACGAGATCACCCCCGGCAACTTCATCTTCCGCACCATCGAATTCGAACAGATGGAGCACCAGTGGTTCTGCAAGGAGGGCACGGACGGGCAGTACTACGAGGAATTCAAGCAAAAGGCATTCCGATTCCTCGTAGACCTCGGCTTCGACCCCGAACACCTCCGCTTCCACGACCACGACAAACTCGCCCACTACGCAAAACAGGCGTGCGACATCCAATATCTCTACCCCATGGGCTGGCAGGAGCTCAACGGCATCCACAACCGCACCGATTACGACCT
>CANQRP010000048.1 GCA_947626305.1 uncultured Clostridia bacterium | reverse complement strand
TGACGTTCGTCTTGCGGATGGCGTCGAGGAGGGTCGTCTTGCCGTGGTCGACATGCCCCATCACCGTGACGACGGGCGCGCGAGGAACGGTGTTCTCCGCACTGTCGTCGCCGTGCTGCTCGAAGAGGGCGTCTTCCGCCGTCTTCTCGGGCTTATATTCGAGGTCGATGCCGAGCTCGAGGGCGATAAACGCCGCATTGTCGTAATCCACCGACTCGTTGACCGTCTTCATGACCCCCTCGCGGAAGAGCCGCTTGGTGATCTCCACCGCCGAGATGCCGAGTTTTTCGGAGAGCACCTTGATGGGGATCTCCTTGCTCGTGACGACGGCATGGTCGATCTTGACGGTCTGGGTCTCTTTCTTGCCCCCCTTCTTATTGAAGCGCGCCTTGCGGTAGCCGCTCTTGTCTTCGTCGAAATCCCCCACCGTGGCGCCCTGCCGCCGCTGCAATGCGCGCTTGTTCTCGGGGCGCTTTTCCACATACGTCTTTTCGAATTTTTTGCCGCCTGCGGGTTCTCTGCGCAGCGTGGGTTGCGGCGTGGGCGGCGTCACGCGGGGACGGGCGGACGGCGCCGGATTGGTGGGCGCGGTGTGACCCCACGTCCCCTGGCTGCGCGCGCCCTGTCCCATGCCGGGACGAACGGGCGGGGTGCCGGGACGGACGGGGCGGGACGGGCGGCTCTCCGCGGGGCGGAAGGTCGCACGGGGCTGCGGCGACACCGGCGTCTTGTAGGTGCTCTGCAATTTCTGCTCCTCGGTGCGATGGTCCTTCGGCGGGCGGGGTTTGGGAGCGAGCGGTTTTTGCGGCTCGGCGGGCGCGGGACGGACGGGCGTCTCCCGCTCTGAGGGGACTTCCTCGGAAGCAGGCGCCGCCTGTTCCGCTTCCGCCGCGGCTTTGGCGGCTTCCGCGGCTTTCTCCGCCTTTGCCGCCTCTTCGAGAAGCCGTTCCCGCTCCGCTTTCGCGCGCGCTTCCGCAAGCAGTTGTTCCTCGCGCAACCGGATCGCTTCCTCTTCGGCGGCACGCTTTGCGTTCCGCGCCGCCTCCATTTCGGCGAGCTTTTTCAAAATCTCCGAAAGCTGCCGTTCGCCCGCAGCGACCGACTTTTGCAGATTGCCCACCGTTTTGCCCTCGATGAGAGCGCCCAATTTTTCAATGTTTTCGTATGCCATACGACCTTTGATA
This sequence comes from uncultured Clostridia bacterium, assembly GCA_947626305.1. Taxonomy (GTDB): domain Bacteria; phylum Bacillota; class Clostridia; order Christensenellales; family Borkfalkiaceae; genus Gallimonas. Next base: position 9,853 of record CANQRP010000048.1, on the reverse strand, counting down.
ATCCTTATAACTCTTCGATTTTATTTTCTCTCACGATCGCCGCGGCGAGACCTTCGTCCCGTACGGCGGCGAGCTTGCAGCAAGCCTTTCCCGTCATGTCCTCCAAATTCCGCACAAAGAGCAGCGGACAGGCGAACTTTTTTTGCAGCTTTGCGATCTCTTTGCGGCTGTTTGCGGAAGCGGTCTCGTCCGCCACGAGCAGGAAGACCTTCTTCCTCTCGGCGGAAGCCGCCTCGATGCCGAGGGTGAGTTTCCCCGCCCGCCGCGCAAAGCCGAGATAGCTTGCCGTTTTACTTCGCTCCATACTCTTCCTCGATGCGGGAATACACCTCGTCGGGCACCTCGCAGGAAAAATTTTTGTTGAGCAGACGGTACTTGCGCAGTTTTTTGATACATTCCGCGCTGTCGCAAAGGTACGCCCCCCGCCCGGGGAGTTTCCCCGAAAGGTCCAACCGGATCTCCCCCGCCGCATTTTTTACGACGCGGAGCATCTCCCGTTTGGGTTTTTCCTCGCGGCAGGCGATGCAGGTGCGCATGGGGATCTGCTTCATTCTTCGCCCTGCTCCCCTTCGGTGTCCGCGGTCTCTTCCGCGAATTCCGTCTCTTCCGCAAACTCAGCGGGGGCGGTAAGCGCGAGTTTTTGCGCCGCGCTCTCGCTCTTGACGTCGATCTTCCAGCCCGTGAGCCGTGCCGCAAGGCGGGCGTTCTGCCCGTCTCTGCCGATGGCGAGGGAGAGTTTGTCGTCGGGAACGACTGCGACCGCCGATTTCTCGGACATCTGCGTGACCGAGATGACCGTTGCGGGCGAGAGAGACTTGGCGATGAATTCGAGAGGGTTTTCGCTCCAAAGGATGATATCCACCTTCTCGCCGCCGAGTTCGGCGACGACCGCATTCACACGGGCGCCCTTGTTGCCGACGCATGCGCCCACGGGGTCGATGCGGGGATCGGCGGAGTAGATCGCCATCTTGGTGCGATGCCCCGCTTCTCGCGCGACCGATTTGATGACGACCGTCCCCTGCTTGATCTCGGGGACTTCTTCCTCAAACAGCCGCTTCACAAACCCGGGCGCGGCGCGGGAGACGAGCACCTGCGCGTTTTTGCCGCCGCTCTTTACCCGCTTTACGAATACTTTGAGGCGGTCGCCCGTCTCGTAGCGTTCGCCGGGGACCTGATCCTGCGGGAGCATGAGCCCCTCGATCTGCCCCTTGCCGAGTTCGATATAGACGTTCTTCATGTCGACCTTGCGCACGAGCCCGTTCATGAGCTCCCCCTCTTTGTCCGAAAATTCGGAGAGGGTGTTGTCGCGCTCCGTCTCGTGGATCTTTTGCAAAATGACCTGCTTGGCGGTCTGCGCGGCGATGCGCGAAAAGTCCTTGGGAACGAATTCTTCGGAGAGGATGTCCCCGATCTTGGCGTCCTTTTTCACGGCGATCGCGTCTTTGAGCAAGATCTCGCCGTCGAGCGCCTCGTCGTTGTCCACCACGATGTGTTCGAGGAAGAAGCGGATGGTGCCCTTGTCGGCATCGAAGTCGATGCGGACCATCCCCGTCTCGTCCTCGTACTGCTTTTTGTAAGCGGAAGAGAGAGCGCCTTTGAGCGCCTCGAAGAATACCTCTTCGCTGATGCCTTTCTCCCGTTCGAGATCGGCAAGCGCCGCAAAGAAATCTTTGTTGACCATGATGTTCTCCTTGTATTTTTAATTCACGAAAAATCTTTTGCTACGTAATCTTTTTCCGTGAGGAAATTCACTTGTTTGTGCGAGGGACAGCGAGAATGAGATTTCTCCACGCGCCGCTTACGCGGCTTGGTCGAAATGACAAATTAAAAATTTCTCATGTCGAGCAAAGTCACCCCTTGCATCATTTCGTCACGCTTTGGGGAGAGCCGGGCAGACCCCTGCTCACACTTCTTCTCACACTTCGATGAGAAGGCAGGCTTTGGAAATTTTTTCGAGCGGGAAGGAAATTTCCCCCTTTTCCGTCTCCACCCTGACGAGCCCCTCTGCGAGCCCGAGCAGGACCCCCTCGTGATATTTCGCCCCCTCGATCGGCGCAAAGAGGTGGAGCTCCACCTTCTCGCCGACGTGAAGCGCATAATCTCTCTCCGTTTTGAAAGGTCTGTCCAGCCCGGCGGAGGAACAGTTCAGCCGGTACGGAGCGCCGAACGTGGGGTCGAGCTCGTCGAGCGGGGCGTCCACCGCGCGGTGAAATTTTTCGCACAGGTTCAGATCGACGCCGCCCGGCGCATCGATAAACAGCGTGAGCGCACTCTCGCGCATGTTCCAATTTGCATCCACGATCTCCACGCCGACTTCCTCGGCAATGGGAGCAAGATAGGAGATGACCTCCGCGATCGGCTTGACTTTCATATTTCTCCTTTATAAAGATATTGAGAGCGGAGACCCGCTCTCAATCACCTTTCCTTGATCAAGCGACCTTATTATAACACATCGCATATGGAAATGCAAGCGTTTTCGGGAAAATTTTTCCTCAAAAGGCGGAGAAGGGCTTGGGAATGCTCCCCTTTCCGCGCACGAGTTCGATAAAAATTTTCGCCGTGACGAAAGCGTCGTCGAAGGCGCGGTGATGATTGAAAGTAAACCCGTAGTGATCGGCGACGGTGTTGAGCTTGTAATTGTTCAAAAAGAGCTGCTCCTGCGCCATGGCTACCGTATCGAACAGACGGTGGTTGAACAGATACCCCGCCTCCTCGCCGTAGTAGCGGACGAAGGCGCTGTCGAACGCAACATTGTGCGCGACGAGATCGCAGCCGTCGCAGAATCTGCAAAAATCGGCGATCGCCTTGCCGACGTCGGGCGCGCCCGCGAGCATGTCGTCCGTGATGCCGGTGAGTTCCTTGATCTCGTTGCTCAGGCGCACGGGACAGGCGACGAAGGTGGAGAACTTCTCCGCAATGGCGCCCCCCTCGATCTTGACCGCACCGATCTCGATAATGCGGTCCATCATCCCCCCGACGGGCGTGTGGTTGAGCCCCGTGGTCTCCAAATCGAACACGACGTATTTTCCGCGCAGAAATTCTTCGGGAAGCGCCTTGCTCCCGAACAGATCCGCCTGCACGGGGTCGGAACAGGGTTGGGGAAAGACCGTTGTGTACGCCGCGGGCACGGGAAGATAATTCTTTTTGACGACATATCCCTCGGGCGGTCTGCCGAAATCGATCTTGTTTGCGGTGAAGCGGAAACTGCCGCCAAAGAGCTCGTTCGCCCCCGTCAGGCAGAGGCTCGTTCCCGCCGTGAGGGCACGGATCTTTTCCACCGTTGCCTTCTTGGCGAAGTAAGAGAGCGTGAGCGTTCCGCTCGCATCGCGCACGCTCAGACGGAAATAGGGTTTGCCCGTCTTGGTGGTGCGCTCGTCGAGGTGCATGAGTTCCCCGCACAGGGTGACGGAGGACATCTCTCCTTTGAGGTCGGCGATGCAGAGGGCGCTTTTGACCTCGGCGCCGTCGATCGCCTCGTATCCCTCCACGGGGAACATGCGGGGCGCCACGAGCGGTTCCGACGGGGGGATCGCCATGTGTTCGACCTCCTGCGGTGCGCGTTCGACAAAGCGAAGCTCCCCCCGCCAATTTCCGCAAAAACGGCGGGAAAGTTCCCGCGAGAGCACGTTGAGCATATCCGCCGCCGTGAGCCGCGCCCGCTCGTTTTCGCCGACGGAGAGCACGAACCTTCCCCCCGCGCCGTCGAGCGCGATCCCGACATCCTCCGGTCCGATGAGGGAGGCAGCCGCGGGAGACTTTTCCCGCAGGAGCGCAAGAAGCGTCGCCCGCACGCCCTCTTCGCTCGGCACGGACTTGACGACCTCCGCCGCCGCGGTGTACCCGTCCGGCACATAGCTTTGGGAGACCCGCGTGGCGGCTTCCACATCCTGCGGACGGTATGTAAGATCGGTGACGAGGAAAAAGGTGATGCGATCCCCCTCGACGGCGATCTTGCGGAGCACGGCGCGTTTGAGCGCCGCGATCTCCCGTATTTCGTTGAGATATTCTTCGCTCTTCATGATCGTAAAAATTCTTCCAGTCGGCGGAAAAAGACCTCTTCGGCGCACTCCGCGGGCACCCGTTCCATTTCGTCGCCGCGGAAGATGACGCAGTATTTTTCGCCGCCCGCAATGCCGAGGTCGGCGTCCTTCGCCTCCCCGGGACCGTTGACGACGCACCCCATCACGGCGACTTTGCCCCGCTTTTTTACGCCGCGGACCCGCTCGTTCACTTTTTCCGCGAGCCCCATGCAGTCGTAGCGGCACCGCCCGCAGGTGGGACAGGAGACGACCTCCACATAGTCCTTTTCGAGTTCGCAGGCGCGCAGGATCTCATGCGCCGCGTACACTTCCTTTACGGGGTCGGAGGTGAGAGAGACCCGGATCGTATCGCCGATGCCGCGCAAGAGAAGCGAACCGATGCCGACGCTGCTCTTGACGATGCCCGTCCGCTCGATGCCCGCCTCCGTCACGCCGACGTGCAGGGGATAGTCCGTCCGCCGTGCGAGCAGTTCGTATGCCTCCACCGTGAGGGGAACGCTCGAAGCCTTTACCGAGATCACGAGATCGCAAAGCCCGTGCTTTTCGAAGATCGTTACGTTTTCGAGCGCAGAACTCACGAGAGCCTCCGCGCTTCTTCCGTACCGTGCGAGGAAATGGGGCTCGATGCTCCCCGTGTTCGCCCCCACGCGGACGGGGATGTGATGCGCCTTCACGCAATCCGCCACGAGCGCGAGCTCCCGCTCCCCGCCGATGTTGCCCGGGTTCACCCGCAGTTTGTCGGCGCCGTTTTCCGCCGCAAGCACCGCGAGTTTCGCCGAAAAATGAATATCCGCCACGAGCGGGATATGGATGCGCTCCCGAATGGCGGAGAGAGCGCGGGCGTCCTCTTCGTCGAGTACGGCGACGCGCACGATGTCGCACCCCGCTTTTTCGAGGCGCAGAATTTGAGCGACGCTTCTTTCCACGTCGCCCGTCTTTTCCGTCGTCATGCTCTGCACGGCGATCTTGCCGCCGCCGAGCGTGATGTTCCCGACTTTTACCTGCTTTTTCGGCATTATCTCTTTTCCGTCTCCTTGCGCTCCATCATGCGTTGCAATTCGGACATGAAGGAATTGATGTCCTTAAAGGAACGGTAAACGGAGGCATAGCGCACATAGGCGACTTCGTCGAGCCCTTTGAGCCCCTCCATCACCATCTCTCCGATCGCCTTGGAACTCACTTCCTGTTCCATGGAGTTATACACCTTCTTTGCGATCTCCTCGGCGAGCGCGTCGATCTGTTCGATGGAGACGGGTCTCTTTTCGCAGGCTTTTACGATGCCGCGCTTGATCTTGCCGATGTCGAACGCCTGCCGCGTGCCGTCCGACTTGACGACGAGAAGCGGGGAAATTTCGATCGTTTCGTAGGTGGTGAACCGTCTGCCGCAGCCCAAACATTCCCTGCGGCGGCGAATGGTCTTATCGTCGTCCGCCGAACGGGAATCGATCACCTTGCTCTCCGTGCAGTTGCAGTATAAACAGCGCATAACTCTCCCTCTTGTGTCGGTATTGTCGATATTATACCATATCCTGCGGAAAAAAGCAAGAGATGAGCGAAAAAAGCTCCCCGAAGGGAGCGGAATTTTTTCGGAAAAAGGGCGCTATTCGGCGGGCGGCGGCACGGGGACCTCCGAAAGGTCCTCCTCGTCCTTTCCTTCGAGTTCCTTCGGCAGGCGGATGCCCTCCGAACTGAACCCCCTGCCGCGCACTTCGGAGACGACCGAGATCGTCATGAACGCCTCGGGGTCGATCGCCTGCACCTTTTCTTTGAGCTTGACGAGCTCGCGGTTGGAAACGATGGTGAGGAGGACGTGGCACTTCTCTTTGAGGTACCCCGTCTGCCCGTAGAGGACGGTGACGCCGCGGTTGAGTTCGCCGAGGATCATCTCGCGGATGGCGCGGTACTTTTTGCTGATGATCTTTACCTGCGTCTTTTTCATGCCGATGGGCGAGAGTTTTTCGATGGCGGCGGAGGAAATGAGGCAGATGATGATGCCGTAAAGCACGAGACCGATGTCCTCCACCACAAAGAGCTGCAAAAGGACGATGGAGGCGTCCAAAAACCACATGGTGACGGAGACGGGGAGCCCGAAGAACTTGTTGAGGATGAGGGGCGGGATGTCGGTACCGCCCGTGCTTGCCCCCACGCGGACGACCATGGCGACGCCCAGCCCGAAGACCAGCGCGCCGAACAGCACCGCAAGCACGGTGTCTTCCACGATGGGCTTCCCCCCCGTGAAGAGCTTGTATAAACTCATGAAGGAGGGATAGAGCAGGGTCCCCGCGAGAGTGGACGCCGCAAACTTCTTGCCGAGCAGGATCGCGCCGAGAACGAAGAGAACGATGTTCGCCGTGTAGACGGTGATGTTGACGATCCAATCCGTGTTTTCCGAGCCGCTCTTTTCGAGCAAATTGCGCACAAAGATGCCGACGCCCGTCGTGCCCCCCATGACGAGACCGTTCGGTTCAATGAAAAAAGCCGTCCCCGCAGCCGCAAGCGCGTTGCCGCAGAGGACAATGAGACAATAGATGATGAACTTTTTGACCTGCGATCTTGTGGGTTTTTTCGGTAAGGTGAATTTCATGGCGTCGCTCCGCTTTCTTTTCCGCCGATATTATAGCATTTCCGTTTTTCCTTTGCAATGGTTTTGAGAAGAGAATCGCAAAAATTTTTTTGTCCGAAAGCGCGAAAAGAGCGGCGGGGAAGGCTTTCCCCGCCGCATCCGCATTGCTACTTTCAGCCGTTACAGCCGCAGCCGAGCGCATACTGGCGCACATAGTAGGCGTCATAGGTATTTCCGCAGCCGCAGCCATTGTTGCCTTGACAGCCGCAACCGCAACCGTTGTTATTTTGCCCGCAGCCGAAGCCCGTACCGCCGCCGAAACCCGACGTGGGATTGAAGCCGTAGTTGCCGTTGTTGCCGTTGCCCTGACAGCCGCAACCGTTGTTGTTCCGCCCGCAGCCGCAACCGTTATTGCCTTGACAGCCGCAGCCGCCGCGCGTCTGCACCGTGCCGAGATTGTTCACGAGTACGAGGGAACCGTTGTTCCTGTTACAGCAACCGCAACCGAGCGGCGCAAACAGATTGGTGAGCGCGGCAAGGAGCGGATCGTAGCCGCCGCATCCGCAGGTGTTGCAAGAATTACACATAATCAGACCTCTGTCGTAAAATTTTACGGACATTTCCGCACTAACAGTGTATGCCGCGACGGTATGCGCGGGTGCCGCCCTATTTGTGCCGCCCCTATATGTGCGCACAAAATTCTCCCGCCAAAGGCTTGCAAATCTCCTCGCGTTTTGCTATAATGGGAACTGCGACACAATTTCATAATATTCATGCAAGATACAAACGGCGAAAGTGTATCCTTTTTTCTTGTGTTAGAGGAATTGTGTCGCAGCAATACGGGATACTCTTAGCGGGCGTTCCGTATTGGGACGTCCTTATTTTTGCCTGCAAATGACCTAAAAAGGAGAAATCGAATGAAGCACAAACTTTGCGCACTGCTACTGGCGCTTTTCATGGCGATGAGCGCGGGCCTCTTTTCCGCTTGCCGCGAAGAAAAACAGCCGTCTGGGGATGTCAACGTCACCGACCCGTCGGGCGGGACCGAGCAAGGCGGCACTCAAAACAAAGACCCCGACGAGGGAGAGCAAAAACCAGACGAAGGCGGAGAGAGCGGTCCCGAGACGCCGCCCGCGGAGGAACAGGCGACTGAGGGCTTGCACTACACCCCAATCTACGGCGCGGATAACGAAACGGTAATCGGCTACAACGTGGGCGTGGGCGAAGCCGTGGACGAGGAGAAGATTGTCATTCCCGCGAAGCACGACGGTTTGCCTGTCCTCCGCATCGGGATGCCGAAAGAGTTTTTTGATCCGTGGCCGACCGACGGCTCCAGACCCGACATCGTGGCATTACAATGCACGGACAAATTAAATGAAGAATTTAGCGCTTACGTCGAAAAACTCGGATACGACCCGCAAGAGCTTAAATGGCAAGAACTTAAAGGAGATAGAAAACTGTATCTGAAAGTAGGTATTTCCTTTTGTCGGCAATATGCCTTTCTCAACAGCAAAGCAAAGACAATTAAAATTCCGAGTAGCGTAACGCAAATTGGTTTTCTTGCACTTAATTTTAGCGGAATCGAAAGCCTGTATCTTCCCGAGAGCGTGACAAAAATTGAGAATGCTTTCCCTTTCGGTTTGTTGAGTTTTTGCGACAAACTGACAAAGGTCGAGGTATCCGAGAAAAATCCCGTCTACCATAGCGAGGGGAACTGTCTCATCGAGACCGCGACAAAGACGGCGGTCGCGGGTTGCAAGACGAGCGTCATTCCCGAAGGAACGCCCTCAATTGGGTATGGAGCATTCAGTTGCATAGGTCTCACAGGTCTCACAAGCACAGGTAAAGCAGAAGGAGTGGAGGAGTTTTTCATTCCGAAGAGCGTTACCTCCATTCAAAACTATGCCTTTAGCACATGCATGATCGATCGCATCGTTTACGGCGGCACAATCGAAGAATGGAACAGCATCGACAAGTTGCGAAGCGATGAATTTGTGGGATGGTGGGCAAACGGAATTATTCATGAAGTCGTCTGTACGAACGGAACGCTGACGGGCAGCGACATCGGATGAATTTTTATTCAGGTGAGATTTCTCCACTCCGCTCACTTCGTTCGCTACGGTCGAAATGACAAATAAAAAGAATCGGTTCGCTCCGCTACCGCGTCTGAGCTGCATTCTTGCCCACCACTTGAGGGGTGGGTGCCGATGAAGGCGGCGGAAGGGGTGTCGGAAATCAATTACACCCCCTCAGTCACTCACTTCGTTCGTGACAGCTTTCTCACACGGGTAGAGACCCGTGTTCGGTCACCGTTCGCGCCTCCGATGCGCTACTTCGCCTGCGGCTCGTGCCGCCTAAGGAATCAGACAGTAGAAAAGCGGGGCACTCCTGTCGCATTGCGCCAACGGTTATCAACCGTTGGCAGAATGCAATGTTCCACCCTCAAGGGGCAGCCAAGTATAAAATGCAACGCATAAAAAGGCTCCTCCTTAGGAGGAGCTGTCACCGCAGGTGACTGAGGTGGTGCATTTTAAGACAAAGAACACCACCCCCCTACCCCCTCCTCCTAAGGAGGGGGCGGAGCAGGGCAGTCAAGAAAGGCGGCGCGGGCATTTGCCCGCGCCGCCGCACTATTGTTTTTGCTTACTTTGCGTATTCCACACTGCGGAATTCGCGGATGACGTTCACCTTGATCTGCCCGGGGTATTCGAGCTCCGTTTCGATCTTCTTGGCGATGTCCTTCGCGAGGAAGAGCGCCTGCGCATCGTCCACCATTTCGGGCTTTACGATGACGCGGACCTCTCTGCCCGCCTGGATCGCATAGCTCTTGTCCACCCCCTTGAAGGAGGAGGCGATCTCTTCGAGCTTTTCGAGCCGCTTTACATAGCCGGCGCCCGTCTCCCGCCGCGCACCCGGGCGAGCCCCGGATACGGCGTCCGCCGCCTGCACCAGGATCGCTTCGATCGTCTTGGGTTCCACGTCGCCGTGGTGCGCCATGATGGCGTTGACGATCATTGCGTTCTCTTTGTACTTCTTCGCAAGGTCGGCGCCGAGTTGGATGTGGGTGCCCTCCTGCTCGTGGTCGACCGCCTTACCGATGTCGTGCAAAAGCCCCGCGCGCTTTGCGAAATTGACGTCGAGCCCCAACTCCTGCGCCATGAGCCCCGCGAGCTGCGCGACTTCGATGGAGTGGCGGTAGACGTTCTGCCCGTAACTCGTGCGGAATTTGAGCCGACCGATGAGCTTGATG
>CANQRP010000047.1 GCA_947626305.1 uncultured Clostridia bacterium | reverse complement strand
GCGGCGATGTTGGTGACGGTATGCGCGATCTCGATCTTCTTGATGTTATTGATCGGCTTTGTCAGCTTCACTGCCTTGGGGATCGCGTCGGAAGGAATGGAGGTGATGCCCTCGGGGATAATGATCTCACTCACCACCAAGGCGCTCGTGCTCGGAGAAGGCTCCTTGTAAGGAAGCGGATAGAGCACAAGCTCCCTGCCGTTCCCGTCCGTCTTGCGGCAGACAAGACCTTCGATCATGGTAAAGTACTTGGCGTTCTCGGGAACCGTAAGCGTGGTAAGCCGAGAGAGCCCGTAGCTGCCTTCTTCCGTGAAATCGAACACGGAGCCCGAGAAACTTGCCGCAAGGCGTGCGGGCAACTTGATCGACTGTACGGAATTGACCTTGCGGAAGGCGCCGTCTTCAAAGACGAGCTCCTTACCTTCGGACCCGTCTGCGGGGTCGAGGAATTCGATCTCGCGCATTACCGTATTGCCATAAAAGGCATCGGCGCCGACATGGGTAACACTTGCGGAAACAACGATCTTGTGGATCGTCCACTCATGCACCGTGCTCAAGGCGCTGTTGTCCTGAGGGAGCCAACCGGCAGTGAGACGGGTGACAACATCGGGGACATAGAACGTATTATCGGCAAGCATATACTTTGTGGGATAGTAGTAGATCTCCACGTCGCCGGTAGATTCGTTCCTTGCGAGGAGAATGCCGTTTTCGCTCAAAAAGCGGCGGGTATGATTGCCCTGCGCCTCAAGCACGTTGACCGCTTCGAGATTGGCGCAGTTTTCAAACGCGATCCCGACGCTTCCTACGGTAAGTGTCTGCACCGTATCGTAGAAATTGAATACCTGCAAAGTCGACGTGGACGAGAAATCGCTGATGGCGATGATCGTCTCGCCCGCATGGGTCTGCGGCACGGTCACTTCGTTCACAAATCCGATCCCGGAACCCTTGGAGACGGCATAACCGCCCTCGATATGGGTGAATGTGAACAACTCCGCCCAGAGCGCATAGAGCGTGCGGGGTTCCGCATCCGTCCAGGTCATCAAGCCCTTGCCGTTGAAGTCGGCATATTGCTTGCCGCTACCGTTGGGCTGCGAGTACCAACCCGCAAAGGCGTATTCTTCGCTTCTCGCAACGGGGATGGGCAATTCAAACTCACTCTCAAAGGAGATCTCCACATCGTCGACTTCTTCGCCGAAAACGCCGGCATCAAAAATCGCTTTGTACTTATTGGCGACCCACACCGCATAGAGGGTGAGGTCGTTGTCGTCGCCGTAAAAGGCGTCTTCGAACTTCGTACCGTTCTCCAGCGTGCCGCCGGGAACGTCGTACCAGCCCGCAAGCGTATAGCCGAAGCGCTCGGTGACGATCGGCAGGATGGGGTCGCCCTTGGCAAGGTAGCGGGTGGGCACCTCTTCGCCGAACTGTGCGTCGAAGGAAAGCACAAAGGCGTCGACAGTCACAGAGAACGTCTCGCTCTCTTCCCCGCTCTCCATGACCGCTTTGACGGAGAGAACGTTCTCTCCTTTCTTCGTCAGCGTCACGCGGAAGTTGTTTGCATTTTCAACGGTAAATTCGTCTTGAACCCGTATTCGTAACTCTTCGCTCCGAATACGGGTTCCCACGAAAGGATCCCCTCTTCGTATACGAGGGTATCGGTCATTGCGCCGTCATGCACGGTCAGCGCCGCGGAATAGAGCGAAGCGGTATTTGCCGTCGCGCCCAAAGCGGATACGGAGACGGTGTACTCCGTCTGCCCGTCCACGCGGTGCTCATCGGTGAAGGTAAAGTCGGTGGTCGAGGTCTCATACGTCTTTCCGCCGATCTTCACGCTGTATTTTTCGGCGCCCGCCACCGCATCCCACGAGATCACGGAGCCGCTGACGTGCACATTCTGCGGCGTGGCGAGTTTGGTCTTGCCGTATGCGAAGGAGACGTCATCGGGCGAGAACCAACCGCGTGCAACGGGACGCACCTTTACGGTATAATTGCCTGCGCCGTAGCTCTGCAGATCGAAGGAGGTCGCAAGACCGATGTTCCCTTCGAACAGCGCTTCGCCCTCCGAAAGAACGGTGACGAAATAGGATGCGGCGTGATCCACTGCCTGCCACGAAGCGACATCCGTGGCGGGATCTACGGTAAGTCCCGCTACGGCATCGAGCGTGCGGGTAAAGGGGAACGTATCGGATGCGGAAGACATCCAATCGTCCGCGAGGGCTACCACGGAGAACACGAAACCGCCCTTCGGCATTTCGCATGCGCCGAAGTCGTAATCGGTCTTATCGCCGAGGTCGATCGCCGTGTGATCGTGGTCGATCGAACCGCAGGTCATCGTCAGGATATAATGTTCCGCGTGCTCCACGGGGTTGAACATGAAGGTGGATTCCTCCACGCGCAGACCTTTGGGAGTTGCAAGCGCCCGATTCTTGAAGAACGCCTGCGTCGTTTCGTCGCCGAGCGTGACGGATACGACATATTCGCCCGCCGGCTGCTTGGCGAAATCGAACTGATCGGGGTTGAGGGAGGTGGCGCCCGAAGTGCGCGAATAGAGTTCGGCGCCCTGCGCATCCGTGATCGTGACGGTGTAGTTGTTGTTCACGCCGTCGGCAGACCATTCCACCTTGCCCGTCTCCACCGAGACAACGGGCGCCTTGCTCTTCCATACCGCAAAGAGCGTGGTGTCGTCCGTAAGTTTTTGTTCGTTGTAGCGGTATGTAAGTTTATCCGCGCTGTTATAGTGGCTCACCCACCAACCGACGAACTCGGCGTCCTCGCGTTCAGGATCGGGAATGGCATAAGCGACTCCGCCCACCGTCTGCATGGGTTCGGGAGCGACCGCGCCCTCATAGCCGAGGTCGAACGTGACCGTAAACTCCATTCCCACCACCTGCTCCACAAACCGCGCAAACAGCGTGAGGTCGGAAGTGACGGGGCGGTTGAAATTATAGAGGTTATTAAACTGTTTATCGGCATACCACCCCACAAAGACATATCCGCTCTTGGTGGGCGCGGACGGCTTTTGGAAGGTCTTCCCGTTGAGAACGCTCTCGGGCGAGACGGAACTTCCCCCGTCCGTATCGAAACTTACCGTATAATCGATCATTCTGAGGAAACGGTAAGAAGTGCCCTTGAACGAGAGGGTGAGAACGTTTTCCGCATAGGTAGCGGTCGAATCGACGAACGTATCGCCGTTCGTAAAGGAGATCTCGAGCCGGGACCCGTTCGGCACATAGGAACCGGTATACTTTTCACCGGACATATCGAGCGTTGCCGAACAACCGTCGCCGAGAGAAAGCGTATAATCCACGCCGTCCACCGTGCAGTAGTATTCTCCTTTTTCCGCTCCCGGCGTCGGTGCCGGCGGTTCGTCTTCCCGCTTGCAGGCGCCGAACACGGCAGCCACACCGACCAAAGCGAAAATCATCGTAAAGAGCAACAAAAATTTGCGCTTCATAACACTACTCCTTGTATAGTGAGATAATTTTATTATACTTTTTATAAAATGTCGTGTCAAGCGGATATGGCGTAAAATATATAATTATTTATGATATTTCGCATAAAATCCATTAGTTCCACTTATAACCGACAGACTTTTCAAAAAAGATGACATTTTGCAACAAAAAAGGAATTTTTCGAACATTGCGTCGACTTTCCGTGAAAAACGGGGCGATTTTCGGAATTTCGGAAGGCAACTTCTCCCCCGTTTTTGTGCGCCGCTATGCGGATAAAACCGAAGGACCGCATGGATAAAATTGTATAAATTTTTATTTTTATGCAATCTTTTCCGCAATCGACATCCGTCTCGCTCCGCACGAAAGCCACTTCGGAATTTGCCGATATCGGCAAAATTCACGGAAAATCGGCATTGATTATTCTTGCTTTTTTGCCGATAATATGATATACTCATGGCGAGGTGACGAGAATGAAATATCTCTCCGTGCGCGAAACGGCGAAAAAATGGGAGCTGTCCGAACGGAGCGTTCGGAATGATTGTGCGCTCGGCAAAATCGACGGCGCCTTTTTGACGGGCAAAACGTGGAATATCCCCGAGGACGCGCAAAAGCCCGAGAGGATCAATAAAAAATCGACCGCTCCCGCCACGCTTTTGGAAGTGCTGACCGCCGAGAAAAATGCGAAACTTTCGGGCGGGATCTATCACAAAGTCCAGATCGAATTGACGTACAATTCCAATCATATCGAGGGCAGCCGCTTGACGCACGATCAGACGCGGTATATTTTCGAGACGAACACGATCGGGCTCGACGGCAGCACCGTACGGGTGGACGATATTGTTGAAACCGCGAATCATTTCAAGTGCATCGACCTTGTGATCGAGAACGCGAAAAAGCCGATCACGGAGGCTTTTATCAAAGAGTTGCACCACACTTTGAAAAACGGAACGACCGATGCACGGCGTTCTTGGTTCGCCGTCGGCGATTACAAAAAACTTCCCAACACCGTCGGGGGGCTGTACACGGCAAGCCCCGAGGAAGTTGGCGAAAAAATGAAGGAACTGCTGTTGGAATACCATGCAAACAAAGGCAAGTCTTTCGACGACTTACTGGATTTTCATTACCGTTTTGAGCGGATCCATCCCTTTCAGGACGGCAACGGCAGGATCGGGCGTCTGCTCCTCTTCAAAGAGTGTTTGAAATACGGCATCGTGCCCTTCATCATCGACGAGGAGCTGAAGCTGTTCTACTACCGCGGTTTGAAGGAATGGGAAAACGAGCGTGGGTATCTGCGCGACACTTGCCTTTCCGCGCAGGACAAATTCAAAGTTTGGCTTGATTTCTTTCGGATCGAATATTGAAAGATGATAAGAACGCCGCCCCGAGGCAATTGCCTCGGGGCGGCGTTGTACCATGTTCTCATAGATAAGTTCGCTTGTTTAATTCCATTCTTTTGTTTGCGAATAAGTCATTTTCGTTTGCGTGCCCTGAATGGTATAGGTAATCTCAACGACAACTTCCGCATAATTGCCTGTGCTCGTTTGTCTGCTCTTTGTGCCAGAAACCTCTCCGTTATACAATGAATTGTAGGAAACCTTGGCGACCTCTGTGCTACCGGCTTTGAAAATTACATTCATATTGACTTGATACTCAATTGCGTCCGCACAAGCACCTATAAGGTTGCCGTCCGAAAGTGATGCCTTGATCGTATGAGAATAGAAAGTTGTCAAAACAGCCCATGTCGATGTGCGCTCCGCCGACGTGATTGTAATCGAGACTGCCTTAGCCCACAGTGCATAAACGTCCTTCACAAACTTTTCGCCTTCCACGGTGGGCGTGAGTTTGGTCGCCTGCCGCCAGCCATTTGCCGCCTGTTCGTACCAGCCGAGGAACACATATCCCTCCGCAGTGGGCGTGATAAAGGTATAGCCGCCGGGGTTGGTTTCGGCATTGAACTGATCGATGACAACCTTCGTCGACTCGCCATTGTAATTGAATGCGATGTCGCTGTGATAGTTGACGGTGTCGAGGTCGAACATGACGGTGAACGTTGCGCTACTATCCTCGATGACCGCGTCCCACTCGCCCTCGATCTTGTCCTGGAACTTCGGCTTCACGGGGAGCGTGACGACATTTTCGCCGTCCGTCACCGTGTACGTTTCGCCGCACGGTTCGCCGAGGCAGATGAATGTGATCGTGGCATCGTAGTTGAGCTGTGTACGGTAGACATATTTGAACTCATAGTCGCCGTCCGAGACCCAGTTTTCGTCGATCGGTTCGTCGCACACGAACACGACGTCGTACTTGTTCGCGGTGTAGACGGGACGGATGTCGAGGTCGCCCCTTACTTCGGTGTTTTCGTCCGTCGACCAAACGCCGCTATACCCCCGTTTTTCGGGTACCGCAACGCCGTCGGGGAAGAGAACTCTGAGGGTGACGGGGTCAATCTCGATCGCGTCGAAGTCGTAATCGACTTTGCTGACGTTGAGTTTGCCGTGATATGCGATCCGAACGCCTTCTTTGACGCCGCCGTCGATGGGCGTACCCTCCTCATTCAGATACCGCACCGTATAGGTTTTGAGAGAGACGACGTCGCCATCATAGAGGGTGAGTGTTGTGTCTCCCGCGGTGAATTGCATTTTGAGAAGCAAGCCGCCGAAGTCGGCTGCGGACGCGCTCCCAATATCGCGGAAGGTAAAGCTGTTCATGCCTTCCTTATAGAAGGTGCCGAGCGCGCTGTTATCCGTATAGCTTATCTTGATGACCTCGCTGCCGCCGGGGGCGTCGCTCTTGGAACCGTCGGTATTGTAAAGCACATAATATCCGCTTACATCGCATTGGATGCCGAGAGCAGTATAGATCGTGGCGCTGTTTGCTCCGCTCGGTTTGCCGCCCGCGACCGTTCCCGCAATGTTGTATTGGGATCCTACGAAATTATTGGTATAGAAGTCCGTGATCGTGACGTTGATGTCTTCGATCCAGATGGCGAAGAGCTTGACGGTCGCCTGTTTGCGGTTATCGCGGTTGCGGAACTCTTCGACGTCTTTGATCAGCCGCCAACCGGTTTCGGGGTCCTGATACCACCAGCCGAGGCGGCGGATGCCGCTCTTGGAAGGAACGAGCTCCTCGTTTTCGATGTTGTAGTCGCCCTCCATTTTGACGAGCGATTTATAGAAGCCTTCGGTATCGCTCCCCTCGCTGCCTGCGAAGTTGAAGTCGCTGTAAAGATGCACTTCCACGGAGTTATCCACCCAATTCGCAAAGAGCACGTTCTTGCCTTCGAGCCCTTCTTCGGTGCTGTCGCCGACGTTGAAGTGGAAAATGTCGGAGATCATCTCATCGTCGATCTGATTGCTGACGATCTTCGTGCCCTGCCCGAAGCGTTCGGTGTAATAGCCCTCGAAATCGTAGCCGACCACCTTTTCGTTTTCGCCGAGCGTCAGCGGATGAGGCTCGGAGCCGTAAGTGTACTGATAGATCTTCATCCAATACACATTGCCCTTTATGCCCTCGGAGTCGTACTCGCCGCGCACCTCGATGAACCCTTCGATGTATTTGAAGGAATATTCATAAATGGTGTATACGATGGGCGTATAGACGGCTCTGATGACGCCGCCCTCCGCGGGCACGATATAGCCTTCGGGTCCGATTCCCCATGCGCCCGTGTAACCGTCTTTCTGAGGCACGGCGGGAAGTTCTTCGGCGGTGAGCACGGAACCCACCCTCTTGTTTCTCGCCGGAATGCCTTCGAACAGCGTGCCGTCTTCGTCGGCAAAGCGCACGTCTACGCCGACTTCCTCCCAAATTACCGTAAAGACGGTATCTTTGAGGACGTTGGGAAGATCGTCGCGGTAAGTTACGCCGTCCGCCATGACGCCGTTGAAGATGTATCCGCTGTCTTCCGTCTTGAGGTTCATGGGAAGAACATACTTTCCGTCATAGACGAAGGTGAGCTTCCATGCAAACATGTCATCGACCTTTTCCGCGGGGACGAACTCTTCGCCGAGTTTTCCCGAAAGATCGTGCTCGGAGAGGAGGGTCACGGTGTAGGTATTGGGGGTGAAGAGCGCTTGCACGCGCACATCGCCGCCGAAGGTCTTTGGAGCATTCTCCCACCCCTCGAAGGTGTAACCCGTCTTTTCGGGGGGTTGTTCGGGAACTGCGACCTCGTCGCCGTAGTGCCCCGTTCTCGTTTCGACGACCGTTCCGTCGGCAACGAATTCCACCTTATATTCGATGTATTCCCAATGGGCGGTGTATGTGATGTCCTTTTCGGTGTAGATGTGGAGCGAAAGGTCGCTGTCGGTGTGCTTGCCGCCCGCCGAACAGGTGAAGTAAGCGATATACTTCTCTTCGTTTCTGCCGAACGGGAGCTCGATCGGCGTTCCGTAGACCCAATGCTTCGTATAGAGCCACTTCTCCCCGTCGAAGTTTTCTTCGTAGCCGAGCTCCTTTGCTCCGCCGATTGGAAGTTCGCTCACGAAGGTGAGGTCGTATTCGTTCGGGCGGTATTTCGCATACACTTTGAGCTCGGGCTCGATCACCTCTGGCTTCTCCCATTCGGGCGTGTAGCCCTCGTACCCTTCCCGATCCGAATACTTCTCCAACGAAGGATAGCTGAGGCTTGCGTACGATTCGCCCGTGGACGGGTCGAATACGACTTCCTGCTTGCCGATGGGTTCGTCTACCCCCGGTACATAGTAATACACGGTGGTGAGCTGCCCTTCGAGGTAAACGGTCTCTTTCCAATTTACCTTTTTCAGGCGTGCGTCCATTGCCTGTTTCAATGTGGCGGCGATGTCGTTGGTTTGATCCACGATCCCCTCTTCCATCTTGTCGCCCGGATTGCGCCAACGGAGATCGACGTTTGCCGTGATGACCGAGACGACCGTCGTATCCGCTTTCACGTCGCGGATATAGCCGTCTTTGTCCTCCGAGAGGGTGACGGTGATGTCCCCGAGAATGCCCTTTACGAGCGCGTCGCCGTTGAGCACGAGTACCCACGAGGCGGGCGTTACGATGTTGCCGCTCCCGTCCGTCGTCTCCTCGGTGAAGGAGTACGACCGCAGCACATCTCTGAGCCGTGTGCCGAAGTCCACCGTCTCCGCCGTCGTTGTGCCGCCCTCGTTGGATTTGAGATTGTCGGTGATGATCGAGCCGAAGTTGAAGATGAAACCGATTTGGTCCAAAATGTCGCCCGTGAAATTATCGAGAGACATTGCGCGGTAGAGCGTGGGCTCCGAACCCGCGATGTAATACTTCTTATCGACATTTAAGCCTAAGTCGACCTTCTCGTAATAGCTCTTCTCCACCCGTTTGATGTAGACCATGCCGTCTTTGATGGTGATGTCTACCGTGCTGTCGCCGTTGATGGCGACCAAAGCGCCGACGTTCACCGCATCGTATTCGAGGCGGAGATTGATGCCGAGCTTGCCCTCTTCGTCGACCGTGACGGACAGGGCGATGAGACGGATATTGATGTCCGCCGTAATAATATTCAAAATGCTGAGATTCGCCTTGATTGCACCGTCGATATAGAAGTAATTGTTGACGGCATACCGGTGCTGCGTCTCTTCTCCCGAGATGTCGTCCCCTTCGACGGGGTGCGTGGCGCTCTTCGCGATGGCGAGAAGCAACTTCTCCGCGCCGAGGAAACTTTGATATTCGCCGCTCGGCACACCGGGCGTAACGGGTTCGTAATCGATTTCGCCTTTAAGCGAGGTGTTGAGTTTGCCCGACTTATCGTAAATATTGAGAAGGTCGAGCGTGCGGAACTTGCCGTAATGATAACCGTCTTGCGCCGTCGTGTCGGCGTCCTTGGTGAGGGTCGCTTTGATGTTGCCGAGCCCCTCTATGCCGTAGATCTTCACGGAATTGAGCTCAACGGAGAGCTCCTGTTCCCCGAACGTAAGCCCGACGAGATAGTCTTCGATGTGCAAAAGTTCGGGCGCGGTCTCCTCCGGATCTTCGGGCGTTTCCGTCGTTTCGGGTGCCGCAGGCTCCTCCGTCTTCTCGGAGGCCTCGGGCGCCGCAGGCGTTACCGTGCCGAGCAGCTTCGAAAGGAGCGGAGACAAAATGCCGCCGAACGCTTTGAGCTGCGCCACATTTTCGAGCGAGAGCCACTTTTCGATCAGGTAGTTGTTGAGGATGTCCGCGTCGATCCCGAACATGGGAAGCGCCGAGGAGAGAAGGGTGAGGATCTCCCCCGAAGGCGCATACAGCCGCACGGGATCGTACCCCGCCGCATCGGAGCCAACGGGTCCGAACTGCGAGAGGGTGACATAGAAATCGAGCATGCCGTCCTGCGTCGTGTAAGTAACATTTCCCTTTTCGTCTTTGGCGGGCGCGCCATCGAGAAGGAAGAGATCGATATAGAGGCTGCCGTCCGATTCGGACCCCGCGGGCGCCGTCTCCTTGCGCGTCCCCTTCGCCACGATATTGATGGAAGCGTGCGCGAACACATCGGCATCCACCCAAAGATTTTTGCCGTCGACGTCGAGATGAAGGAGGTTGCTCGCCCCGCGGTGGGTCGACATGGACGCGGAGATCTCATACTTCACCCTGTTGGGATAAGCCATCACATCGGTGTCGGGCGAAGTGACCGTACCGTTAAAGGTAAGCGTGAGATCGGTATCGCCGAGGAGGTCGATCGCGGAGCCGAAATACCCCACCAATGCAACGAAGTCGTCGATGTCGTAATAATCGATGTCGGGCATTTCGGGGAACACGACGCCCTCTTCGCCCTCTTCGCCCGCCTCGTTCGAGGTGTGCGCCGCCTGCCTCAGATAGACGGTGCCGTCCACCCGGATCGCACGGTCCTTTATCGAACCGCCGAGTCGCATCCCGAGGAAGCCGAATTCGGAAGGGAGGAAGAGCTGCGCGAACAGCTGTCCGTATACCGCGGTGATCTCCGTCGGCGTCGTATGGAAGGTGAGCGCTTGCAGGAGCTCGGTCCAAGCGGGCAAGGAGAGATCGTTGCCATCGGAAAAGACGTCGAGCAGGTCCTGCATCGATTTGAGCTCGGGGAGCGGGTTCCTGTCTTTGTTCGTGAGCATATCGCTCACCACCGCGCGCAAATTGTCGTAAACGCGGAGGAGCGCCTCTTCGAGAGAGTCGAGCTCGGTGAAGGCGATCGCCGCACCAAACTTCCCGCATGCGAGTTTCACCGTCTTTGTCGCATCGTCATAGCCGAGAAACACCTCGAGCTTCACTTGCTTGTTAATGCAGAGGAAGGTATGCAGATAGACCTTCAACCCGTCGGCAAAGGAGAGAACTGCGTTTTCGATCTCGAGGTCGATCTCGAGTTCGTCCACGGTAAGCACCACCTCGCCGCAAAGCGAAAGCGTCTTGTCCGTCAGGATCGTTGCGAGATCCCCGAGCAAAGGAGTGAGATCGAAATAGCCCTCGGTATCGACGGAGAAATCCGACCCGGCATGCACCGTGAGCGCGACCGCGTGTTCTCCTTCCTTGCCTGCCGTAAATTCGGCGGAAAGTCCTGCGGCGCCGATCTCGAGATCGATATCGCCGAGCTCTACTCCGAGCCCGAGCACACTCAGCAATCGGTTGCCCGCAACGGTCAGTTTGAGCATATCGCCGCTCTCCGCTTCCTCGAACACGGGAATGAGTTCTTTGAGGTCGAGGGCGAGAAGTTTTTCGAGGAGCGATTCCGCATCCGTATCGCCGTTTGCCCCCATCAACGAGGTGACGAGCGCGACTGCCTCTTTCTTTCCGAGGCATACTTTGAGCGCGTCCGAAGGCGCCTCGCCCGCCACGGTGAGATAGAGCGCATCGCCCGCATATACGATGCAGATCTGTTTGAGCGTCTTCCCGCCGTATCCGAGTGTAAGCTCCCCTCTCACCTTCAAAGGTTCGAGACCTACTTGCA
>CANQRP010000046.1 GCA_947626305.1 uncultured Clostridia bacterium | reverse complement strand
TTTGCTTGGTGATATCGAGATGCCAATAGACGACGAGCTTGCACCCCGGATATTTTTTCAGTATTTTGAGAAGATAGTGTGCCGCAAAGGGATTTGGATAGTGGAAGAGCACCACGTCCGGTTCGAACTCCGCGAATTGCCGTTTGAGGAGCCTTCCGTAAGAGAGAGAAAGCGACTGCGAAGCGACTTTTGCGAAGCTCCCCGCCCGCACGACGGGACAGCCGTCCACTTCGTCGAAGAGGTCCCCTCTCTTGCTGTGAAAGCAAAACAGACGCTGCGTCGCGCTTCCCGCCAAGGCATTCACACAGTCCCGCGCAACCTGCTCTATGCCGCCGATATGGGGGTAAAAATAGTTGCTGATGTGTAAAATTTTCATTTTATTTGGCTCCGTCGCGTTTGAGGACGCCGACGATCGTCTTGAAAAAGATCTTGATGTCGAGCCCGAGCGAACAATGGTCGACATAGTAGAGCTCGAGTTTCTGCCGTTCGCCGCTGGCGTAAGTACAGTTGCTTCTGCCGTTCGCCGCCCACCAACCGATCATGCCGGGTTTTACGGAGAGGAGCTTTTGCATGTCATCGCCGTATTTGCTTCGCGCTTCCTCCTCCATGACGGGACGCGGACCCACCACCGAGAGGTCGCCTTTGAAGATTGACCAGATATTGGGAAGTTCGTCGAGGCTCGTCTTGCGCAGAAATTTTCCGAGTTTTGTCACGCGGGTATCGTTGTCGAGCTTATACTCTTCGAGATAGTTGCGATATTCTTCCGGTGTGAGAATATCTTCGAGCTTGTCCGCATTCTTTTTCATACTGCGGAACTTGGGAACGTAAATGACTTTTCCGTTTTTACCGAGCCTCTTATGCTTGTAAAAAGCGGGTCCGCCGTCGTTGCAACGTACCGCAACGGCAAGGATGAGGTACAGCCAACAGAAGATCAACAAAAACAGCCCGGACGATATCAGATCGAAGGCGCGCTTTACGAACAGGTAACACCCGTAACGGAAGCCGCTCCTTTTTCGCGGCGCGCGTTCGGTTTTTCTCATTTGACGATCAGATTCTTCATCCGACATGTCTTGTCCTCTCCGTTCGCTTTCGTTTGTTATTTCCATATATAAGACGAATTAAAATGGCAAATTGTCCCATCTTTCGGAAATTTGTCGCAACTTGCGTTACAAATCACGGATTTACCACTTTCATCCAAGGCAATTATACCCTACCGCGCTCCGAAAAGTCAAATAAATGAAAGAAAAATGTAAAAATGTCGCCGCACATCAAGAAATCACATTTCTTTATTCATTTCGCACAGTTTATGCTCGGATTCTGCAAGATTACGTCAATTGTTTTCAGTGCCGGAATAAAAATAACCGGCGGCTTTTCCGTCGGTTATCCGATGTATGGTCGGGGCGCTTCCGCGGAATTCATTCCGCGAATTCATACCGCCCGCTGATATAATCCACCAATTCTCCCTCCGCTTTTTCGGGTTCGAGGGTCACGGTGTCGGACCGCAGCATCCGTCCGCTGTGGGAATACCAGAGAAAGACGATGTGTTTTCCTCCGTCCGGGTCGGTCTCCCAATAGATATTTTGCAGTTGATCCGTTCCCTCATAATATAGCTTCGCCGACGCTTCGAGCGCCTTTCGGATATCCGATTTGATGACGACATACTCGTTTTTATGGACTTTGCGAAGGATGATGAAGAGTTCGTAGCTCGCGAGCCGCACGAGAAGATACGCCCTGTCCGGCGAGATCGACACGACATGTCCGAGCGGTCGCGTTCCGTGTTCGGAATCGTGATAAAGCGCCTTGTCGCCCTTGGAGATCCCCTCCTCCCAAACGGCGGACTCGCGCTCCAGTTCCTCTCTGTTGAATACGACGGAATTGCCGAATTCGTAAAATTTCAGCGTCATACAGTCACCCCCTGATAATATCAATTACAGTATAATGTTTTTTTCGGCGCCTGTCAAGATGCTTTTTCGAAATTTACCCGAACCTTCCGCATTTGTACGAAAAAACCATGCCGACGTTTCTCGTAAAAGTGTTGACTTTCCTCGCATTCTCTGTTAAAATAACTTTATCTTTTTCTACAAGGAGTTTTTTTATGGACAATCGGTCAAGCAACGGAAGTTCGCTGAACAAGCGGAATATCGTTTGGATCGTGAACATCGCAGTTGCATTCCTCTGTGTGCTGTCTGTTGTCTGTTACTTTTTCGGGGCTGTCTGGAAGCTCGACCTTACATACACCCTCACCGCCGAACAGATCGAAAAGTTGAGCGGAGAAAGCGGTCTCGAGCTCGACGCGAAAGATATCGTCGGCGAAGAGGGCGAAAAGATCTCCCTCTCTCTTTCGCTCGATGCGGGACATGTGTTGGGTTCCTTTGCTTCCGCGGAGGCGACGGTCGATAAGATCCTCGACTCCAATGTCGACAAGATCGCCGCACAGCTCAATGAGGACATGAAGGGGCTGGCGCACAAGGCGGTAAAGTCGGGCGCCAAGAACATCGTAAAGAACCAAGTCAAGGACAATGTTAAAAAGTTGCTCTCGAACGATGAAAACGAGGCGAGCAACGAAGAAGTGCAGCAAAAACTCGACGAACTCGGATTTACGGACGAGTACATCAGCGAAAAGACGGATAAGATCGTCGACGGTGTATTCGCGGGCGGAAGTGATGTCGATACCATTACGGACAACATCATGGATACCGTCGACGAGGTATATTCCGATTTCCAAAAGAATTCTCAGGGCAAAGAAGGCTTTGAAGAGTTCCAGGATGCGGAACTTTCCGAGGAAGACCGTGCGCAGATTGAAGACTCGGTGCGCGACACGCTCGAGCAACTTGCCGCGGAAGACGGCAGCATCGACCCGGACGAACTCGTAGCGGAGATGTTGGCGAAGATGCTCGGGGGCGATACGGAGGGTGAAGGAAGCGTGCGGGGCGGCATTGCTCTGCTTGCCGCGGAAGAAAGTTCGTCGGTAAGCGGCGTAGACAAACTCGCCTCCGTGCTCAAAACCACCCTGAACGACCTGATCCCGGACGAAGTGCGCACCATCTTGGTGTATGTGTTTTACGGCATGGCGGGCATCATGCTCTTCTCCATGTTGCCTTGGGTCTACATTCTCATCAAGCTCCTCGTGAAGCTCCTCGCAAAGTCGTCCGATCCCACCGTGAAATTGGCTCTGCCCATTTGGCTCGGTTGGCTGTTCTTCCTGCTCTTTGCGCTGCTTCCCACGGTCGCGCTTTGGATCGTCAAAATGCCCTCCGTCGCCGCCATGATCGCCGGTGCGATGCCCGAGTTCGGCACGATGCTCGGACAGTTGAGCTTCTCCGTCTCCTCCATTGCCTGGATCTCCGCCCTCTGCGCATTACTCGTATTCGGCATTTCCATTTACTACATGGTCGTACGCAAACAGCTCAAAAAGGAGCCTTTGGAACCGCAGACGCCGCAAGAACCGCAAGGTCCCGTGGAGCCCGAAAAGAGCGATGATACGCCGCTTACCGACATGCACGAAGAAGTCGCCGTAGCGGAAGAATGATCCTCCACCGATCCCCGCAGTCCATGCGGGGATGTTTTTGCCGCCGTGGCGGAATCGGCAGACGCGCCGGACTTAGAATCCGATGATAGCAATATCGTGCAAGTTCAAATCTTGTCGGCGGCACCAAAAGAGAGAGCTCTATCAGGGCTCTCTCTTTTGATGGATCGACATAAAAATAAAACCCCACATATCGGCGTAACAAGAGAAACAGCGCGATATACAGAGTTTTTGGTGGGGACTACAGGGCTCGAACCTGTGACCTCATGCACGTCAAGCATGCGCTCTAGCCAACTGAGCTAAACCCCCGAACAAGTTTAACGTACGCTATTTTATACAAAAAAATACAATTTGTCAAGCATTCGACGCCGTTTTCCGAAATTTTTTGGGAGAAAATTTCGGAAAACAGGCGTTTTTTGGCTGTTTTTGCGGAATAAAAGCCGAATCGGAGCGGCGGTGCGGCGGGGTCTCAATACATTTCGTTCTTCGGGGAACGGGAAAAAAGCGTTGCGATCGCCGCGCGGCACCGCTCGACGTCGCCGCCCTCCCGTCCGTAGCATACGTCGTAAACGACCTCGGTGATGGGCAGCTCCACATGATATTTTTCCCCCAAAAACTTCATCGCTTTGGAGGTCGGCACACCTTCCGCAAGTTTGTCGAAGCGCTGTCCCTTGGCAAGCATCTCTCCGTACATGCGGTTGTGGGAATAGGGCGAAAAGAGCGTCGTCTCGTAGTCGCCGAGGTGGGCGAGCCCGTAGGCGGAGAGTTCGTTCCCCCCCATCGCCTTGATCAGCCGCGCCACTTCCCGCGCCCCGCGCGACATCAGCGGACCTTTCAGCGGAACGCAGATCACATCCAATACGCCCGCGGCAATGCCCATCACATTCTTCGCCGCGGCGCCGATCTCCGTTCCGATGAGGTCCTCGCCATAATAAAAGCGTATCAGGTCGCTGCGAAAGCTGTCTGCGAGCGTTCTTTTCAATTTTTCGTTTTCGGAGTCGATCACCATGCAGTTCGGGATCCCCTGCACAAAGCTCTGGATGTGACCGGGACCCACCCAAACCGCGATCTTTTCGGGCGAGATGCCGCTTTCCACGAGGATCTCGGAGAGGCGCTTCCCCGTCTCCACTTCAATGCCCTTCATGCAGAGCACGAAGACCTTCTCCCGCACGGGGTATTTCGTCACCCGCTGCATAAAACCGCGCAATCCCTGCGACGAAATGGAGATGACGACGATCTCCGCCCCTGTCACTGCCTCTTCGAGGTCGCAGGTGAGGCGGATCTTTTCGTCGAGGGCAACATATTCGTTCCTTCCCGTCTCTTTGAGAACCTGATAAGAGCGGTCGTCTTCGGGACCCCAGCTCGTCACCTTGTTCCCCTTGCGGGAGAGATACCATGCGATGAAGGACCCCCATCTGCCGCATCCGAGCACACTGATGTTCATGAACTAAATCTCCTTTCGTTCGATGAGGGCGCGGGCGAGCGTCACCTCGTCGGTATATTCGAGCTCGGACCCGATGGGAATGCCGCGCGAGAGTCGCGTGACCTTCACGTCGAGCGGCTTCAAGAGTTTTGCGATATACATTGCGGTCGCCTCCCCTTCCACATCCGGGTTGGTCGCCATGATCACCTCTTTTACGCTCCCCTCTTGCACCCGTCCGAGCAGTTCGTGGATGCGGATGTCGTTTGCGGAGACGCCGTTCATGGGGTCGAGCACGCCGTGCAGAACATGATAAACGCCCTTGAATTCGTGTAATTTTTCAAGCGCGATCACATCCTTCGGCTCCTTGACGACGCAGATGACGGAGGGGTCGCGCCGCTTACAGATCTCACAGACCTCCTCCTCGCTGAAATTTCCGCACACTTTGCAAAAGCGTACCCTCTGTTTAGCGGAGAGGATCGCCTCCGCAAACCCGCGCGCCTCCTGTTCGGACATGTTGATGATTTTATAAGCGTAACGTTGGGCGGTCTTTTTCCCTACGCCGGGCAGTTTGGAAAACTCATTGATGAGCCTTCCGATCGGCTCGATAAAGACTTCCATCAAAGGAGCCCTCCCAAGCCGCCCATGTTGTATTTCGCCATCTTTTCTTTATAAACCTCGTCGGCTTTCTTATAGCCGTCGAGGATGGCGGCGAGAACGAGATCTTCGAGCATTTCCCCGTCTTCGGGGTCGATGACCTCTTTGTCGATCTCGATGCCGTCGATGATCTTTTTGGCATTCATGTACACGACGACCGCTTCTCCGCCGCTGGTCCCGACGATCTCCCAATCGTCGAGCAGTTTTTCGGTCTCCGCCATTTCTTCCTGCATTTTTTGGGCTTGCTTCATGAGGTTCTGCATTCCCCCCATATTTGCGCCGCCTCTGTTGAATCCGTTTGCCATGATGTCTCCTTTATTTTACTTCGATGGGATAATCCCGAAACTCTTTTTTGAACTCTTCGAGCGCGTCCGCACTTGCCCGCTCGCTCCCCTTGAGACGGACGGCGAACGAGCCGACGCCGAGCTGTGAGAATACATCCGTCATGATCTTCAAGTGATCTTCCTTTGTCAGCGAGCGAAGCACCGTCTCGCTTTCGGTGAAGAGCACGAGCGTGTCGCCTTCATATTTCGCTTCAAGGTCGGTGCACATCGTAAACAAAACGCCGTTTTTGCTCGTTTTGCGCAGTAAGCGCATGAACTTTCCGTAGGCAAGTTCCGCATTCATCCCCTCCTGCGGCAGAGCCGTCCGGGGTTGCACGGGCTGCGACGGTACGGGCTGAGACGGGGGCGGCGGTGCGACCGGTGTCCGCGCGGGGGAGGGCGCAGGAGGCATATCGGCAAAGAACGCCTCTTCGAAGATCGGCTCTTCCATGGGGAAATCGCCTTCCTCCTCCGGTGCGGGGTCGATCGCGGCGGGTTGCGGCGCCTCCGTCCGTTGCACGGCGGGCTGCGGCGTCACGGCGGGAAGCGCCGTGAAAGCGCCTTCAGAGAGCTTTTTTTCGAGGGCGTTGAGCCGCACGGTCAATGCCTCCGTGCTGTCGTCCGCAGCGGGGACGGAGATCTTCATGATCGCCGTTTCGAGGCAGATACGGGGCGAAGAGACGAGCCGCAGATCCGTCTCCGTACGCGCGAGGATCTCCGTGGCGCGCAGTATGGTCTGTCCGTCCGACTTTTCGGCGATCCCGGCGATGCGCGCAAATCGGTCTTTGGGGAGAGAGAGCAGTTTTTCCGCCGTGCGGCAGGTCTTGGCAATGGCGATGCGGTTGAGCATCTCGAGCATGTCGCGGCACAGCACGCCGACCGACTTCCCCGCCGCAAGGACGGATTCGGTCTTTTCTACCGCGACGGGCATATCGCAGGCGAGGAGCGCTTCGCAGAGCGCCGCCGTGTCGTTGAAGTCCGCCGCGCCGAGCACGGACGTGACGCCTTCATAAGTCAGTTTTTCCCCGTACGCAAGGCACATTTCGGCGATGGAGAGCATATCTCTGTCGCTTCCCGCACCGGCGCGCGCAACGGCGGCGACCGCCTCCTCTTCATAGGGTCTTCCGATCTCCTTGAGAATGCGCTTCAAATGCTCCTCGAGGTCCTCTTCGGGAAGAAGTTTGAAATCGAGCCGCATGCAGCGGGAGAGAATGGTTGCCGGGATCTTGTGCGGCTCCGTGGTCGCAAGAATGAAGATCGCGTGTGCCGGCGGTTCTTCGAGCGTTTTCAAAAGCGCGTTGAAGGCGCTGTCCGTGAGCATGTGAACTTCGTCTACGATGTAGACTTTGTATTTTCCCGTAACGGGAGGATACTGTACCTTTTCGCGCAGGTCGCGCATCTCGGCGACGCCGTTGTTGGAGGCGGCGTCGATCTCGGTGATGTCGAGGCTGCCCGCCGCGAGTGCGCGGCAGGTCGGACAGTCGCCGCAGGGAGAGCCGTTCCTCGGCGATTCGCAATTGACGGCGCGCGCGAAAATACGCGCAACGGACGTTTTGCCCGTGCCGCGCGGACCGCAAAAGAGATAGGCATGCCCGATCGCACCCGTTCCGATCTGATTTTTGAGAACGGTAACGACATGCTCCTGCCGCACCATTTCGTCAAAGGTGCGGGGGCGGAATTTACGGTAGAGGGAAAGATATGCCATAATTGCTCCTATTTGGAAAAAGCCTGCCGCAGTTTTTTCTTGGAACGGGCAAGGGCGTTGTCCACGCTCTTCATGTCCTTGCCCGTCGCTTCGCAGATGTCCGAATAATTCATTCCTTCGAGATACATCGTCATCACGCGGAATTCGAAGTCGGAGAGTTCCCGCATGAGTTTCAACCGAAATTCGGCGCGCGATTCGTCATCGAGCAAAAAGTCCTCGGGGTTCTCCTCCCCGACAAATGCTTCGAGGTGGGGATCGAACAGGGAGACGGAATTATTGAGCGGGCTGTTTTTCCTGCGGCGCGAATGCTTTACGGCGTCGAGGATCTGCCGCGTGATGCAGAGGTAGGCGAAATTTTTGAAACTTTTCCCCTCCCGTTCGCTATATTCATTGATCGCGGAATACAGCCCGATCATCCCCTCCTGTACGAGGTCGTCGGTATCGCCTTCGGCAAGAAAAAACCCGCGCGCACGGGCGAGCACGGTGTTCATATGGCGGCGCAGGAGCTTTTCCGTCGCCGTCCGATCTCCGCTTTGCGCTCTTTTTACGAGAATTTCGTCACTTTCCGAGCCTTGCACGCACCACCTCATAAACTGCGATCCCGAGCGCCACCGAGGCGTTGAGAGAATTGACCTTTCCGAACAGCGGCAACGAGAGCACCTTGTCGCATTTTTCCCGCGTGAGACGCTTTACGCCGCTGTCTTCCCCGCCGACGACAAGCGCGACTTTCCCCGTCAGCCTGTTCTCGTAAATGCTTTCGCCGCCCGCTTCGAGCGCATAGACCCAATATCCGAGCTGTTTCAATTCGTCGATCGCATAGTTGACGGAGGATACCTTTGCCACTTTAATGTGCTCCGCCGCGCCCGCCGAAATGCGCACCACCGCGTCGGTGACGCTCGCGCCTTTGGCGTTCGGAATGACGACCCCATCCGCGCCCGCGCACTCCGCAACACGCAGGATCGACCCGAGGTTGTGCACATCTTCGATGCCGTCGCAAAGAACGATCAGGCTCTCCGCGCTCCCCGTCAGGCCACGCAAGTCGGCATAGCGGAAGTCGGTCGTAAACGCCACGACCCCTTGGTGCCGCCCGTCGGGGCATTCCCTGTCGAGCGCGGCTCTTTCGACAAACTGCACGCGGATGTTCTGCTTGCGCGCCTCGGCGAAGATCTTGCCGAGCGTGCCCTGCGCGCCCTTTTCGATCAAGATCTTTTCGATCGTTTTGTCCGTTTTCAAAAGTTCCAAAACGGCGTTTCTGCCATGAGTTTTCATATCGGTTTTATTTTTCGTGCGATGCACCTGCGCGGCGCGTTTATTCGTGGGAGAACAGCTCCTCGATGCGTTCGTTCTGTCCCGTCAGGTAGAGATAGCCGATGACCGCTTCGAACCCCGTGGAGCGAACGTATTCCCCCACGCTTGCGTTTTTGCTCTTCGTCGGCTTCTTGGCGTTGCGTCCGCGGTGGTAGATCTCCGTCTCCTCCTCCGTAAGCAGCGGGAGAATGCGTTCGAGCCGCTCGCTCTGTCCGTGTGCCGAGACGACTTCGGAAGCCCGCTTGTTGAGTTCGCCCGTCTTGCAATTGCTTGCGATCGCCAGCGTCTGCCGCACGAGCAGCGTATACACAGCATCGCCGACAAACGCCAGCACGACGGGATTCATTTGTCTCGCTCTGTCCCGTCCGATCGGGACGGGTTGAAATTCCATACCGGTGAGTATCCTTTGCGCATGCCGAAAAAAATTTTTGCCGCGGTCGCTCTTTCGCATGCGCGCATTTCATGAAATATTATAACACGAAAATGTTCCCTTGACAAGCATTCTCGGGAAAAATCGGAAAAGCATTGAAATTTCGTTGCTTTTTCTCATAAAAAGATTATAATAGATGCGGTCGTTAAAATAAAAGGAAAAATCATGGAAGCCTTTGAAGTTTTACTCCCCTTAGCGCTGATCCTTTGCCTCGGTAAACTGATGGGATTGGGCGCACATCGCATCGGTATGCCGACCGTCATCGGCATGCTTGTCGCCGGTATTTTGATCGGTCTGCTCAAATATATTCCCTGGGAGCCGCTGCAAAACGCATTTTTCGCGCCGCTCGTCAGCGAAGTCCTCGCTGTGTTTTCCAAGCTCGGCGTGGTGCTCATCATGTTCTCTGCGGGACTCGGCACCGACCTCAAACAGCTTCGCTCCACGGGCGTTGCCTCTGTCGTCATCACCGCATTCGGGGTCGTTGTTCCCATGTTGTTCGGTTGGCTCACGGCATCCCTCTTTTTCGGGTTTGAGAACGTGCTGTCCAATCTCTTTTACGGCGCCATCCTCACTGCGACTTCCGTCTCCGTGACGGTCGCCGTCCTCAAAGAACTCGGCAAACTCGAAAGCAAGGTCGGCACGTCCATCGTTGCCGCCGCGGTCATCGACGATGTGATCGGGATCATCGTTCTCTCGATCCTCACGGGGTTTTCCTCCGAAGGAGAAAATGCGCAGGTCGGCTGGAAGTGGTTCTCTCCCAATGCGGGAATGGTCGTCGTCAAGATCGTCTTGTTCTTCGTCCTCTTCATCGCCCTCGGCGTGGGGCTGAGAAAGGCGTTCGACATCATGGAGCGCAAAGCGCCCCACAACCGCCGCGTTCCCATCCTCTCCCTCGTTGCCTGCTTTGTGTATGCCTATTGCGCCGAAAAGCTCTTCGGCGTTGCCGACATCACGGGCGCCTATCTTGCGGGCATCTTGCTCGGCGGTACCCTCTCCGAGACTCCCTATGTCGAAAACAAAGTGGATACGATGGGCTACCTCTTCTTCTCACCCGTATTTTTTGCCAATATCGGCATTGCGAATATCGATTACTTCTCTCAGATCGACCTACCCTTCCTCGCGTTCGGCTGCGTGTATGTCGTTGCGGCGCTCCTCGGAAAGCTGATCGGTTGCGGTGCGGGCGCAAAGCTCTGCAAATTCTCTTTCCATGACTCCCTGCGCGTGGGGCTCGGCATGATGGTGCGCGCGGAGGTCGTTCTCATCTGTACCGAAAAGGGCGTTGCCTGCGGGCTCGTGGACGCCGCGGTATTCCCCTTTGTGATCCTCATCATTTTGCTTTCCTCGGTCCTGACCCCGATCCTTTTGAAGTGGTCGTACAGTCACGAGGAGAAGAGACTGAAAAAACAGACGGAAAATACAGCCGATTAAATCGGGAGGAGATCATGCAATACAGAAATCTCGGAAAATGGGGCTTGAAAGTCAGTGAGATCGCGCTCGGAAGTTGGGTAACGGACCTCAACGGCGCGGAGGCGGAGCAAACCGCACGCGACACGGTAAACGCTGCCTTTGACGCGGGGGTGAATTTTTTCGATTGCGCGGACGCCTATTCGGGCGGCGCGGCGGAAAAATTCCTCGGCAAAGTTTTGGGCGAACACGCTCGGAACGAGTATGTCGTCTCCACCAAAGTGTTCTTTCCCATGGGGCGGGGCGCAAACGATTGGGGGCTCTCCCGCAAGCATATCATCGAGCAGCTCGACCGATCGCTAAAAAATATGAAGCTCGACTACATCGACCTCTATTTCTGTCACCGCTTCGACCCGACAACTCCCATCGAGGAGACGATGCAGACCCTCTCCGATATGGTCGCTGCGGGAAAGATCCTGTACTACGGCGTTTCGGAATGGTCGCCCGTGCAGCTCACCGAGGCGCTCCATGTCATCCGCGAGCATCATCTGCGTCCTCTCTCGGTCATTCAACCGCAGTATAACATGGCGGACAGGTACATCGAGGAC
>CANQRP010000045.1 GCA_947626305.1 uncultured Clostridia bacterium | reverse complement strand
TGACGGGATCGCGATGATCGTAAATCCTGAAAATCCTGTAACGGATATGGAGCTGGAAACGATCGCAAAGATCTATACGGGAGAGATAACGAATTGGAAGGAGCTCGGCGGCAAAAACGAAAAGATACAACCCTTCCAGCGCAACAAGGGGAGCGGCAGCCAGACCGCGCTCGAAAAGTTCATGGGGGACGTTCCCCTCATGCAGCCGCCCACCGACCTTGTGAACAGCTTTATGTGGGGGATCATCGAAAAGGTCTCCGACTATAAGAACTACGGCGGCGCGATCGGGTTCTCCTTCCGCCAATACGCCGAGGAGCTCGTGGGGAACGAAAACATCTCCTTCCTCTCGGTGAACGGCGTCCCGCCCACCCGCGAGAACATCGTAAACGGGAGCTATCCCATCCGCATGCCCTTCTACGCCGCGGTGCGAAAGGGAGAGCGCACCGAGGAGATGACCGCGTTCCTCGACTGGGTCCTCTCCGAAGAGGGACAGAGCCTCGTTTCCGCCTCGGGCTATGCGCCTGTGCGCCTGTAAATCGAAGAGAGTATGGGGCGCCGAGGGCGGCTTTTGCCGCCCTCGGCGCCCTTTTTCCTTCTTGACAAACCCGCCCGCCTGTGATACACTTTTTTTATGAAATTATTGAACGTCGGCATCTTCGCGCACATCGACGCGGGCAAGACCACCCTCACCGAACGCCTGTTGTACGAGGCGGGGGTGCTGCGCGCCCTCGGGAGCGTGGACGAGGGCACGGGGTTTACCGACTTTCTGGAAGTGGAGCGCCGCCGCGGCATCTCGGTGCGGGACGCCACCGTCACCTTCCGCTACCGCGACAAGACCGTAAACCTCATCGACACGCCGGGGCATGCCGACTTCTTCGAGGAGACCGAGCTCGCCCTCACCGCCGTGGACGTTGCGGTGCTCGTGGTCTCCGCACGCGAGGGGGTGGAGGCGCAGACCGAGCTCCTGCTCGACGCCGTAAAACGCCGCAACCTCCCCCTCGTTGTGTTTGTGAATAAGTGCGATTCGGAGGGTGCGGACCCCGAAAAGGTGTTGACGGGGCTGAAAAAGGCGCTCCCGTGGGAGCCGCTGCCGTGGGACGCGGAGGACACGGAAAACGCCGTGACGGCGCTCGGCGACGAGGCGCTCCTCGAAGAGTACCTCGGCGGAACGCTGACAAGAGAGCGGCTCTTTGCCGAACTCACCCGCGCCTGCTCCTCCGCCCGTCTGGCGCCCGTGCTCTTCGGCAGCGCCAAAACGGGGGACGGAGTGAAAGAGCTGTTGGAGCTCCTCTGCACCCTTTTCGAATTCCCCGCCGAGGAAAACGCCCCCTTCTCCGCCTTCGTCTATCAGGTAGAACACCGCAAAAATCTCGGAAAACTCGCACACATCCGCGTGTTTTCGGGCAAGCTCGGGGTGCGGGAGGACGTATTCGACCGCCGCACGGGGCACACCTTCAAAGCCGCCCAATTAAAACGGATCGGCGCGGATAAGTACGCCGACGTGCCCACGCTCTCGGCGGGGGAGACGGGCGCGGTGCTCGGGCTTGCGGACGTGCGCGCGGGCGATTTTCTCGGGGCGGAGCCGCCCGTAGAGCCCCTCTCCCTCTCCACCCCCTACCTGAGGGTGAAGGTCGCCCCGCGGGACGAAAACGACCTTTTGCGGCTCAAAGCCGCCCTCGAAGAGTTGACGGACGAATCTCCCCTGCTCGACCTCGAATGGGTGAAGGAGAAGCGGGAACTCACCGTTGCCGTGTCGGGCAAGGTGCAGACGGAAATTCTGAAAGAGACCCTCTCCTCCCGCTTCGGGCTTCAAACAGAGCTCGGCGCGCCCTCCGTCGTCTACCGCGAGACGCCCGCGCGGGCGGGGTACGGCTTTGAGGCGTACACCATGCCGAAGCCCTGCTGGGCGGTGGTGAAATTTTACATCGAGCCCCTGCCGCGGGGGAGCGGGTTTGTGTACGAGAGCGTCGCCTCCGAAAAGCGCATCGCCTACCGCTATCAGGAACATGTGAAGACGGAGGTGCCGCGGACGCTCAAACAGGGGCTGAAGGGGTGGGAAGTGACCGACCTCAAAGTCACCCTCGTGGACGGCGAGCATCATGTGCAGCACACCCACCCGCTTGACTTTTTCACGGCTACCCCCATGGGGATCATGGACGGGCTGAGAAATTGCGGCACGGTGCTGCTCGAACCGGTGCTCGAAGTGAAGGTCTCCGCCCCCGAAAGCGCCCTCGGCAAGGTGGCGGGCGCGCTCTCCCTGCGGCGGGGGAGCCTCGGCGAGCCCCTGTTTGAAGGGGGGAAATTTTTCCTCACCGCCCGCGTTCCCGCGGAGGAGACCTTCGACCTTCCGGAGACGCTCTCCTCCCTGACGGGGGGACGGGGGAGCTGTTCGACGCGGCTTTTGGGGTACTTCCCCTGCCCCGAAGGGCACGGAAAGGCGCGCGAACGGGTGGGCGTCGACCCTCTCGACCGCTCCCTGTGGATTTTGCATTGCAGAGGTGCGTACCGCTGAACGTTGCGCGGGACGCACATTTTTCCAAATTGTCATTTCGACCGTAGCGAATACAATGAGCGAAGTGGAGAAATCTCTACATGATTTAACACTAAGGTAGAGATGTCTCGACTAACGCTCGACATGACATTTGAAAGCCCTCCCCCGCGCGGAAGCGCGGGGGAGGGTAGGAAAGGGGGCACCTTATTCTTAAAAAATATCCTTCTCGATCGAAGTGTAAAAGAGCTGCTCCACTTCGGCGGGCGCCTTCGTCTGCGCCAAGATCCACATGAGCTTGGAGACGGCGCATTCGAGCGTCATGTTGCGCGCTTCGAGCACTCTGCCGCACTCCATGAGCCGCCGCCCCACCTCGTAATTCGCAAGCGCGCTCCCCTCCCGCTCCACCTGCGTGGAGACGACCACCGTCTTCCCCTTGTCGAGAAAGGCTTTCAGCCCGGTGAAGAACTCGTCGTTGCGGTAGTTCGGCAGCCCGCCCGAGCCGAACGTCTCCAAAATGAGCCCGTCGCAGTGCTCGGCAAGATACCCGAGGACGTCCGCCCGCAGCCCGGGGAACATTTTCAGCACGAAGATCTCGGGGTCGAGGGCGTGGAAAAAGCGCGCCTTTTCCGGCTTTTCTTCGCGAAGGTAGTACACGGGGCGCCCGTCCCGCATGACGGCGATGTCGGGGAAATCGACGCTCGCAAAGGCATTGTAACTGCGGGTACGGATCTTTTTTGCGCGCGTGCCCAAGATCACCTTCCCGTCGAACACCACCTTCACGCCCGTTGCGCCGTCGTCCGCGCAGTAGGAAAACGCGTCGACAAGGTTCCCCCGCGCGTCGGTATCCCGAAGGTACACCGACTTCTGCGACCCCGTGAGCACGATGGGCTTGGGGCTGCTCTGCACAAGGTAGGAGAGCGCCGCCGCCGTGTACGCCATGGTGTCCGTGCCGTGGGTGACGACGAATCCGTCGTATTTGCGATAGTTTTCTTCCACGATGCGGGCGATCTCGAGCCAGTGCCGATAGTAGACATCGGTGCTGTCGAGATTGAAGGGTTGGAGCTCCGTGACCTTGCAGAGGTCGGCGATCTCCGGCACGCTCGCCAGCAATTCCTTGGAGGAAAGGGCGGGCGCGAGCCCCGCGCCGCTGTTCTTGGAGGCGATGGTGCCCCCGGTGGCGATCATCAGGATATGTTTCAACGCAATTTCTCCGAGAGAAGACCTTTCGTCTCCCCATCCAGTTCCGTCTCCGCGCCCCGCAGCAGCGCATACAGCCTGCGGAACGCCTTTTCCCCCTCCTCGCCCACAAGGAGCACGCCGCCCGTCGTATGGGCGATCTCCCCGTAGAGCGCAGGGTCGTCCGCGGAGAGGAAAAGCGTCTTGGTGACGCCGTAGGCGGAAAGTTCCGTCCTCTCCTTGGGGCATTGCTTTACAAGCAGCAATTTTCCGAAGGGCGTGTACCGCTTTTCATCGTAGCGCACGCCGCCGAATTCGAGCATCTCCGCGCCGTCCAAGGTCAACTTGCGCGCGCCGTACTTTGCCGCCACCCGTTTGAGGAGGGCGAGATCGTACGGGGCGTCCTTCTCCTCGCAAATGAGCACCTTTTCCACCCGCGCCGCCTGCAAGCGATCGTGCGAGCCGACGGGCGCCAGCACCCGTTCGCCGAGGGAGAGGGAGAACTCGGTGAGGTACCAATACACCCGCCCCGCCAGGTTTTCGTCCTCGGTGAAGCGGAGCGCCGCGAAGGTGCGCTTCATTTTATCTCCAAAGAGAGCACCTCGCCGATCTGCCGCCGCACGAACTGCTTGTATTGGTTGCTCTTGGACTCGAACAGAATGTAGATCCTGCCCTCCTTTTCGAAGATCTCCTCGCTCATGCAGGGCATGTCGACGGTCGAAGTCAACCCGCTTGTTCCGAGCACATAGAGGGGAACGCCGTTCAAATTCCCCTGCGGCTCTCCGCCGAGGGGGTTTTTGTAGAAGAAGAGTCTGGAATCGGGAAGCCCGTAGGAGGTGGAGAGCGCAATGCCCCCCTTCCAAACGGCAAAGCCCTGCACCTGCTCCCGCACCGAGATCGCGTATTCGGGCGTCGTGCTCCCCACTCCTCCCGTCGCGTCCTCGTCCGCGGAATAGGCGTACACGATGCCGAAGTTGGTCTCTCCGTCCGCGACCGCGATGTGATGGCTCTGATCGGTTTCATAGTTCCCGGGGCGGTAGAATTCGCCCGCGTACAGCATTCCGCCGGAGTAATAGCAGTAGGCGACGCTGCGGAAGCCCGCGACTTCGAAGCTGTCCTTCACCGCGACCGCGCCCCCGTTCTCCGCTTCGAGCGCCTCGGCAAGGGGGATGCGCACGAGTTTTTTCCCGCTGGCTACCACGAGGTGCTTTTCCGTGCAGGTGATGCCGCCGAAGTGGGTGGAGATCTCCTCCTTCCCCTCGTACAGCGTGATGTACTTGGGCTCCTTCCCGCCGAAGAGATAGATGCGGGAGGGCTCCCCCTTGATATAGCCGCTCATGGCGAAGCGGTAGCCGCATCCCTCCGGGAGAGGGCACAGCCCCTGCGGAGAGATGCCGCTTTCGAGCCCAGGGATGGCTTCCTCCTCTTTGACGAGCGCGTCGAACGCGGAATAGTCGGCGCCGAAAAACCACACGCCGAGGAAGATGCCGAGCGCCACGAGCAGCGCAAGCAACACGGCGAAGACCGCCGCTCTGATCTTATGTCTCATACCGTTCTCCGAACCCCGCGGGCGTCGCCGGCGGGAAAAAAGCCGCGGAAACGCCGCGGCAAACGTTTACTCTTTGTCCTCTTTGAGGTGCGCTTCCTCCGCGCCTTCGGAATGCGCTTCCGTCCCCTCTTTGAGGTGTGCTTCCTCCGCGCCTTCGGACTTCTTCCGCTTGGAAAAATCGGCGACGCAGACCCAGACGCAGGCGATGGCGGCGCCGAGGATCAGCCCCACGAGGCAGGAGAAGAGCAAGCCGATGTCCCCTTCCCGCACCGCGCGGGCGGTGGAGGAATACACGCGGGACTCCTGTTCGTAGAGGGCGACGCCCACTGCCTGCACCTTGCCCGCCGCCTCTTGCAGCGCGCCGTAGATGCGCTCCACCTCCGCGTCGAACTTTGCGATGTTCTCCTCGGTCAGCGCCGCGAGCTGGCTGTCGATCTGCACGTTCCGCACGATGAGCGAGGCGAGCGTCTCGGAAAGGTCGAGCGGTCCCGACACGGGGTCGACGTCGGAGAGGGCGGCGGCGGAAGGCAACGCCGCGAGCGCCTCCCGAAGCGCTTCAATCTTCCGTTCGTTCTCCGCCCGCTCCGCCTCGAGCGCGCTCCGCTTTGCCGCGAGCATGGACACGGGCACGTACCCGTTCGTTTCGAGTTCCGAGGCGAGGGAGGAGTACAGCGCTTCGCCCAAGATCACGTCCGCCTCGGCGCGGTGGTTGATGAGCGTCTTCCCCGCCGCCGTGTAGTTGCTGCGGAAGAGGGCGATCCACTCGTCGTATTGGTCGAGGATCGTCTGCTTCTGACGGATGAGGAGGGAAAGTTTGTTGGCATAGTCGGTATTTTCAAAGGCGGAAGCGTCGAGCGCGTAGTTCATCGAGCGCGCCGTCTCCACTGCTTTGAGGACGGGACGACGGGAGAGCGCGTTCAAAAATTGCGTTGCCTCCGTGCGGTCGGCAAAGTAGCCCGCGCGCACACTCACCGTGAACTGCCCCGGAATGAGTTTTCCCTCCCCGTCCTTTTCTTGTTCGATGGAGATGTCGTCGCTTTCGGCGAGCTTTTCGACGTCGATCTTCGAAAATCTTCCGTCCGAATCCCGCGTCGCCGTGAGCGAATCGAGGGAGATGAGCTCGCGGAAATAGAAGGGAGAGCCGTCGGGAT
This sequence comes from uncultured Clostridia bacterium, assembly GCA_947626305.1. Lineage (GTDB taxonomy): Bacteria > Bacillota > Clostridia > Christensenellales > Borkfalkiaceae > Gallimonas. The sequence continues at coordinate 5,316 of CANQRP010000045.1, read as the reverse complement.
ACTTGCCCGCGGCGCTGTCCGGATAGGAGAGGGTAAACGTTAAGTTGTACGTACTCACGCGGGGGTTGTAGAGAAACTCCGCGGAGAGCACCGTAAACACCGTGACGGCGAGAACGACGATGACGACCGTCCACACATGTCTTGCAATGGCGCGCCGAATTTCGCCGAAGGTAACGCCGCTTTCCACAGTCTCTTCCATATGCCCTTTCCTCCTTTTTACAAAACCCGTCTGTATTATATCCGTTTTGCCAAAAATAGTCAAACATTTTTCGGGGAAATCGGTCATCCCGCCCCCCGCCTTGGGGGAAACTGAAAAGAAACGCTTGACAAGCGTGCATCCGCATGCTATAATTCCTATGAATTTAGTAGGAAATAAGGAGAAACTCATGTTTGTATATGCCGACAACGCGGCAACGACAAAGGTCCGCCCCGTCGCCTTGAAGGCGTTCAACGAGACGGCGACCGCCTATTTCGGAAACCCCTCCTCCCTGCACTCGGCGGGACAGCGGGCAAAGGAGGAACTCACCCGCTGCCGCGAAAAGATCGCCGCCGTGCTCGGAGCGAACGGCAGGGAAATTTATTTCACCTCGGGCGGGAGCGAATCGGACAATCAGGCGATCCTGAGCGCCGCCTATGCTGGGGCGAGGAAGGGAAAGAAGAAGATCGTCTCCACCGCGATCGAACATCACGCGGTGCTGCACACCCTCGAAAAACTCGAAAAAGAGGGGTTTGAAGTGGTGCTCTTGCCCGTGGGGGCGGAGGGCATCGTCAAGGTGGAGGACGCCGCAAGGGAGCTGGACGAAAACACCTGCCTCGTCTCCGTGATGCTCGCGAACAACGAGATCGGCACCCTGCAACCCGTTTCGGAGATCGGGGCGCTCTGCCGCGAAAAAAAGATCCCCTTCCACACCGACGCGGTGCAGGCGGTGGGACACATGCCCATCGACGTGAACGCGCTCCATTGCGACTATCTCGCCCTCTCGGGGCACAAGTTCGGCGCTCCCCGCGGCGTGGGCGCGCTGTATGTGCGCACGGGCGCTCCCCTTTTCAGCCTCATCGAAGGGGGCGCACAGGAGCGGGGCAAGCGCGCGGGCACCGAAAATCTTCCCGCCATCGCCGCGATGACGGCTGCGCTCGAAGAGGCGACGCGGGATCTTCCCGGCTACATGAAAAAAGTTTCCGCCCTGCGGGACGAACTCATCGGAAATTTGAGCAGGATCCCCCACTGCGCCCTCAACGGCGACCCCGAAAAGCGGCTGTGCGGCAACGTGAGTTTTTGCTTCGAGGGCATCGAGGGGGAGTCCCTTCTTCTCCTTCTCGACGAAGAGGGCATCTGCGCCTCCTCGGGCTCTGCGTGCACGTCGGGCTCGCTCGACCCCTCCCACGTGCTGCTTGCGATCGGTCGTGTGCACGACGTCGCCCACGGGTCGCTCCGGCTCACTCTCTCCGAGGACACCACCGAGGAGGAGATCGCATACCTATCCGAAAAGATCCCGAAGGTCGTCGCCTATTTGCGGGGCATGTCCCCCGTCTGGCGGGACCTCCAAGAGGGAAGGAGAACGTATATTCTATAAAAAAGGAGCAAGAAAATGTCTTTATACAGCGAAAAAGTGATGGACCATTTCAAGCACCCGCGCAACGTGGGCGTGATCGAGAACGCGGACGGCGTGGGGGAAGTCGGCAACGCCAAGTGCGGCGACATCATGAAAATTTATTTGAAGATCGACGGCGACATCATCTCGGACGTGAAGTTCGAGACCTTCGGCTGCGGCAGTGCGATCGCTTCGAGCTCGATGGCGACCGAACTCATCAAGGGCAAACCCCTTGCGGACGCGCTTTCCCTCACCAACAAGGCGGTCGCGGAGGCGCTCGACGGGCTTCCCGCCTATAAAATGCACTGCTCGGTGCTCGCCGAGGAGGCGATCAAAGCCGCCATTCTCGATTATTACACCAAGAACAACATCCCCTACGACGAGAGCCTCTTCCGTGAGAGCTCCTGCGCCCACTGCGAGGACAAGCCCGAATGATCGTCTCCGCCAAGGGAAGATACGCCCTGAGGGTGATGATCGCGCTCGCGGCGCGGGGAAAAAGCGGACCCGTGCCCTTGAAAGAGCTCACGGCGGAGGAGGAGATCCCGCACAAGTTTTTGGAGCAGATCATGACCGAGCTCGTCAAGGCGGGCTTAGTTGAGAGTGCGCGGGGCAAGAACGGGGGGTATTTGCTCACCCGTCCCCCCGAGGAGTGCACGGCGGCGGACATTTTGCGGGTGACGGAGGCTTCGCTCGCGTCGGCGGAATGCACCGAGGGCGGCGAATGCCCGCGTGCGGAGATCTGCCCGACGCTTCCCATGTGGAAAGCGCTCGACGAAGCCATCGACGACGTGCTGAAAAACTACACCCTCGCCGACCTGCTCTCCGGTTAGCGCCATACCCAAGCTGTCCCCCGCAGAGCGGGGGACAGCTTTTCTTGCCCTCCCCCGCGCATTCGCGCGGGGAGGGGTAGGGGAGGGGGCACCTTATTTTTTCTGTCATTCCGCCCCGCCCCACTGTCATACCGAGGCGCAGCCGAGTGTATCCCCTTGGTCGACGCGCGCCCAATGGGATTCTCTCCTTCCTCGCGTTGCTCGGTCGTCGGAATGACAGAATCATGTCACCCTGCCCCGCCCGCACGTTCCATGTTGTCGAAGGGCGGCACGAGCCGCAGGCGAAGTACCAAGCCGCGTAAGCGGCGCATGGAGAAATCTCCACCTAATGCGACCTGCCCCTATTTATGGGGGCGGGTGCCGAGCGAAGCGAGCCGAGTGGGGGCACATACATCAACCCCCACCACCGCCTAACGGCGGAGCCGCCCCCTTCAAAGGGGGCAGCTCTCCTCCAACGAAAAAAGAACGCCCAAGAAGCGTTCTTTTTGTGTTGTTGCCGCAAACATACCGCTATGAATTACTTTGATTTTATCATGATCAAAACAAAAAATCTTATATGAGTCTATTTAGACTTGAAAACCGTGCCGCAACTATTCGCCCTTCTGTGCGGCTTTTTCTTGCCCACCCCTTGAGGGGTGGGTGCCATTCTCCTAATTTGTCATTTCGACCAAGCCGCGTAAGCGGCGCGTGGAGAAACCTCACAATACTAAACTAAGGATGAGATGTCTCGACAAGCTCGACATGACAATTCAGAACACGAAAAAAGAACGCCCAAAGGGGTAGCTTCGATAGGGAATTTGAGCGACGAAGAAATTCGTTGCTCTTTTTTGTAAAAAATTTGGCAGTTAAGTCCGTGGGTACGAAAAACCTGTTGTATAATAGAATTGAGATAAGCGGTGGTATCTCAAATTCTGTCAAAGGAGAAAGAGAAAAGAAAGTAAATGAATTTATGGGGATTACTTAAAAATGATTTTTTCAATCAACATCAGGAAATCTTGACCAGTGATTGGATCGAATGGCAAGATGAGGGCATCGCGGTGGCACATTGTGCAATTTGCCAAGTGCTGAACGGTTGTTGGTTTCGTGATGACAACAAGCCTCAAATGCCGCAACATCCGAACTGCCATTGCAAGAGATTGTTTATTGACGCTCCCGTCCCAAACGAAACGGGCAGGGCGACTTGCGATATCCGCAAATTTACGGAATATTTGTTTTCGGATAAGTACTCCTGGAATGGAAAACGTGAGATGTTTTGGAAACTCGGATTTGATATCGGCGACTCTGCGGTCATGCAATCGGAATTTGAAAAGCAAGCTGCCGAGAGATATTGCAGTGGAGAATATAAATTGGGGCTTCTCAATGAGAAAGGGCAACGGATCAATATTGAGATCTCTTTGACAAAAAACGGAAAAAAGATTAAACTTATCACAGGATGGATGGTTCGCCCAAAGGGGCTCATAACCTGTAATACACCGCTTGGAGGTTGACATGAAATATTTAGACTTGGTCGAGTTAGTTACAGAAAAAGAGGAATATGCAAAGCAAGGCGTCCACAAGGGAATGTTCGGAGCAATCATGTCAGAAGAAAAAATCGGAGACAAATGGCAAGTGATCTTCTCGGAGTTTTACACGGGAAAGGATATTGCAGATCTTCTCGTCAGGGAAGATGATTTGATTGTACATGATTTTGTCCCGTCAGAAAAGTATCCCCCAAAAAACTGAAGGTTGATAAAAGGCGTAAGCGAACAGTCATCGTAAATCGAAATGATTTCATATCCATATCTTACTAGGCTACAAAAGGTAGCCCGCGAGTTCGCAACAGCGCAAAACAAAACAGTAAAAAGGAGTAGCGCGCTACTCCTTTTTCCATATCAAATTTTCGGATTCCCTATGGAACACACCCGAAAGGCGTTCTTTTTCTGTTGGAAGGTGGCAACTACCTATCCTCCCGGGGTCGAGCCCACCCCGCTTTTCTACTGTCTGATTCCTTAGGCGGCACGAGCACGAAGTGCGAAGTAGTACTTTCGGCGTGAGAGAGCTTAACAAAAGGTGTAAAGCCGCAAAAATTCTCACACTCTTTTCCATCCTGTTCGATTGCGGCTTGCCCCGGAAGTTAAGCTCTCCTCTAACGAAAAAAGAACGCCCAAAAGGCGTTCTCTTTGTGTTGGAAGGTGGCAACTACCTATCCTCCCGGGGTCGAGCCCAAGTACTTTCGGCGTGAGAGAGCTTAACTTCTGTGTTCGGGATGGGAACAGGTGGATCCTCTCTGCTATCGTCACCACCATGGTATATAAAGCGCTCTTCGCGCGTTATATCATGGTCTGTCGCCTCGGTTTCCCCCGCCGGCGACTCTCAATTTGCCTCTGCCCCGCCTTTCCAAATAACGTGCCTTAGACGGAATTCACTTCGCGCCCCGCCTTTCCAAATTCTTGCCTTAGGTGGAACTCACTTCCGCCGTGGGCGCCTCAATTTGGCGCTTACTTGCGCCTTCTTGTCCGTTGGAACGAATAAGAGGTCCAAGTAGGTTAAGACATGTAGGCTTGTTTCCTCGTGAAAAAGATTGCGTAGCAAGATTTTTCACAAAGCCCTTCGCAAATTGACAACTACACAGCAAAAACTCAAATACGTTTCGGCAACAGGCTTTCTTCCTTTGAAATCATAGTCTCTTTGAATTCCAAGACTCGTATTATTCGCTTCTCAGCTCTTTTCGCTGAGATCAAGCCCTCGACCTATTAGTATCGGTCAGCTCAACGCATTACTGCGCTTACACCTCCGACCTATCAACCTTATCGTCTTTAAGGGGTCTTACCCTTTCGGTGGGATACCTTATCTTGAGGTCAGTTTCACGCTTAGATGCTTTCAGCGTTTATCTGCTCCGCACTTCGCTACCCTGC
>CANQRP010000044.1 GCA_947626305.1 uncultured Clostridia bacterium | reverse complement strand
CATGGGCAGGACGCAAAAACAGATGATCGCGGAGAGCTTCATCCCCTGCATATATTCGGTCGCTTCGCCGGGAAGCGCATTCAGCCCCGGGACCATGTATACGATGAATACGGTCAACAGCAAGGTCTGCAAGGAGGAGATGATCTTGTCTACGAGAGAGAAGATCGTCCCCATGATCCCCGGAACGTAATTTCCCGAGCGGTAGGTCTCATAGTCGGTGCAATCCGCAACCATGGGAATGGTGAGATTGTCGCAACAATTGAAAGCGCCGTATCCGCAACCGTAAAAGATGATGAAGAAGACGGTGTACGCGTTGATCGTAAGATGGAATCCGCCTTCGGTGGAAAAAATGCTCAACCAAGTCGAGGGGTTGTCATGGTCGTAAATGCACAGCAGTACCAGCACGCCGATATAGAAGAGCAGGGCAAACAGTGTGAACTGTGCCACCCCCCTCTTCTGCCCCTTTTTCCCCGCCGTGGAACTTCCCCAAAGGAAGAAGATCCCCATAAAGACGAAACAGAGCGCATAGAACGGGATATAGAGTCCGTTGTAGTCCCCCATGAGACAACCGTAGACGAGAAAGGCGACCGTCCCGGAGGTCGCGATCGTGGAAGCGAGTTTATTGAGCCCGGAGGAGAGTACGAGCCAGCGGATCTCCTTGTTTTCTTTCAGGATACCCGCATAATCTCCGAAGGTCGCGCGGCGGCTTTCGATGCCCCAGAACTGCGGCTTATCCTTCCCCGAGATCGCTGCGACCGCCATCGCCGTGTACACGCCCGAAACGCAGATGACGAAGGGCACCATGATGTTATAGAACTGCGCTCCGTACCCCGCTCCATAGACATAGGCATATTGCTTTCCCGCTTCGAGCAGGGTGACGTCGTAGGTGATGTTTTTCGCCGCAAAGGTCGCGGCAAGCTGTTCGAGCGACAGACCGTTTTCCGTCACTTCGTAAATGATCAGTCCCTTGGGGCAGATCGCTTCGTTCGTCAGCACTCCGCCCGCCATGACATTGACGAGAACGATCGATCCAATCATACCGATCATGTTCCAGATGACGAATTGGGAGCGTTGCTTCGGGTCGTTGGTGAGGCAGGTCTGCCCCGCTTTCGTGACGGCGCATTGGCAGGTATAGCCTATGACATAGACGATGTAGCTGACGATATAGACCGTCCATCGCAACCAGGAAAGTCCGTCTCCGAGCCCTCGAAAGATCACCATCATGAGGACCAGGGAGAGCGCAAGCAGGATATTACCGAGGACCATATAGGGGCGGAACTTGCCGATGCGCGTCTTTGTGCGGTCCATCAAGCCACCCAAAATGGGGTCGGTGATGGCGTCGAACACCCGCATCAGCGGGGCAAAGATCGCATTGAAGCTCGTGATCGCAAGGGCGAGCCCGCCCGCGATCAGCGTTCCCCCGATCGCTGCGCCCGCGCTGCCCGTGAGATACATCATCGCGAAGTATGTAAAATAAGTATAGAATGCGAAATAGACGTTCGTCGCCGCATTGTTGAACGGGAACAGCGCGATTTGCCACTGTTTGGCGCGGTTGACAGCCGTTTGTTCCATCCGTATGCTCCTCGGGAAAGTATCCTATCAAAAGCATAACACCTTTTTGCGAAATTGCAATTGCAACTTTTTTTGCAATGATTGCAATTTTTCTACAAATGGACGAAAACCGCTTCAACAGCGGGCGGCTTCGAACTCTGAAAAACGCGCGGTGTACCGCGCGTTTCATGCTGTTTTCATCGCGACGGACGCTTCGGGACCGTACGGGGCAGCCGAGCGCGGCTGCATTCCCGCAAAAGGAGCTCATTCGATGACGAATACGCTCACGGAATTGTCTTTGACTGTCGCATGAAGGGTGTCGCCTTTGATGGCGATCAATTCGGTCGTCGGCTCGATATTCACCGTCTTGCCAAAGCGCACGCCGATCTCGTTGATGACCGTGGGATCCTCGTGCCAAAGGGTGGTGACGGTCGCTTTTTTCTTTTTGGAGAAGTTCTTCAAAACCGCCTCCATCTCCTCGTCCTTCCCGGAGACGTTGACGACTTTGAGGTAGATCCTACCGTCCTCGCCCACCGTCACGCTGTTGAATACCCGTTCGTTGACCTTCCAGATATGTTTGAAGAGCACCTCGTGCCACTGACCGCCGAGCAGAATGCTTGCCGTGAAGGTCGTTTTGGTGTATTCGAGGCGCATGACGTTCCCCTCGGGAGAATAGCCGAGGAATTTGTCCTTTCCCATCATTTCGCAGACGGTGCGCATAAAGTCCACGCGCTTATCAAAGGAAACGTCATAGCCCTTGTGGTTTTTGCCGTATTGGCAGCAAATGGAGAACCCGGTGTCGTCCATCGTCCCCGCGTCGCGCACGTCTTTGACGCCGACGCCCGCAATAAAGCTCTGTTCCCCGTAGAGTCGGCGGAAGGCGATCTCCACGTTGCATTCCCCGAAGTCTTGTTCGTCAAAATAGAAGCCGTTGAAAGCGTCGCTCTCCTCGATGATGAGTTCGCCGTTCTCGATATGTCCGCCGCGGCAATTGGGGAATACTTTCCATCCCCCCATGCCGTTCTTAAAATCATGCTCGTACAAAAGTTTTCCGCTTGCTCGGTCGAATACGGAGACTTTGGAGACCGCGCTCGCCGTTCTGTGACCGCCGATCATGAGCCCGCCCGCATTCTCGTCGTCGACGGGCGCAACATCGGTGAGGGTGTAGTCGCCCACATTGCCCGCGAACATTTGCTGGACGAAGTAGTTGGGGGTCAGCATCACCTCGCGCGGGTTGAACCAGATCATGTTGGGCGTCCAGCGGTAATGATACGTCGAGGCAAAGAGAGGCGCATAGCAGGTCATTTTCACAATGTCCGAATTGCGTTCGCAGCCCGTGAGGAAAGCCGCTTCGCTCAGCGCGGAGCGCAGGTTGTTGTCCCCGTTGAGCCGCCCTCTGCCGTCCGCCATGGTGTGCATCGCATATTCGCCCATGAACACTTTCGCGCCGCCTCTGTCGTAACAGTCGTATCGCTTGGTGTTGTCGATGAACCATTGATAAGAGTTGTAGACATGTTCGTCTACGATCATGTCGCGGTATTTTTCGTTGATGACCTTCCAGCTCTCGTTGCTGTCCTGCGGACGGATATCCACGCCCGCGCTGGTGACGACGGTGATGTCGAACAATTTCAGGAGGTCGGTCTGCCGCCCTTTGTACATGTATTGCCGCACTCCCAAAAGGCAAGAGGCGAAATTGTCGAAATATTCGTATCCCCAGTTTTCGTTGCCGATCCCGACATATCGGAGGTCGAAGGGAGCGGGGTGCCCCATGTCTGCACGCACTTTTGCCCAATGGCTCTCGTTCTTATCGTCCGAGGAGATGTCCCCCTTGGCGAAAAAGATGAGATCCGCCACGTTGTCGATGACTTCCTTTTGGAACTTCTCCGTGCCGGGAACGATGCGCTGATAGCCGGTTTTGCGCTGTTCGCCCATGCGGATCTGGCAGAGCACGCCGCAGTGGAGCACGGGCAAAGGCGCCATTTCGAGATCCTCGCACAGGCAGAAATATTCGTAGAAGCCGATGCCGTAGCTCTGCATATACCGCCATACGTTGGGGATCTGGCGGCGCTGTTCCAAGGGACCGACGGTGTCCCGCCATTTGTATTGGTAGTCGAAGCTGACGTCCCCCTCCACGACGCAACCGCCGGGGAAGCGCAGGAAGGAGGGATGGCAATCTCTCAACACGTTCACGATCCGGGGAGAGAGTTTGCCGTTGCGATATTTTTCGGGGTCCCCCCACACGGAGGCGGGAAGTAAGGACACATAGTCGATGCCGAGTTTCCCGTTCCCCTCGAGGGTGACGGAGAGCCTGCCCATGGTGTTCTTTTCGGCGACGACGGAAGTTGAGACCTTGATCCAATCTCCGTCCGTGCCCTCGGGGATTTTAATCTCCCCGATGGTGGTATGCCGTCCGTGCGCACCCTTGATGAATACCTTCGCAACGCCCTTGAATCCGAGGCGTTTCACCCACATCGAAAAGTGATAGATCTCGCCGTTTATGACGGGCATGCCGTAATTGTCGTAGCCGCCCACGGTGTAATACCCGGGATTTTCGAGGTGATAGATCCCGCCGACGTCGAGGAGCAGATAGGACGGATTGTTTTCGTTCATACCGCCGTCCGTCGAGATCTTGCGGGGACCTGCGCCGTAGATATCCCAGTAGAAGCCCTTTTGCGTGCGCGCCTCCACCGTACTCTCGGCGTTGTAGTCGTCGTAAGTAAAGTAGCCGTATTCGAACGAGTTGTTGATCACCATTTCGGCATTCAGCCCGCCGTCGGCAGCCTGGTTGATGTCTTCGAAGAAAAGCCCGTAAAGATGTTTCGAGACGGCAACGCCCCTCTTCTTTGCATCCAAAGTGTAGTGTAACATGATCCCTCCCCTAAAAAGTCCGGCACGCAGCCGTTTTTGTCTTGGAAATTATAACAGTCCCGCTCGGTTTCGTCAAACGTTTGCGGACACAAAATTTACTTTTGCGTATTTTCCTCATCTGCTGAGGGAGTTTTTTTGCGGAAAAGTCCTTTGACCATCCCGAACGCCTTGTGTAAGATATCGAGAAAGAAGCTGTCCCGTAGCAAAAGGAGCAGAAGGAAATAAATGACAACGCCGAGTCCAATGAGCAGACAAAGGCTCCACAGCGCTACGGGCAGGAAGTATTTGACGGCAAAGAGCGCGCCGAGCATTCCGAGCCCCGCGACCCAATATTTCCAGGAAGAAAGAAAGATGGGAGCGAGCGGAAAGCACTTTTTCTTTTTGAGGTAGACAAAGCCGGCAAGCGCCACGCAGCCTTCCGCGATCACTGTGGCAATGCTCGCCCCCAGTGAGTGGAAGAACGGGATGAGCGCCAGGTTGCACAGAAAGTTGACGGCGGCGCCGACGAGCACCGTAACGGTCAGCACGTTTTGCTTCCCCGTCGGCACAAAATATTGCAGGCCCGTGACGTTGCTCAGCCCGATAAAGAGCACGATAGCGCTGATCACAGGGAGCAGGACGGCACATTTGTCGTAGCCTTCTCCGTAATAAATGGGCGTGAAGACGCTTGCCACCGAGATAAAACCGAGCATGATGGGGATCGCCATCATAAAGACATAGCGGTAGGAAAGACGCATGTACCGCTCGACCTCTTCGGTATTGCCGAGCGCATAGCTGTGCGAGATCTTCGGGATCATCACGATGCCGAGCGAAGTGACGGCGGTGAGTGCGATCTTGACGATCTTCTCCGCTTCTTCGTAAAAACCGTTTTCGGAAAAGTCGCCCTTTGGCGAGAACCAGCCGATCATCGATTTATCGAGTACGGTATAGATTTGTATCGCGATCGTCGGAATGAAGAGTTGCAACACCGTTTTCAAGTCATGAAAGGGACGGATCCCCTTGACCTTGATAAGATATTTCGGGAGAGCGAGCCACATCGCAAGATGCCCGAGTACGATGGACAAACTCATGAAGAGCACATAAAGCGGCAGGTCGCTCTCTTCTTTTACGAAAAGAAAGATACACGCAACGCTGACGAGACGGAAAAACAGGCTGCAAAGTACCGTCTTTCCGAATTCCTCCATCCCCTGCAAAAACCACGAGATGTCGCAGGCAACATTCAAAATGTTAAGCGACAGAATGAGGTAGACATACTTTTCTTCCTTCACGAAGAAAAATGTATAGCCGAAATAAACCGCGAGCGTGACGAGCGACGTGAAGACGCGGAGCAAAAACACTTCCCAAAAGGCGCGGCTTCTCCCTTCGCTGTCGTCCTGTGTATAGCCGATGGCGCGCTGTCCGTAAGTGGAGGTGCCGAGTACGGCGAAGAGCAGAAAGTAAGAGACGATGGAATTGGCAAAACTGTACAGCCCCTCGCGGTCGGGACCCAAGGTGCGGGTGACGTAGGGTGTGACAACAAGAGGGATGACAAGCAGCAACAGCTGATAAATTAAATTGTATAGATAATTTTTCTTGATGCTCTTGCTCATGAGATCTCCGTCGGCACGGGCGCGAGCGGTTTACAGTGCGCGCACCGCGTTGAGGGCGCTTGCGATCACGTCGTCCATGTCGAAATACTTATATTGTCCGAGTCTGCCGCCGAACAGTACCTTTTTCTCCCCCTCCGCAAGTTGTTTGTAGCGGGCGAAGAGAGAATTGTTCTTATCGTCGTTTACGGGATAGTAGGGCTCGTCTCCCGGCTTCCATGCCGAAGAATATTCGCGTGAGATGACCGTTTTCGGCTGCGTTCCGAATTCGAAGTGCTTGTGCTCGATGATTCGGGTGTAAGGCACCTCCCGTGCCGTATAATTGACGACGGCGTTGCCCTGAAAGTTGGGAAGATCGAGGACCTCCGTTTCAAAGCGGACCGAGCGGTATTCGAGGGCACCGAGACAATAACCGAAGTAGGCGTCGATCGCGCCCGTATAGATCACCGTATCTGCAAGTGCGGAGTATTTTTCTTTGTCGGCGAGGAAGTCGCAGCCGAGCAGCACTTCCGTGCCTTCGAGCATTTTTTCGATGATCCGGGTATAGCCGCCGATGGGAATGCCTTGATAGCGGTCGTTGAAATAGTTGTTGTCGAAGGTGAAGCGTACGGGCAGACGGCGGATGATGAAGGCGGGAAGCTCGGTGCAATCCTTTCCCCACTGTTTTTCCGTGTACCCCTTCACGAGTTTTTCGTAGATGGTCCTCCCCACAAGGTTGAGCGCCTGCTCTTCGAGATTTTTCGGGTCCTCGGTGTAGTCCTCTCCCCTTTCTTCCGCGATGCGCGCTTCCGCCTCGGCGGGAGTGAATACATCCCGCCATAACTTGGTGAACGTATTCATGTTGAAGGGTAAATTGTAGCATTCGTCTTTGTAGCGGGCGACGGGAGAATTGACGTAATTGTTGAACTCCGCAAATCGGTTGATGTATTCCCAGATCTCACGGTCGTGGGTATGGAAGATATGCGCGCCGTACTTATGGACGTTGATGCCCTCGACGGTTTCGGTGTAGATATTTCCGCCGATGTGCGGACGTTTTTCGAGCACAAGGCACTTTTTGCCCCGCTGTTTGAGTTCATAGGCGCACACGGCTCCGTAAAGCCCACTGCCTACGATAAGGTAGTCGTATTTCATTGTTTTCTCCTAAAATACCCACCGATAAGGCAATACGGCGTGGTAATTTTTCAATATGATATAATAAACCATGTATATCGTGTAGAGAACGACATAAACTCCGAGGACGACAAATTTTTGTTCTTTGGTCTTTTGCATGGCGAAGCAGTGCGGGATCAACAAAAGTTGGAAGATCTGGAAAAAGAGCACCGTGCGCATGATCATCTCGCTGATGCGGATAAACAAACTGCACGCGGAGACCCAGAACGCAAAAAATTGCATTACAAGGAAAAGATATGCGCGTTTGTTTGTCAACCGTTCGCGGTAACAGAAGCAGCAAGCATACAGGAAGAAAAAGAGATGGTAGATGATATTTACGGTAGTCGCACGACCGTTGTTGAAGTCGGATTGAAAATAATAGGCATACTTTGTATTCATCAAAGCGATTTCCGTCGCTTTGCACAACAGTGGCAACATGAGCGTCATCACGACGCAGAAGGCGATAAAGTGACGACGAAGATGTTTGACGTTGATCACGAAATAGGGAATGAACATGATGATTGCCGAAAAGTGGAAGAGCAGCGCGCAGAGGATGTACAGGCAAAACTTACCGAAATGTCCCTTTTCGATGTGCGGAAAAGCGGCGAAGACAATGACGACGGCGATCGCTTGACGCACGTTGTTGAGAGAGGCGAAATAAATGCAGGAGAGCAACAGAACGACAAGGGACACCGTGATGCTTTCCGAATGTTTTACGATCGTGCTCACGAGGATCGCCGCATAGATGAGACTCGTCACTGCGATGAGCCACTGTGCATTATCGGTAAAGAGTTGTATGAATTTATTGAGTAAAACGAAACCGTATTCGCTGTAAACGGAGTCGTCCCCTTCCAGGATCTTGTAGAAATTGGGGATATAAGTATAAAAATAGTCGGTCCCTACGTCGTAACGCACGGCGCCGACCAAGAAAAACGGAAGGACGGCAAGCAAAAAGAAAGCAAAATATTTCAGGCGCTCGTTTTCGCAGCGCACGCTGCCCTTTTGCACAACACAAAGCGCTTTCCACGCACGGTAGTGGGAAGCGGCAAGATTCGCAAATGCGATTGTCAGAAAGAAGGCAACGAAGTAGACGATCATTTTTGTTGCAGAGCCGCAAGAATCATTTTCGGCAAGTTGTTTTTCGCGCTTACCTTTCTTGCGAAGAGCCACGGGCAGGACATCAGATCTTCGAAATCGGTTTCGCAAAAGACGTACGGTCCGCCGCGCGTCCAGTCGATATACCGCATATTGCCCTCGTACATACGGGGGGTGGCATTATTTATTTCGTTAATATACAGATAATGCACTCGTTCACGGAACGAGCTGTTGTAAACGATCGTGTGCAGAAAGAGTTCGTCAGCGCAGTAGGTATGCGCGAACGCATGCTCGATTTTTTTGCGGTTTTCGACGACCAACGCGCAAAGATCCCGCGTGATGCTTACCCAATTGGAACCGCCCACATATTCCACGCCCGCCGTTCTGCGGTCGACATGAAAGACCCGCTGTATCCGCCAACCGATCCCGTTGAGCGCACGCAAGATCCCCTTTCGTCTCGGCGCAAAATAATAGTACATCACTCGCCGCTGCGCTCGGGCGTTCCAATCCTTACCGCAAAAAGTGAGAAATTCCTCCCCGCGGTGTTGCGCGAAATACTCATGGATCTCATCCTGTCGTTTGAGGCAGAGATCCTGCCCCGAAAGCAGGTGGAAATACTCATATTCTCCGCCGCGAAGGGCGCACTCGAACAGAAGAAGTTCCGCCTTGATTAGCGAATCGCTCCCCCACTGCACGTTTCGCCGCTCAATAAGGAAGAGCGAAGAAAAACGAAGCTGCCCGCGAAGGACATCTTGCGTGGGCGCCTTCTTCCACTTTTTGTCGAGCATGAGATAGATGTCGTTGCGCACGTCGTCGATGGAACGGAGAAGGTGGAAGAGGTCCTCCGCCCCCGTATGCGCAAGGATCAGATAGGCGTGTTTCATCAGTTCTTTGAAAGTCCGAGCACTCTGCGGAGTTTTTGTGCGACGATCGTACGGATGGGAACGCCGACAAGATGCGTGGGATAGCTTTTCACACACAAACCGTTCCGTTTGACATACACGGTAAAGAGTCGCTCGGCAAGATAACCGTATAGCCGCTGTTCCTGCGTGGAATAGCCCGTCATGTCCACCCTTTGTTCCATTTTCTCAAGAAGCGGGAAAAGCCATGCGCAGTAGCGGTCCCACTCCGGTTTGCGGCAGACGAACATGTTGAGAAGATAGCTCTCGTGACCCGACAATACTTCGTCGAATGCGGCAAGATAGTCGGGGCAATTCACCCGAACCGTCTCCCTGAGCAGGGCAAGATCGCACTCTCTCACGCTTTCGGTGAGATGTTCTTTCACCGTGATCTTTGTCGTATAGCGTTTGGTGGCGATAAAATCGCAGTGCCGCAGAGTTTTTTCCGCTCTTGCCGTGTCGAGATAATATTTCGGAGAGGAGGAGAAGCGATTTTGCGTGAGAAAACGTCGGTAGTGGGCGAGCCCCACGATGTCGTTTTCCCGGTCATTCTTCCAGATCCAGTAGGTCGCGGTCAATTCACAGTAGTAGGGATTTTTCGCGGAGATATTCTCGCCCGTATCGTCCGTCAGGGGACAGAAATGTGCTGTGCTTGCGGCATTCACCTGGATATATTCATAATCTTTTGGAAGCGCACCCGAACAGGGTTTGTGCGTGACGACGTAAATTTTCATGGTTTTATTCTACGCCGGCGCCTGTATACGGCATAATAGGGCGTTTTTTTGAGCGCGAGCCAATGTCCGACGCGGGAGACCAATCCGCGCGGCAGGAGTTTTTTCGCCGCTCTTTTTAAGAAGGAGACGTTTGCATCCGTCCAGGAGTTGGCGCAATGGTGCTCTGCATACCCTCCGCCGCTCTTTTTGTTGACTTGATACCGTTCGAACCAATCTTTGGGATACAGTTCGATGCCGCACTGCAAAGTTTGGCGCTTGCCGTCGAGCCGAAAATCGGGATAGCGATCGAGAAAATATCCGGTGATCCAATCGTTGCTTATGGTAAAGTCCCCTTTCGCCTCGAAATCGCGTTCCAACCGCTCCCTCCATTCGAGCATAAGCGGATTCCCTTTTTCCGTTCCGAAGAGCGCCGTCCCGATGGAAGAGTCGAAGATAAATCCCATAAACATCTTACATCCGAGGAAGGCATCGAGCGGTTTGAACATCTCCACGTCCGTATCGATATATACGCCGCCGAACTCATAGAGGACGGTGAAGCGAAAGTAGTCGCTCAAAAAACCGTACTTTTTGCGGGCAAGACATTCGTGAACGAAGGCACTGTCGTCGAGGTAGGGCGCGAAGTCGGCGTCCGTCCAGATCCTGATCTCCCAATCGGGGTGCAGGCGGCGCCAACCATCGATATAATTTTTTTGTTCCTGCGGCATTTCGGCATTCCCGAGCCAGCAGGCATGTATGATTTTGGGTATCATTTACAGATTCCGAAAGATGAGGTCCGCCGTATTTTTCCAGCTGAATTTCCGAAGAAGGGCGACCGTCTCCGCTTCCCCTGCCGATTTCAGATCGGAAAGAGAGACGGACGCGGAGTCGTAGGGGTCGCAGAAATTGGCGACGTTTCCATAGACTTCTCGAAAAACGGGGATATCGGACAGCAGAAGAGTTCTGCAACCGCATGCGAGCGCCTCGAGCGGCGGAATGCCAAACCCTTCATACAGTGAGGGCAAAATAAAACCCTCACAATGGCGGTAAAGATAGGCAAGCTGTCCGTCGTCCACATAGCCCGTAAAAATGCAAAGGCAAAACGTTGTACCCCCGAGAAGGGTTGCGCCATAAAGCGCCCGTTCAAAATGAATTTCATATTTCATTCTATTTTTCACCGTTTTTCAATCGCGTCGAGCAAACGTTTCGTACAGCGGTCGAAGCTATACCGCTTTTCGATCTCCTCCCTGCAGGAGACGGGGTCGGGACGGGAGTCGAGAAGCACAGAGAGCTCCTCTTCGGAATGAAAAAATTTTACGGGCAAACCCTCGTAGACTTCCCGAAAGACGGGAATGTCCGACACGATTGGCTGCGTGCCGAGGACGAGCGCTTCGAGCGGTGGAAGCCCGAATCCCTCGTATACGGAGGGAAGAACAAGATATTTTGCGCGCGCAATCTCGTTGAATAATTTTTCGTCTCCGAATTCGCCCGTAAAGACGACGTTTCGATAAGCGCTCTCGTCGAGCGGCAAGCCTGTAAGGAAGTTTTCACGTTTGCCGATGATTTTGAGGACCGTTCCGCCGCCACATTTTTCAAAGGCAGAAAGCAGACGGAGAAGCCCTTTATGGCGCTTGACATTGCCGACAAAGACGACGGTATTCTCTTTTTCGGCGAGGCGGTGAGTTTTTGCGTACAAAAATGCGCTCTCGGAGATCCCGTTATGATTGACGAAGCACTTTTCCGCGAGTTTTCCGTAATAATGCTCGCAGCGGGCACGGGTGAATTCCGAAACGCAGGAAATCGCCGCGGACTTCTTCATGCACCGCTTTAACAGCGTCTTTTTAATGAGAGCATCGGCAAAACCGCGCGTCGTCTCTTTCACGTCGAGAAAGGCGAGGTCGTGCATTATCGTATAGACGGGGAGTTTGACTCCGAACGGGACCAAAAAATTGGGGATAAGGAGCGCGTCGCAGGTCTTGTTCAAACATCTGTCAAAGGAACGCAACCCCGCAAGCGAATAGGGTTCGGTATCGTCTTCGACGATC
>CANQRP010000043.1 GCA_947626305.1 uncultured Clostridia bacterium | reverse complement strand
CTACTTCGCACTGCGTGCTCGTGCCGCGCTTAGAGAATCAGAACAGCGCGCGGGGCGACTAACGCTCGGAATGACATTTAATATCCTTGCGCGAGCAAAACCACGCTTTTGCGCCGCTCCACCCCTTGGAGGGGACATTAGCCTACCCCTTTTAGGGGGAGGCTCCCGCGGAGCGGGTGGTGGGGGTTATCCCACAATCACTGCGCGTTGAAAAATCGCCATTTTTCATAAGCGCACAACATTTGCCGCACACTTACGGCTTAGTGTCCATGCCGAGCGAAGAAGAGAGTGACTTCGTTGATGTAAGAAGAAGGTTTCCTCGCACGATTGGTTTCGACGAGCCCACCCCCACCCGTCATGGCTGTGCCATGCCACCCTCCCCCTCGCAAGCGAAGGGTAGGGCTTACGAGGCGAGGAGCAAACAATCGTGCGAAAAAATCTCAAAATACGATCTTCACCACGCGCTCTTTGCCGCTGAGGTCCTTTACGACCATCGCATAGTCGCAATGGGAGAAAATTTTCAGGATGTCCCGCGCTTGATTTTCGCCGCACTCCAAAATGAGCATGCCCCCGCGCACGATGTAGCGGTTGACTTTGCTCGCGATCCGGCGGTAAAATTCCAGTCCGTCCTCGCCGCCGTCGAGCGCCAGGCGCGGCTCGAAATCGCGCACTTCCCGCTGTAACCCGGCGATCTCCCCCGTTTTGACGTAGGGCGGATTTGCCGTAATGAGATTGAATTTTCCGCGCACGTTCTCAAAAAGGTCGCTCTTGAACACGGTGACGTTCGCCTTGTTGAGCCGCACGTTCTTGCGCGCCACTTCGAGCGCGTCGTCCGAAATGTCCACCGCCGTGACCGAAATGTTGCGGTCCTTTGCGCATTCGCACGCGACGGCGACCGCAATGGCGCCGCTGCCCGTGCACAGATCGAGCATCTTGTCCCCTTCGGAAAGGGCGGCGACCGCCTGCTGCACGAGCACCTCCGTCTCGGGACGGGGAATGAGCACCCGCTCGTCCACCTCGATCGTATAGCCGTAAAACTCGGTGTTGCCGAAGATATACCAAAGCGGTCTGCCCGTGAGGCGCTCTTCGTAGAGAGAGAGGATCTTTGCGCATTCTTTGCGCGAGACGACCCGCTCCGTTTTCAGCTCGCTGCGCGGGATCTCGAGGGTGAGGGAGAGGATCCACTCCGCGTCCGCCTCGTCGATGTCCTTCTGCGCAAAGTGCTTTTTCATCATCTCCTGCAATTTGGAGAGTTTGGTCTCGGTGACGAACGTCTTTTCGGGAGATTCGGGGTCGGCGTCCATTTCGAGCACCTTTTCAAAGGCGAGGATGGCGCACTCGATCATCTCGTTCGTGGGTTCGCGCGTGGTGAGTTTTTGCAGCAGATACCCCGGCGCCTTCAAGGGCAGCACGATGGGATTCTGGATCTTTGCAAGCAGCTTCAATACCTCGTAAGAGACCCCGGCTACAATGGGCAACATCGCAAGTTTCAATAAAAATTCCACCACGCGGTCGAGAAACTTGTTTTCGATGGGGACGTATGTACTGAACAGCCAGCCGACGAGCGCGAACAGCACAATGGAAATGAACATCACGATGAAGAGGAAGGTGGTGCCGCACCGGTCGTGCAGACGGGAACAGCTCTTTACGTTCTCCACGGTGAGGGGAAGCCCGCGTTCGTAGCAGTTGATGGTCTTATGCTCCGCGCCGTGGTAACAATAGGTCTCCCGGAGCGACTTGAAGATGAGCGTGAACAGAATGTAGCAGACAAAGATCACGAGGCGGAAACCGCCCTCCAGAAGATAGTACCAAATGCCCCCCCGCGGCACGCTTTCGGGGAAATTGTCCGCAATGAGACGGGATAAGAACTGCGGCAGGATGATAAACAGCGCAAGCGCGATCAAGACGCCGAGCAGGGTGGCGATGGCGGTCACGATGTCCGACACGCTCACTTTCCACTTCTCCGCGACCCACTTATTGAGTTTGGGGGGCGCCTCGTCCTCCTCGACGATGGCGACTTCCGAGCTCCGCAAAAGCGCCTGCATCCCGTTCACGAGCGAGAGGATGAAATTCACCACGCCGCGTACGAAAACAAGGCGCATCCATTTTTTCCGCTCCTCGGGAGGGGTGATGCGCTTTGCTTCCATCTGCAACTGTCCGTTGTCGTCGCGAACGACCGTCGCCATGCCGGATCTTCCCCGCATCATGACGCCCTGTATCACCGCTTGACCGCCGATGTAAGTAAATTTCTTCTTTTTTTTCATTTCCGACCGCCGTTATTCTCTTCGAAAATAGCAAAACAGCCCCGCATTCGTGAGGCTGAAGTGCATTAGATACCGTATCTTTTCTTGAATTTGTCCACGCGACCGCCGGTATCGACGAGCTTTTGTCTGCCCGTGAAGAACGGATGGCACTTGCTGCAAATATCCACCTTCAACACGTCGACGTCTTTCGTCGTGCCCGTCTTGAAGGTCTCGCCGCAGGCGCAGACGACCGTCACTTCATGATACTTGGGATGGATGCCGTCTTTCATAAGAAACACCTCACTGAAAATCTTAGGCGCATGCTTTCCAAACATGTACGCAAACCTTATTATAGCGAATTTTTTTTCGGACGTCAACTGATTTTTCTTTACATTTGAAAAAACTTGCTCCGCCGCCCCGATTTTTCATTTTTCGGGGAATAAACGGGTATTTTTCAAAATCGCTTGCAAATCGGGCGCCTTTGCGGTATAATATGATAGAATATGACGGAAACCAAGAAAAGGAGCCAACCATGAACGTTTGGAAGCTGACCGCGGCGGGCAATCTCGTCAAGGGCGAGGAGGATATCCCGTTCGAAGAAGGAAAACGGCGCATCCGTGTTACGAAGGTGTTCGTCAACCGCGAGGACGCGGCGCTCAGCCGCGGCAAACGGAAGGTGAAGTACCCCATCGTGCTCGGGCGGTTCGCAACGGGCGTCATCAGCGACGAGGGCAGCGCGCTCTTTCCCCGGGGGGCGCGCGTTCTGCTCCACTCCTATCTGCCCGCGGAGGACACCGGCACCCAAAAACGCACCTTCGCCGAGCCGGATTTCCGCATCCTCGGCAGGACGTGCGACGGATTTTTGCGCGATTTCGTGTATGCCCGCGAAGAGGAGATCACTCTGCTTCCCGACTCCGTGAACGACGAAAAGGCGCTGCTCCTCTATTGCCTCGCCCTCGCGCAGGCGACCGTGGACGCCCTCGACGCGAAGCGGGGAGAACACATCGCCGTCATCGGCGGCGACATTTTGGGGCTGTTCGTCTCCCGTCTGCTCATCTATCGGCAGGCGGCGCCCATCCTTATCGATTCGAGAAAGGACCGCCTCGATTTTGCGCGGGCGCGCGGCGTGTACTACACCTCTCCCACCGACGCGGGGCTCATGGACCTCGTGGGGACCGTGACGGGCGGGCGGCTTGCGGACGGCGCGGTATTCGTGACCGATTCGGGCGAGCAGGACATCTCGCTCGCCGTCAAAGTCTGCGCCCCGGACAGACACATCGCCCTCTGCGGGCTCGGGGAGGACACGCTTCCCCTCGACCTTGCGGACGTCATCAAAAAGCGGCTCACCGTCCACGGCGTATCCGACGGCACCGAGAACCTCGAAATGGCGATCAACCTCGTTGCCAACAAGAGCATCGACCTCTCCGCCTTCCGTTTTCTCACCTTCCCGACGGACAGGACCGCCGCCGTCTTCAAGGAACTTGCCGAATATCCCGATCGCCCCGTAGACGAGATCTGCATCATCAACATGCTTTGATGCGGCGTCTGCGCCATACATATGTTGCGCAGACGTCTCTTCGGAAGGCTGCTCCCCTGCGGGCTCGTCCTTCTGCTTCTTTTTGCGGCAGGCGCCTATCTCGCCGTAAAGCTGCCCTCGGTCTTAGCGCCGATCGCAGCCGGTGAGCGCCTGCTTTCTCTCTGCGCCGCGCTGTACGTCCTCTGCCGTGCGTCCGCGGAAAGCAAGCCCTACCGGCTCCTCCTGCTGCTCCTGCCGTGGCTGGGCGCCGTCCTCTGCTTTTTTCTGCGCGGCGAAGTGCGGGCGCTCCCCGTTCTCCGCGCCCCTTTCGAAGACGGCAGGATGAACGCGGCGGCTTCCCTTTCGGCGGGGAACGGGCTCGAAAGCGGCTCAGCGGAGAGTGCGGAGTACCTCTCCTCCGGGAAAGAGATGTGCGAGCGGCTGTCCGCCGATCTCGCTTCCGCAAAGGAGGAGATCTTTCTCGACTATTACATTCTCGCCCGCGGGCGCTTCTTCGACGGCGTGTTGCGCCTCCTCGAAGAGAGAGCGGCGCACGGGGTGCGCGTCAAACTCGTTTACGACGACTTCGGCTGCGCGAAACTTCCCAAAAAATTCGCGAAAACGCTGCGCACGCGCGGCATTGATGCGACCGTCTTTCAGCCGCTGCGCCCCTTCGCCTTTTCGCGGCTCAACCTGCGCGACCACCGCAAACTCGCCCTGATCGACGGCAGGATCGCCTATACGGGCGGCGTCAACCTTGCCGACGAATACATCGGCGAGAAGATCCGCTTCGGGCACTGGAAGGACACGGCGGTGCGCCTCACGGGGGACGTGTGCGCCGCTTTCAGGGTACTTTTCGGCGAAAAATCGCAAAAAAACGCACCACATGTCGACAATTTGCAAATTCCGTGCGTGCCCTTTGCCGACGGCGCGGGCGGCAGACGGGTGGGAGAAGAGATCCTCCTGACGCTGCTTTCCGCCGCCGAACGCTCCCTCGAACTCTGCACTCCCTACTTTGTGCCGAGCGAACGGCTGCTCTTCGCCCTCTGCTCCGCGGCGCGGGCGGGGGTGCGCGTGCGCATGATGATCCCCCACATCCCGGACAAGAGAGCGGTCTTTCTGCTCACCCGCCACTATGCGAGAATGCTCGTCGGCGCGGGGGGAGAAGTGCGGGAATACACGGCGGGATTTCTCCACGCCAAGAGCCTGACCGCCGACGGAACATACGCCCTCATCGGCTCGTACAACCTCGACCGCCGCAGCTTTTTCACGCAGGCGGAGTGCGGGGTATTGCTCAAAGACGGGCGCTTTGCCGCCGCCGCGGCGGGAGATTTCGAAGACATCTGGCGGACGGGCACTCCCGTGCCGCGCGAATCTTGCGGCGAAAAACTGTTGCGCATCCTGCTTCTGCCGTTTGCGCCCTGGGGATAGAAATGATCAAGCTCTTTGCGACCGACCTCGACGGCACCTTGCTCGACGACGAAAAAAAGTTGCCCGAGGAGGTCTTTCCGCTCATCCTGAAACTGCATGAACGGGGCATTCTGTTCGCCCCCGCGAGCGGGCGGCAATACGCCAACCTCAAAGAACTCTTCCTGCCCGTGTGGGACAAGCTCCTCTTCATCTGCGAAAACGGCGCGCTCGTGAAGTACCGTGAGGAGACGCTCCGCCTCGACCCCGTGCCCGACGAGCTCATCCCGCACGCGCTCGCCGAAGTGCGCGCCATCCCGGGGCTGTATCCCATCCTCTGCGGAGCGGACCGCGCCTACATAGAAAGCGGGGAAGAGCCCTTTTGCTCCTACGCCCGCTTCGCCTACACCGACTGCGAGCGGGTGGACGCCCTCGAGAGGGTCGTTGGCAAGGAAAAGATCTGCAAGATCGCCGTCTACGACGAACTGCCCGCCTCGGAGCACTGCCTCCGGCTGCTCCCCGCCCGCCTGCCCGCCCTGCGCACCGCCATTTCGGGCTTCGACTGGTGCGACATCTCCGCGCCGACCGCGGACAAGGGCAGAGCCATCGACTTTATCCGCGCTTACTTCGGGCTCAGACGGGAGGAATGCGCCGCCTTCGGCGACCATATGAACGACTATGAAATGCTGCTCTCCTGCGGATTTTCGTATGTGACGGCGAACGCCTATCCCCCCTTGAAGAGCTATTTCCCCAATGTCATCCCCTCCAATAACGAGAAGGGAGTTCTGCAAAAAATCGGCGAGCTTACGGAGGAATCATGAAATATCTCATCGCATCGGACATCCACGGTTCGGCTTACTACTGCCGCCTCTTGAAGGCGCGGGCGGAGGAAGAGGCGCCCGACAAGGTGCTGCTCCTCGGCGATCTGCTCTATCACGGGGCGCGCAACCCCCTCCCGCCCGAATATTCCACCCTCGGCTGCGCGGAGCTGCTCAACGGCATGAAGGACCGTCTCCTCTGTGTAAAGGGAAATTGCGACAGCGAGGTGGACACCCTCGTGCTCGACTTCCCCATCGGCGCCGAGTACTGCATTCTGCCCCTCCCGAACGGCAGGACGGCGATCTTCACCCACGGGCACACGCTGCCCGCCCACCTCAAAAAGGGCGACGTGCTCTTTAACGGGCATTTTCATGTACCCGCCTTCGAGGAGCGGGAAAATTACACCTATGTGAACTGCGGTTCGGTGTCCATCCCCAAGGAAAATTCTCCTCATTCCTATATAATTTTGGAAGGGACCTTGCTCCGTTGGAAGGATGTGGAGACGGGGGAAGAATTCAAGACCGCCCGTTTGTGAGAAAACCGAAAATTTATCGCAAAAATTTTTGTGAACTTATTGACATTTCCGAACAAAGAGAGTACAATAACAGTATCAAATTTAAGGAGAAATTGTTATGGCTACATGGTTTAACAGACAGAGCAGACTTGTTCAGATCATTCTGCTTTTGATCCCCTTTGTCAACTGGGTCGTCGAGATCCTTGTCAGATGGTCGGCGTTCCTGAAAACGAAGAGCATCGTAACGTTGGTCGTTGCGATCCTTTGCACCTTCTTCGGGCTTGCATTCGGCTGGATCGACCTCATCTGGTGCCTGCTCTTCAAGCACCTCATCTTTGCCAACGCATAAAAGAACAAAAGCGGCCCGCTTCCCCGAAGCGGGCCGCTTTTTTAAGGACCCTACCCCAACTTGTTGGGGTAGGGTGGCACGAACGCAGTGAGTGACGGGTGGGGGTGTCCCTCCATGCAAGAAAAAATAAGGAGCCCCCTCCCCTACCCCTCCCCCGCGCATTCGCGCGGGGGAGGGCAAAAAAAGGGTTCCGCGGCGAAATGGCAAATATAGAAAAGCGCTCACTTCGTATCGTAATGCAAAATAATACAAAAAATTTTATGATTCGGTTGACTTTCGGCCGCAAAGTGTGTAGAATAATAGCAAAAGAAAAAATAAGGAGATGAAATTATATGAATTTCGACACTTGGTTCCATAACCAAAACAAACTTGTACAGATCATTTTGCTCATCATTCCCTTCGTCGGCTGGATTCTCGACCTCCTCGTCCGCTGGTCCGCCTTCCTGAAAAAGCAGACGCCCGTCAACCTCATTATGGCGCTCGTCATCACCATCTTCGGCGGATTCTGGATCCTCACCATCCTCGACGCCGTCATGATCGCGCTCAACAACAAACTCTTCCTCGAAGAATAACAAAGACATGCAAAAGGGCTCCCGCGCGGAGCCCTTTTTGCGTGCCGTAAAATGCGCGATCTCAAAGATCGAATGCGATGGCGGTAATATCGTCGTCGAAGGTGCCGCAGAACTCTTGCAGCGCCGCTTTCAGCCGCTCGATGAAACGCTCGGCGCTTCCGCTCTTTTGGAGGATGCTCTCCGCCCGCTCCAAACCGAACTGTTCGCCGCGGTCGTTGCGACTCTCCGTGACGCCGTCGGTGAGAAGGACGAGGATGTCCCCTCTCCGATAGCCGATCGTCCTGTCTTCGTAACCGAAATCGGGGATCCAATTGGAGACGGGGGGCGCGCTCATCACGATCTCGTCGATGCCGCTGCCGCTCTTCAGGAGAATGGGCGCGTTGTGTCCCGCCACGCAATAGCGGATGCGTCCCTCCTTCTCCTCGATGCGCACCGCCGCCGCCGTGATGTAGGAGCGCTCGTCGAGGTTGAGTTCCCGATACTTTGCGCTGAGTCCGCGGAGCGCCTTTGCGGGCGACGGTTCGCTGCGGTCCCACCCCGCCTTGACGAAGGCGGACAGCATGCCCGCGGAGATCCCTTTTCCCGAGACGTCGGCAAGCAGTCCCATCGTACAGCCGTCCTGCAAGTACACGTCGGGGAGGTCCCCGCCGATCTCGCGGCAGGGTTCGAACATAAAGGAATATGGCACGCCGCCGAAGGGGGTGGCGGGGGGCAAAAGGCGCTGCTGAATGTCCTGCGCGGTGTACATCTCCCGCGCGATCTCCGTCTCGTACGAGCCGTCCACCACGCCGAGATACAGCTTTCCGAGGGGCTGCACCTTGATGCGGAGGGGAACGTTCTCCCCCGCCGCATTGCGCAGAACGACGAGGCGGAACGCGAGCCCCTTGCCCGCGATCGCCTCCGAAAACAGGGTGCGCATGGGGCAGAAGGCGCACTTCTCCGCCTTGCCGCAGCTGCCCGTCTCCGTGCAGCCGATGACGTCTTTCAAACTCCCCTTCCCCTTGGACATGGGAAAATAGTCCCGAAAGGCGCGGCTCGCGTAGCGCACTTTGAGTTTTGCGTCCACGACGATGGACGCCGTGGGAATGCTGTTGAGTACGTTTTTATAGAGATTCATGCTTGACGCGGAACATTTTCAGTTCCCGATGGATGACTTTCGCTTCGAACCGTTCGGGCTCGAAGAGTTCGCCGTCGTACTGGGCGGTGTAGGGCAGTTCGGGTTCGAGCACGACCTCCTCGCAGAAGACATGGCGGGCAATGGGCAGGGAAAGCACCTTCCCCCGCATCAGCTTGATCAGGGCGCCGAGGATGTGCTTCGGACAGTCCACATAGACGAGTTCGAGCTTGCCGTCGTCGATCTTCGCGGGAGGGCAGATCCTGATCCCGCCGCCGTACTGCCTGCCGTTGCAGACCGAAGCGACGAGGAAGTTGCCCGTATCGCTCTTGCCGTCCGCCGTCACCGTCACCCGCAGTCCGCGGAACTTGCGCAGCGAGGCGAGCAGGGCGAAGAAATATTTGCTCTTGCCGTGGGCGTGCTTCATCCTTTCGCAACGGAGAAGGATGTCCACGTCGATCCCGACGCCCGCGATGTTGAGGCTGCGCAGCCCGTCCGAAAAAGCGATGTAGTCGGTATACACGGGCTCCCCCTTCAACACGAGGTCGAGCGCCGCAATGCCGTGCGGGATGTTCGCAACGGCGGCGAAATCGTTCCCCGTGCCCGCGGGGATGAGCCCGAGGGTGCACTTAGCGGGGTCGACGAGCCCGCGCAACACGCCGTTCAGGGTGCCGTCTCCGCCCACGACGACGATGACGGGCGACTCCTCCTCGGCGGAAATTTTTCGGGCGAGGAGCGTATCCTCCCCCTTGTGGGCGGTGACGAAAAAGCGGTAAGGGATCTTCTCGCGCTCCATGCGCGCCTTGATCTTCTCGTGTAGCTTTGCCTTTCCGCCGCTGAGCGGCTTTGCGATAAAATAGATCATATTTTTTCCCTTTGTAAGACGGATCCGTTTCCATTATACAACATTGCGCGAAGAATTGCAATTTCTTTTTTTATTTGGTATAATAATTCCGAGAAATTCTTTCGGACGGAACAAACAGTGAAAGCCTCTCTCCCGAAACATCTGATCGCCTTGGCGGAAGCGTGCGACCTTCCGCTCTGTCTCGTGGGCGGAAGCGTGCGGGATTTCCTCTGCGGTCTTCCCGTCACCTCCCGTACCGACTTCGACCTCGCCTCCCCCATGCCCGAGAGCGCGCTGCTCGCCGCGGCGGAGGCGTGCGGGTTCACGGTGAGATCGGTCTACCGCAACACGGGCACCGTAAAACTTTGCGACGAGGCGGGCATCGGCTACGAATTTACCCGCTTCCGTTCGGACAAATACGTGCGCGGCATGCACTCCCCCGCCGAGATCACCTTCACGGAGGACATCGGGACCGACGCCCGCCGCCGCGACTTCCGCGCAAACGCCGTCTATTACGACATCAAGGCGGAGCGCTTCCTCGACCCCCTCGGCGGCATTGCCGACATCCGGGAGAGAACGCTGCGCACGGTAGCGCCCGCCTCCAAAGTGTTCGGCGAGGACGGGCTGCGGCTCATGCGCCTCGCCCGCATCGCGGCGCAGACGGGCTTCTCGCCCGACCGGGAATGTCTCGACGGGGCGAAAGAACACTGCGCGCTCATCCGCGACATCGTGCCCGAGCGGATCTTTGCGGAGCTCATGCTCCTTCTGCATGCCGATGAGAGGCGGGGGGACGGGACGGACGTCTACCGCGGGCTCGCCATCCTGCGCGATACGGGCGTCCTCGGGGAGATCCTCCCCGAACTCGCGCGCGGAGACGGGCTTCCCCAGCGTCCCCTCTTCCATGACCACGACGTTCTCGAACACTCCCTGCGCTGTGCCATGTACGCCCCCGCCGAGGTCCGCCTCGCCGCCCTTCTGCACGACGTGGGCAAGCCCTTTTGCTACTTCCGCGACGGGAATTATCACGGGCATCCAGAGGAGGGAGAGCGCATCGCGCGGGAGATCCTCACCCGTCTGCGGGCGCCCAAAAAGACGGTCTCGGAGGTGTGCGCCCTCGTGCGCCTTCATATGCGGGATTACGACCTCGGGATGCGGGAAGGAAAGCTTCGGCGCGAGCTCGTGCGGAACTACTCCCTCCTGCCCAAACTCTTTCTCATCAAACAGGCGGACTATTCCGCCTGCAAAGACGACCTCTCCGAGGCGCCCGTGCTCAAAAAGTGGAACGCCGTGCTCGCAAAAATGAAGAGCGAAGGCGTGCCGTTCACCCTCTCCGAGCTCGCCGTGCGGGGGGACGACCTGCTCGCCCTCGGCGTGCCGCCCCGGCAGGTGCATGAGACGCTCGGCGACCTCCTCCTCTTTTGCGCCGGAGACGGGCGGCTCAACACGCGGGAACGGCTCCTCGCCCACATCGCGGCGGGGCGGAACTGAACGGCGGGCGCCCGCAGGCGGACACGGCGGACTTTCTCACCGCCGAAAAAGGGACAACTTTGCGGCATTCGCGCGATTTTTTCCCGCAAACCCATAAAAACGCGTTGACTTGTCCGCAAAAATAGTGTAAAATAATGGAACAAACCTTGCGTGCCCTTCGGGGTACGCCGAATAGACCGGGAGGTGAAAAAAATGCAAAAGTACGAAATGCTCATTCTTGTCAACAGCGAGCTGACGGAAGAAGCGAGAGAGGCGGAACTTGGCAAGTATTCCAAGATCGTATCCGACATGGGCGGAACTGTGGAATCCTTCGACAAGTGGGGCGTGAAAAAGACGACCTACCCCATCAACTTCAAAACCGAGGCTTTCTACGCATTGATGACATTCGTGGCGGATGGACCCGTCGTTGCAGAGCTTGACCGTATTGCGGGCATCTCGGGCGACTGCCTTCGCCGCATGATCACGAAAATCGACTGAAAGAGGACAGTATGAACAAGGTGTTTTTGATCGGGAACCTCACGCGCGATCCCGAGCTCACCGAAACGGCGGGCGGAGTCAGCGTGTGCCACTTTGCGATCGCCGTCAACCGCAACTATACGGGTTCGGACGGCGAACGCCAGACGGACTTCTTCAACGTCACCGCATGGCGTGGGCTTGCCGACACCGTTGCGCGCTACACCAAAAAGGGAAATAAAGTGGCTGTGACGGGAAGCATCCAGATCCGCAACTACGAGGATAACCAGGGTCAACGCCGCACCGCGGTAGACGTCATCGCACAGGACATCGAGTTCCTCACCGCAAAAAGCAACGGGGCGGACGGCGATCCGTACGACGCCGCGCCCGCGCAAAGCGCACCCGCGAAAAAGAAGCCCACTCTGCAATCGTTTGACGACGACGGCGACATTCCGTTCTGAGAAAGCGGAAACACTCTAAAAAATCAAGGAGAATTCATCATGGAAGAAAATGAAACTGTCGAGGCGGTGGAAGAGGCCGCTCCCGTAGAAGAAGCTCCCGTGGAAGAAGCGCCTGTGGAAAACGACGCTCCCGAACAGGAGGAGAGACCCCGCGAGCGCGGCGAACGCCCCGCCAAGAAGGGATTCAAAAAGCAAAATTTCAAAAAGGTATGCCTTTTCTGCCAGGAAAAGACGGCGAAGATCGACTATAAGGACGTCGGCAAACTGCGCAAGTACGTCGCCGAAGGCGGCAAGATCCTGCCCCGCAGAATGACGGGCACCTGCGCAAAGCATCAGAGAGAGCTTGCGATCGCCATCAAGCGTGCGCGCATCGCCGCCCTTCTCCCCTTCAAAGCAGACTGAGATCGAAACTGTAAAGATACAACCCCAATTTATAGGAAAGATACAAAATAAATCTTCCTGCCCGGGCATATTATCTTTACTACAAA
>CANQRP010000042.1 GCA_947626305.1 uncultured Clostridia bacterium | reverse complement strand
GCGGCACTTTTCGCGCGTAAGGGAGTGCGTTTTGGAGGAACTTGAAAAAGTTCGCTCCTTTTCCGCATGTTTCAAAGCTTGCGTAACGGGCTCCGCGGGGCTCGGGCTCGCCCAACGCGGCGGTCTTCCCTTTGTGCAGGAAGTGCAAGCCGCCTTTTTTGCCATCCGTAAATTCTATCCGGACGTAGACGCGGCGGTGGAACTCGGCGGGGAAGACGCCAAGATCATCTTTCTCACGGGCGGCGCGGAACAGCGCATGAACGGCAGCTGCGCGGGCGGCACGGGGGCGTTTATCGATCAGATGGCAACGCTCCTCAACCTCACCGCGGACGAAATGGACGAGCTCTCCTTGCAGGCGGAAAGGGTATATCCCATCGCCTCCCGCTGCGGCGTCTTTGCGAAATCGGATATCCAGCCTCTCCTCAACCAGGGGGCGAAAAAGAGCGATATTGCGGCTTCCATTTTTCATGCCGTTGTCGACCAAACGGTTTCGGGGCTCGCGCAGGGGCGCAGGATCAAGGGCAAAGTGCTCTTCCTAGGCGGTCCGTTATACTATTTGAAAGGGCTGCGGAAGGCATTCTGCGAGGCCCTCAAACTCGACGAAGAGCATGCGATCTTCCCCGAAAACGGACCCAAATTCATGGCGCTCGGTGCGGCGATGTATGCCGCAAACGAGAAGGAAGAGTCGCTCGACGACATCATCGCCCGCGTAAAAAATATCCGCGGCGGCAACGAGATCACCCTCGGGGAGCCGCTCTTCGCCTCCCAACGGGAATACGACGACTTTATCGCGCGCCACATGCGCAGCGACCTGTCTTTCGAGAACATCTATCGGTATCGTGGCGACGCCTATCTCGGCATCGATTCGGGCTCCACGACCACGAAACTCCTTCTCATCACGCCCGATTGCAAAATTCTCTATTCGCATTACCAGTCCAATAACGGACAGCCGCTCGAGATCGTTGTTCAGCGCTTGCATGAGATCTATTCCCTGACCGGCGATCGCATCAATATCCGCGGTGCCTGCGTTACGGGATATGGGGAAGACATGATGCGCGCGGCGCTCAAAATCGACTTCGGCGTCGTGGAGACGATGGCGCACTTCAAGGCGGCGCTCTACTTCAACCCCAACGTGGATTTCATTATCGACATCGGCGGTCAGGACATCAAGTGTTTCAAGGTAAAGAACCGCGCGATCGATTCCATCATGCTCAACGAAGCGTGCTCGTCGGGCTGCGGCTCCTTTATCCAGACCTTTGCAAAAGCGATGGGAATGGAGATCGAGCCCTTCTCCCGTTTGGGACTCTTTGCAAAACACCCCGTGGAACTCGGTTCCCGCTGTACGGTCTTCATGAACAGCTCCGTCAAACAGGCGCAGAAAGAGGGGGCAAGCATCGAGGATATTTCCGCCGGGCTCTCCTCCTCCATCGTAAAGAATGCCATCTACAAAGTCATTCGCGCCCGCACGCCCGAAGAACTCGGCGATCATATCGTAGTGCAGGGCGGTACCTTCCTGAACGACGCCGTTCTGCGCTCGTTTGAAAAAGAGACGGGGAAAGAGGTCGTCCGTCCCGCCATTGCGGGGCTCATGGGCGCTTTCGGCGCGGCACTGTATGCCCTGGAAAACACCGCCGAAGGCACGCTTACCTCGGAACTTTTGACGGAAGCGGAGCTCAACCGCTTTTCCTATTCCTCCCGCACCGTCGTGTGCCGGCGCTGTACGTCCCATTGCAACGTGAATATCCTCACCTTCTCGGACGGCAGGAAGTTCATTTCCGGCAACAAGTGCGAAAAAGGAGCGGGGCTCAAATCTTCCGCTCCCGCCCTCGACATCTATTCCTACAAATACGAAAGTTTGCTCTCTCTCCCGAATGACGAGAGCGAGGCAAAACGCGGCACGGTGGGGCTCCCTCTGCAACTCGTGATGTACGAACAGCTCCCGCTTTGGGTGGAGTTTTTCGAGAGATGCGGGTTCAAAACGGTGCTTTCGGAGAGAAGCTCCCGCCAGCTCTACTTCAAAGGACAACACACGGTGGCGAGCGATACGGCATGCTATCCCGCAAAACTCATGCACGGGCACATCGAAAGTTTGCTCGACAAAGGGGTGGACTTCATCTTCTACCCCTGCGAGAGCTACAATTTCGACGAATACGATTCCGACAATCACTACAACTGCCCCGTAGTCGCTTATTACCCCGAATTGCTCAAAGCAAACAACGAACGGCTGAATGAGACCAATTTCATCATGCCCTACCTCGACCCGAACAGCGAGAAGGCGACGGTACATACGCTCACCCGTGCGCTATCCCGCTTCAAAGTGCCCGCTTCCCTCGTCAAACGCGCCTACCGCGCAGGCGTGGAACGCATGCAGCGCTTCCATGACGACCTCGTGGAAAAGGGCAGAGAGATCCTCGCCGAGGCGGAGCGGGAAGAGAAGCAGGTGATCGTTCTCGCGGGCAGACCGTACCATACCGACCCCGAGATCAATCACGGCATCAACAAATTGCTCACTTCGCTCGGCATCGCGGTGCTTTCCGAAGACAGCATCTTCGAACAGGGCGCAAACGTAAAGGTCAACGTGCTCAATCAGTGGACCTACCATGCCCGCCTGTATCGTGCCGCTGAGTATGTTACACGGCATCAAAACGTCAATCTGGTGCAGCTTGTCTCCTTCGGGTGCGGGATCGACGCAATCACGACGGATGAAGTCCGTCACATTCTCGAAAGCAAGGGAAAGCTCTACACACAGATCAAGATCGACGAGATCAACAATCTCGGTGTGGTAAAAATACGTCTCAGGTCGCTGTTGGCGGCGATCGAGGAGCAGAATCGGGAGAGGGAGAACGATGAATAAGGAAAACAAGAATTTTCTTGATTTCACGGATGAGTATCCCGTGTTCACCCATGAAATGAAGGCGACGCACACCATTCTCGTCCCAGATATGCTGCCGTGGCACTTCGATCTGCTCAAACACATCCTTCTGTTGCATGGGTATCATGTGGAGGTGCTCCACAACGAGGGGCGCGCCGTCATCGACGAGGGGTTGAAGCATGTGCACAACGACGCGTGCTATCCCGCTCTCTGCGTCATCGGTCAGTTTCTGAACGCCTTGAAGAGCGGAAAATACGACCTGAACAAGACAGCCGTGATGATCACGCAGACGGGTGGCGGATGCCGCGCCAGCAACTATCTGCCCCTCATCCGCAAGGCGCTCAAAGCGGAATTTCCCGGCGTTCCCGTGCTCTCCTTCAACGTATCCGGTCTGGAAAAGGAGCGCGGTGGCTTCGAGATGTCGCTCGGCATCATCGTGCAGTTTGCATACGCCACGTTTTACAGTGACCTCATCATGAGCCTCTATAATCAGACGGCGCCCTACGAGCAAACCGCGGGGGATTGCCAAAAGGCGCGGGAGAGCTGTTTGGAGAGTTTGAAGGAGCGCTTTTCCCGTGGCACCTATCGCCGCTTCGGCAGGATCGTAAACGAGATCGTCAACGCGTTCTCCGTCGTGCCGGTAGGGGAGGAAAAGAAGATCAAAGTCGGCATCGTGGGGGAGATCTACGTCAAATACTCTCCGCTCGCCAACTCCCACCTCGAAGAATTTCTTTTGAGCGAGAACTGCGAGCCGGTGGTGCCTGCCCTCATGGACTTTCTTCTGTACTGCGTGGTGAATACGCTCAACGACGCCACGTTTTACGGCAGAAAAAACATGACCTCGCTCCTCTTCCGCTTCGTCTATCATTGGGCGTACGGCAAGCAAAAGAAGCTGATCAAGCGGATGCAAAAGAGCCGCTTCGAGCCGATGCACGACTTCGAACATCTGCGCGCTCTGGCGGATAAAGTGATCAACCAGGGTGTGAAGATGGGGGAGGGGTGGTTGATCCCCGCGGAAATGGCGGCACTGTGC
Organism: uncultured Clostridia bacterium; assembly: GCA_947626305.1. GTDB lineage: Bacteria > Bacillota > Clostridia > Christensenellales > Borkfalkiaceae > Gallimonas. The sequence goes on along the minus strand of CANQRP010000042.1, from coordinate 9,095 downwards.
GAGTCCGGCACCGTGAACATCGTCTGCGCACAGCCCTTCGGATGCCTGCCCAATCACATTGCGGGGAAGGGCGCTTCGCGCGCGGTGAAAGACCTCTTCCCGGACGCAAACATCGTGCCTGTGGATTACGACCCTTCCGCGACGAAGGTCAATCAGGAGAATCGGATCAAATTGATGCTCTCCGTAGCAAAAGAGAACATGCGATAAGAGGCGCCCGCTTGCGGGCGTTCTTTTTTATGTTTTAATTAGAAAGTTATCAAAATACCATTGACAAATTTGCCGAAAAATGTTATGATCATTTCGATGAATTTCTAAATACGGGAGAAGAAGAGCATGAGGGACGCATGGAGTGCGCTGACGGACAAGACGCGGCGGGAGATCCTCGGGATGTTGAAGGGAAGACCGCACACGGCGGGGGAGATCTCCGACCAGTTCGATCTGACCGCGGCGACCGTTTCGCATCATCTTTCCGTGTTGAAAGAGGCAAACCTCGTCAAAACGAACCGCCGTGCCCAAACCATCATCTATTCTCTCAACACCACCGTTTTGCAGGATATGCTCGTCTATCTCATGAACATCACGCGCAAATAAGGAGCCGATATGAAAACAGCAATCGTATATACCGTTCTTTCTCTTTTGAATCTCGTCGGATTTGCGATCGGTGTGGGCTTTCTGCCCGCACAGGTGCCCATCCATTTCGACGCGGCGATGGTGGCGGATGCCGTCGGCTCGCCGTGGGTCTATCTTGCGCTTCCGGGCGCGGCGGCGCTCATTTCGGCAGGGCTTTGGGCTTCGCTCGTGCAGAAAAAGAACCGCGCGGTCACGGCGGGGCTTCTTTCTGCGCTCGGCGCCGTCTTCGCCACCATCGGCTGGGTATTTTTCGCGCTCGTTTCAAGCGGGGTGAAGGTCGGCGAAAAGACGGATTTCCCGCTCATGCTCGTGATCGTACTTCCGCTCTCCCTCCTCATCGCCTGGCTCGGGAACTATTTGCCCCGCATCGAACCCAACCGCGTGATCGGCATCCGCACGGGCGCAACGCTCGGGAGCGAGGAAGTATGGCGCAAGACCCACCGCCTCGGCGGCTATCTTTTCTTTGCGGCGGGCCTGCTCTCCGCGGCAGCCGCGGTCGTGTTCGGAACGGTGCCCGCGTTGAGGGAGACGCAGTTCGTCGCCGTCATTCTTGCCACGGTTTCCGTTTTTATCGCGGTGAGCGCAAGCGTCGTGTACGCGCAGGTGCTCGCCAAGAGACGACCGATCGCCGACGCAGGACCGCAGGAAGACGAGAGGGAATAAAAACCCTCTTTTTTCTTGCAAAAAATTCTCCCAAAGTCTTTCTTTTTTCCGCGGAATATGCTATGATTGAAGATAGAGCTCCGCAAGGCAGGCGGAGAGGCATTCCGGAGAAAACGATGAAGCAGCGCGTCAACGATCCGCGGGGAAAGCTCGAACCGCATAAACAGGCGGACAAAGAGTGGTATCTCTCTCTCCTCGACGGACAACAGCAGCAAACTTATGAGGAAGAACGGCTGAGCGCCGTGCTTGTCATGCTCAAAGTTGTCTATCTTTCCCGCTATCGCGACCGTATCCGGGAGGCGAAGTCGGAGATCGAGACGCTGAGAAAGAGTTCGGAATATACCGCAAAGGACTATCGCCGCATACTCGAACTCGGCGCCGAAGTCGAAGCGCTCACCAAAAAACTCAACACTTACAAGTGCTATTTTACCGAGACCTACTTTGCCCGCATGGACGTTGTGGATGACAAAGAGGGCTATAACAGTTATTATATCGGCAAGCGGGGGGACGTCAACCTCGAGATCGTGGATTGGCGCGCCCCCCTCGCCGTGCGCTATTATCAGAAGAGCCGCGTCAATTTCCGCATCAACGACTACGAATACCGCACCGTTCTGCGGCGGTCTCTCTCCGTGAAAAACGGCAAGGTGCTCGGTTTCAAAAACGAATATCTTTCGGTTCGGGACGTTCTCACGCCCGAGGAGATCGCGGGGCGGGACGAGGAGATCCTGTTCGATCCCTATCTTCGCGACATCATTCTCGACAGGAAGGACGACGTTCATATCCGCGACATCATCCGCACCATACAGGAGAAGCAGTTCGATATCATCACCCGCCCCGAGCGGGAGAGTTTTGTGCTCCAAGGCTGCGCGGGAAGCGGAAAGACGATGATCATGCTGCATCGCCTCAGTTACCTCATGTACAACAACGAGGCGCTCAGCCCCAAAGACGTACTCGTCATCACCCCGTCGGACTCCTTCAACGCCTTCATCGACGAACTCGCGCAGGTGCTCGAATTGCAGCGGGTACGTACCGTTACGCTGAACAACTATTATTTCCGCGCACTCAAAAACGAGGGGGTGGACCTCCTCCCAAAGCTCGGCAAGGAGCGCGAAAACGAGGCATATCTCCGCTATCTGTATTCTGCCGATTTCACGCGGGACCTCGCGCGGGAGATCGAGAAGATCTATTCGGATGTATACGGTCTGTTCACGGGGCGGGAATGCCGCGAAGTGGCGGAGCGTGTGCTTGAGGACTGTGTTCGCCGCCAAGCGGACTATCGGGAAGTGAAAAATGCCTCCGTGCGGGTGCGCAGGTGCGTCCTCGGCGAACTCAAAGAGCGCAAGGAGGGCGGATTTTATTTTACCAAACCCTTGCGCGGACTCATGAGCGAGTTTGTGCAGATCGAGGACTTCTTGCGTTTCGTGCTGCATGGCGAAAAGCGCACCGCCGACTATTTCTTCCGTCAATTTGTGGAATTTTACCGCTGTGCAAAGGATGTTGCGGCGCGGGCGGAACAGGTCTTCGCAAACGCCGCCGCCGATTTGCGCGGATTTCTCGTCACCGTGGAGAAAGAGATCGCCGACCTCAAACGCTATCGCGTGACGGTCGGGGACAAAGAGGTCTTCACCTATGCGGAGCGCATCGAACGGCGGACGGAGCTGAAAGAGGAAGCGGGGAGGGTCGCACAGGTCCTCGCGGGGATGGAGGAAGGCTTGGAACTCTTCCGCGAATTTTTCCTGATCCTCCGCCTCTCGGAAGTCTGTGCGGATGCGGGAAAATGCGAGAATGCCGTGGATGTCGTGCGCTTTTTTTACCGCCGCACGATCAAGCGATATAAAAAGAAGTACGATATGCGGGGGATATTCCCGTCCGACGGCTATGCACTGTGTGCGATGCTCACCGCCGCAGGCAGGCAGCTCACTCCCCGCTACGGGCTTGTCTTCGTGGACGAAGGACAGGATATTTCGCCGGAGGAGTATGCGCTTCTCGAAAAGATCCACGCGGACGCCGCGTTCAACATCTTCGGCGATCTCAAACAGAACATCACCCCGTGGCGGGGAGTGGGAAAGTGGGAGGGCTTCGAAAAGATCTACGAGCTCGACCGCAATTACCGCAATACCAACGAGATCGTCGACTATGTGTCCGGGATCGCCGACGTAAAGATGTCGCCCATCGGGCTGCACGGCAGCGAAGTCGTCACGCTCGTTCCGCGCAGGTTGAACGGCTTTTTCCGCGGAAAGCAGGGCTTGAAGGCGATCATCGCGCGGGAAGAATACCTTTCCCTCTTTCAAAAGCGGGGATTTTCGCTGCTTTCGGCGAGCGGAAAGGTCTCCAAGAGCAAGGTGAACGTGATGACGGTTTACGAGAGCAAGGGGCTGGAATTCTCCTGCGTCGCCGTCTACGACAGGGACATGACGGAGAACGAAAAGTATATCGCCTGCACCCGCGCGCTCAAAGAGCTTGCGATCGTGCGCGATCGGGCGGAAAAATAATAATTTTCACTCCGTTTTCATACAGAAATCCGAGTGTTTTTACACGAAGAATGCTATAATAGAGAAAATAGGAAGAGCATGGCTAAGGCGCTGGAATATCGGGATGTCTCTTTTTCCTACGGGGAAGAGAGCGCGTTCCGGATGGAACATCTGAATTTTTCGGTAGAGGAAGGGGAGTTCGTCGCGGTGCTCGGGCACAACGGGAGCGGAAAGAGCACGCTCGCCCGCCTTGCAAACGGGCTGCTCGTTCCCGATGGCGGCGAAGTGGCGGTGTTCGGTACGACCGTCACGCAGAAAAACCTCTTCGACATCAGAAGACAGGTGGGGATCGTCTTTCAAAATCCCGATTCGCAGGCGGTCGCCTCCATCGTGGAGGACGACGTGGCATTCGGCGCCGAAAATGTGGGGCTTCCCCGGGAAGAGATCGGCGAACGCATCGAATTTGCGCTCCGCGCCGTCGGCATGGAGGAGTACCGCACCGCCACCGTATCCCGTCTTTCGGGCGGGCAAAAACAGCGGGTAGCCATCGCGGGCGTGCTCGCATTGCGCCCCAAGATCATGATCCTCGACGAATCCACCGCCATGCTCGACCCGCGCGGCAGACGGGAGATCGTGGAAGTGGTAAAAGAACTCAACAAGCGAGAGGGTATCACCGTTCTTCTCATCACCCATTTTATGGAGGAGGCGCTTCTTTGCTCCCGTGCGGTCGTGATGAACCGCGGGGAGATCGTCATGCAGGATACCCCCGAGGGCATTTTCCGCAGGGGAGAGGAACTCGTCACATACAACCTCGCCCTGCCCCGCATCGGAGAGATCTGCAACCGTCTCCGTGCGGGCGGCATGGAGGTGCCGTATACGCTCGGCGTCGATGCGCTTGCGGAGGAGATCGCAAAATGCGTATCGTAGCCGAACATCTCAGTTATACCTACAATGCGGATTCGCCCTTTGCGACGAAGGCGCTCGACGACATTTCCCTCACGATCGAGGAGGGGGAGTTTTTCGGCATCATCGGGCACACGGGGAGCGGAAAGAGCACCTTTGTGCAACATCTCAACGGGCTGTTGCGCTTGCCCTCCTCCCTCAAACGGGGAAAGAAGAAGGACCCCGCCGTGCTCACGGTGGGCGAGTTCGACCTCACGAGCCGAAAGACAAATTTCCGTGCGCTTCGTCGGCAGGTCGGCATGGTGTTCCAGTATCCCGAAAACCAGCTCTTCGCCGAAACGGTGTTTGAGGACGTTGCCTTCGGGTACAAGAATTTTGCCGAAAAAAAGCCGGAAGCGGACGAAGTGGCGCGCGCGGTCCGGGAGGCGCTCGAAGAAGTCGGTCTCGATTACGGGGAAGTGAAGGGAATGTCTCCTTTCGATCTCTCGGGCGGACAAAAGCGGCGGGTCGCCATCGCGGGCGTCATTGTCACGAAGCCCGAAATTCTCGTCCTCGACGAACCTGCGGCGGGGCTCGACCCCCTCGGCAAGCGGGAAGTGATGGAGCTGTTGCATCGGCTTCGGGAACATTGGTGCAAAACGGTGGTCGTCGTCTCGCACGATATGGATGAGATCGCCGAAAACTGCACCCATGTTGCCGTTTTTGCGGAGGGAAAAGTCAAAAAAGTCCTTCCTCCCGCCGAACTGTTCCCGCATGCGGAGGAACTTCTGTCGCTCGGGCTCGACATCCCGCTCACCGCAAAGCTCGTGCTTGCCCTCCGCAAGAGGGGGATGGAGATCGACTGCGACTATACGGTCGAGGACTTTGTGAAAAAGGTGCTTGCACAGAAGGGGGAGAAATGCTGAAAGACGTCTCCTTTGGGCAGTACTATCCCGTCAAGTCCTTCGTCCATAATCTCGACCCCCGTCTCAAAATTCTCTTTCTCATCGGCTACATCGTGGCGATCTTCCTTGCGAAAGAACTTTTGGCGCTCGGCGTTGCGGCGGCGGTGTTGCTGCTTGCCGTTCTGTTTGCGCACATCCCCTTCGGAAAGGTCCTGCGCGCCGTGCGGGGCGTGCTGTTCCTCGTGCTGTTCACGGCGGTCCTCAACTTGTTTTTCCACGGCGGCGACGCGGTGTATTGGGACGCTCCCGCCGTCCTGTGGGAGTGGAAGATCTTCCGCGTTACGCAGGCGGGCATCATGTTTTCGGTATTCCTCATCCTGCGCCTCTTTTTGCTCGTCATCTGCTCCTCGCTGCTCACGTATACAACGACCCCCGTCTCTTTGACGGATGGGATCGAGAGCTTGCTCACTCCCCTCAAATGGATCCGCTTTCCCGTGCACGAGCTCGCGCTCATCATGAGTATCGCCCTCCGGTTCATCCCCATTCTCATGGACGAGACGGAGCGCATCATGAACGCGCAGAAGGCGCGCGGGGCAATGCTCGATTCGGGGGGACCCGCAAAGCGGGTAAAGGCGATCGTCCCCGTGCTCATTCCGCTCCTGTTGTCGGCGTTCCGCCGCGCGGACGAGCTCGGCGACGCGATGGACGCCCGCTGTTATTCGGGGGGCAAAAACCGCACAAAATATAAAAAACTTCACTTTTCGTGGCGGGATCTTTTCGCGCTCGTGCTACTTGCGGCGCTCATCGCGGGGATCGTCGTCATGCGCTTCTTCCCCGTGTTCCCGCTATGAGATATTTGCTCTTGACAAGTTATGACGGCACCGATTTTTCGGGCTGGCAAATTCAACCGGGGCGGCGCACGGTGCAGAGCGTCATGGAGGAGGCGGCGGCGCAAATTTTCGGCGTACCCACCCTGCTTACCGCGAGCGGCAGAACGGACGCCGGAGTGCACGCGCTCGGACAAGTCGTCATGCTCGACGGGGACACTTCCGTCCCCGCGGAGAAGCTCGCCGCCTGCTTCAACCGCCTGCTCCCGCCCGATGTGAGAGTGCTGAAAAGCGCTGCGGCTTCTGCGGACTTCGACGTCACCCGCCATGCAAAGCGCAAGACCTATCGCTACTCCGCCTACTTTGCGGAGACCGAATTGCCTCTCTTCCGCCGCACCCACGCCCGCCTGTTCGTCCGTCCCGACGTTGAAAAAATGCGGGAAGCGGCGCGCCTTCTTTGGGGGAAGCACGACTTTGCGGCATTCCGTTCCGCGGGTTTCACTTCCAAAACGAGCGAGCGGGAAATTTACGAGCTCACCGTCACGGAGCAAAAAGAGCCCTATGGCGTCTTTTACGCGATCACGGTGACGGGTAACGGGTTTTTGTACAACATGGTACGCATTTTAAGCGGCGAACTCTTCGCCGTGGGCGCGGGAAAAGAGGAGGGGATCACCCGTGCGTTCCTTACGGGCGAACGGGCGTGCCTTGCGAAGACGATGCCTCCGCAGGGACTTACCCTCATGAATGTAGATTATGGCGTGCCGCTGTTCGGCACGGAGGATTGATCATGGAATTTTTTGATTGGATGAATTTCCCACAATACTTCCTGGAAGCCTTTTTGCAGGCAAACTCCGCGGAAGAATACATCGGGATGCAACGGATGGGGCTGTTTATCAGTCTTGCCGTGGCGGGCGGGCTGTACCTCATCGGACACATCCTCGGCGGGATCGGGCTCTACACCATCGCCAAACGGGAGGGGATCAAACACCCGTGGCTCGGCTTTTTGCCCTTTGCGAATACCTGGTACACGGGCAAGATCGCGGGGGAGGCGAACTTCTTCGGGCAAAAAATGAAGCGCTCCGGGCTGTACGCCATGCTGGCGGAGATCCTCTACGTTTTACTCGAGACCTTTCTCGTCGTCATCACCGTTTTGTTGCTGCGCCCCGAATTCTACGAGGTAACGGTCAACGAAGCGTCCGGTATCGCCACGGTGAAATTCATGCCGTCCTATCTCCCGAACAGCTTGCGCTGGGCGGCGGACGTCTCCCTCTATTGCGAGATCGTCTCCTATCTCATGTGGTTCGTCGTGCTCATCTTTTTCTGCGTGATGTTCATGGCGTTCTACCGCAAATATTACGCCCGTTCGCCCTTCCTCATGGTCTTTTTGAGCGTGGTGCTTCCCGCCCGCGGGTTTACCATCTTCGCCGTGCGGAACAATCACGCCGTGAACTACAACGAGTATATGCGCAGAAAAATGGATCAGTACGCCCGCAACAACGGACCTTACGGCAACGGTCCTTATAACGGTCCCTACAGCAACGGACCTTACAACGGTCCCTACGGTAACGGTCCTTACAACGGACAGAGCGGCGGTACGGGGGCTCACGAAGAGCCGTTTTCCGATTTCGGCGGCGCGGGCGGCACGGATGCCGGCAAAGGAGCGGAGAACAAGCCGGAAGACGATCCGTTCTCCGATTTCTGAAAAGAAAAGGGCGCAGCGTTGCGTCCTTTTTCAAAATGCCGAAAAACATTTTACAAAGTCCTCCGAGATGTGTTATAATAGATTTATCAAAAGTGAGGGGAATATGAGCGAAACGATCTCTGCGATCGCCACTGCGCAGGGGAAAGGCGGGGTAGCCATCGTCCGCGTGAGCGGCGAGGATGCGCTCGGCATCGCCCGCGCGATGTTCTCGGGGAAGGGGGAGTTCGTCCCCAATCTGCTCCGTGCGGGCGTCATCGACTGCGGTTCCTTCCGCGATTTCGGAATGTGTGTGTATTTTCGTGCGCCGCACTCCTTTACGGGGGAGGACACGGTGGAATTCCATTGCCACGGCGGCACCCAGATCGCCCGTGGAGCGCTTGCGCGTACGCTCGCGCTCGGCGCGCGGCTCGCGCGTGCCGGCGAATTCACCAAACGGGCATTTCTCAACGGCAAGCTCTCCCTCTCCGCCGTCGAAGGGATGGGGGAGATGATCGCGGCGCAATCGGAAGCGCAGGTACGGGCGGGCTTTTTGCTTTACGGAGAAAAGCTCTCCAAAGAGGCGACCGCATTGCAGGGGCTCCTCAAAGAGTGCCTCGCCGGCGTGGATGCGGATGTGGATTATCCCGAAGAAGGGCTCTCGTCCGATCTGAGGCGGGAAGTCGCCGAAAAGTTGCACACGGTCTCGGCGGCGCTGTCCTCACTCAAAGCGCAGTACCGTTCGGGCAAGAAAATCAAGGACGGCGTGCGCGTTGCGCTCTGCGGCGTACCCAATGCGGGCAAGAGTTCGCTGCTCAACGCCCTGCTCGGCTATGACCGTGCGATCGTGTCTTCGCAGGCGGGTACCACGCGGGACATCGTGGACGGATCTCTCGAGATCGGCGGCGTGCTCTTCCACCTCACCGATACGGCGGGGCTCAGGGAGAGCGCAGACGAGATCGAACGGGAGGGGGTCCGCCGTGCGGAGAACGCCATCAAGGGCGCGGACGTCATCGTTTGGCTCAGGAGCGAAGAGCAC
>CANQRP010000041.1 GCA_947626305.1 uncultured Clostridia bacterium | reverse complement strand
TCCTCTTCCCAAAAAATCTTGCTTCGCAATCTTTTTTGGGAGCCCTAATATTGTTGAGATTTCTCCACTTCGCTCATTGCATTCGCTACGGTCGAAATGACAGTATTATATCATGTCGCCTGTGCACCTTCCCAAATATCACGCCGCGGCGCGCTTGGAGACCCAAGCGCGCCGCGGCTTTTTTCTTGCTTTTTCCTATACCTTATATATTATATCGTATTGACGACGCCCGAGAAGAGGGTGACGCCGTAGGGATCGGTGAGGACGAACCCAAAGGCGCGGTCGACGATGAAATCCTCATAGACGTACTCGATGGGCGCCGCCTCCGCGGCGTCCATTCCGACGACCGTGACCGCCGCTCCTTCGATCCCCCGCCGCTCCACTTTGAGTTTGGCGACGTGCTGCACCTTCTTGCAATAGACCAATTCGTCGGTGAGCGTTTCAAACTCACAGCCGTCCGGATAGAGCCCTGGGTCACGGAAGAACCGTTCGACCCCCATTTCCTTCAAAACGTCGTCCACCTCCTCGTCGAAATTCGCTTCATACGCGGGAAAGAGGCAGCGGGTGCTGTAATAGGTGTCCGTTTCCTCGTCGTAGCCGCCGTAATCGGCGGTTTGCAGGGCGTTCAGCGTCTCTTCGGTAAAGACTTCGGCAAGCGGAACGCCCTCCTTCGGCACCAAAAAATGAAGTTTGTAGCCGTGCAACGTGCGGGTGAAGAAACTTGTGAAATTTCCCCCGTCGAAAGCTCTCCCGCCGACGTACTTGCCCTGCATGAGGGGACCGCTCTTTTCGCTCCCGTCCCCCTGTTTGAAAGAATAACTCGTTTGGGTGAGCGGCAGCTCGTCGCCCTCGCTGTTCCAGATCTCTTTTAAGTAGAGGGTATTGATGAGCGCAAAGAGCGTTCGATCGGAGAGCTTGAAATCCCGATCGATGAGCCCGTGCGTCTGCTCTTTGACAAAGTTTTGCACCGCCTTGTTCGCGCCCGCGTTGTCGTGCACAAAGTCGGCGGCGTAGGAATGGCAATGGTAGTCGGTTGCGAGCGTTTGGATGCAGTTCTCACGGACGGTCGTTCCCTTGTTGACCCAGATGGAATTGCCGAGATCGACCCGCGCCTCGACCTTTCCTCTGCTGTCCGTGTATTCCGCCGCGAGGGAGCGGTAGAAGTCGGAAAATTCCGCCGTTACCGTCTCGCGGGGCGCGCCGAGCGCCGTGTAGAGCTCGCTTGCCGTCTCCCCAGAGGCGCACTGCGCCGCGAGCGCGAGCGCCATGTACACGGAAATGGGGGACAGGGCGACGTTTTTTTCCTCCGAAAGTGCGGCTGCCTTGGGCGCGAAGCGGGCGGCAAAGGCGTTGGAGGCGGAGAGCAGGGAATCGAACGCTTCCCCCTTCTCGCGGCGCTCGGTGTAGCTGAGCGGCACGACCGCATCGGGCTTGCCGAGAACGGTTTGATTGCCGCCGCAGGCGGGAACGGAGAGGAGCATGACGCCCGCGCACGAGGCTGCGAAAATTTTGAAGATACGAGCCATAAAACGTCTCCTTTTTTCCTTTCTATAAATATAGACGGACGAGCGAGGTGTTTTACTCACACTTTTTCAAAAAAATTCCGCACGGCCCGGAATTTTCCTTCACCATGATGCGAAATGTCTGCCCGTTGCGGAATTTGACGACGACCGCGGACGGCTCCCGCACCGTTTCGCCGTCGAACACTTCGTCCGAAAAGATCGTGAGATCGCGCAGGAGATCGTCCTCCGAGAGCAGATAGTCGCCGTCGCCCACGGCGATCGTGAGGTCGGTGTCGCCGTTCTCCAGCCGCCGCAACACTTCCGACATCACCCGCTCCACAGCCGCATCGAAGGCGGTCGCGTCTCTCTTTTTGTACATCGCAAACTTCTCCTTTGAAAAAATAAAGCGCGTACCCCCGTAGGAGACGCGCTCCATCGGCGGTATTGTTTGCGACAACAATAGAAGTATGCTCAAATAAAACACCTGTTCCGCCCAATGGCATAATTAGTTGGTGCTTTAATTGAGTTGATTATTCTATTGTTGTCGCATGATTATTGTAATCGAAGAAGAAGATTTTGTCAAGGGTTTTTTGTCTCCCCTCGACGCTTCGGGAAGAGAGCGGGGGATCCTGTCATTCCGCCCCGCTTGCGTCATTCCGACGACCGAGCAACGCGAGGGAGGAGCCCCCGGGCGTTCATCGACCAAGGGGATACACTCGGCTTCGCCTCGGTATGACAGTGCAAGCGGGGCGGAATGACAATAAAAAGGGGGGCATTGTCCCCCCCCTTTCCCCCTCGCTTTGCTCGGGTACTTTCCCCCGCGAAGCAGGGGACAGCAAGAAAACGGTCAGATGTGAAACGTGCTGTCGAGGTGGAGCGCCATGCCCGAGGTCCTGCCGAGCGCCGTTACCGTGAGCCCCGCGGCACCCTGCCCTTCGTGCCACGCGGGCATGACCACGCCGAGGTATTCTTCGCCGTCGATCGTAACCGAAATATAGCGACTGCCGTACGTCTGCCATGTGCCGGTGTAGCCGCCGCTTACGGTGCCGTCCGCGTGGAGGTCCACCCGCCTTGCATTCACCGTTTTATAGCCCTGCAAAAAGCGCACCGCCTCGAACTTCCCCGCCGTGATGTTGAGAAGTTCCTCCGCCGACACGTCCTGCAATTCCTCGCCCGCATAGCGGTTGGAATTCATCACGAGCCAACCGTCCGAATTGAAGGCGTATTGCCCCAAATACAGAAAGTGGGAATTTGCGGAGCGGCTCAACCCCCGCTCGATGAAGTAGTTGGTGCGGCAATGATAGGAGATGAGGTTGACCCCGCCGGAGGTCGTAAACATGTCGTTGTGCCCGGGACAAAAGAAATCTGGCTCCCCCTCGCGCCGAAAACTGCCGAGGAGCTTGTTCCCCGTACCGAGGTCGGTGGAACAGACGAGCGGGTTGCCGTTGACATCCGTATACGGACCCTCGGGTCTTTCGCTTCTGCCGCAGCGGATGTTGTACGCCGACGACAGAGAACCGTAGGAACACATGAAGTAATAGTAATTTTTCTTGACCCATTTCCCATTTTCGAGCACATCCACCCCCGCATGATAGTGGATGACGCCGCCCTCGAGGGAACCGCGCGCAATGGGGGTGCCGTAGTACTGCGCAAACGTGCAATGCCCGCGCACGAACTCCGTGTAGGTGAGCCCGTCCTTTCTCAGCCCCGTGGCGGGGTCGAGTTCGATGAGGTAGATACCGAGCCCGAACGAGCCGTACACGAGGAAGCTCCTGCCCTCGGCGGAGAAGAATTGCGGGTCGATACAGTTGGGAGTGCGCCAACCCGCAGGAGAGCGCAAAATCAGCCCCTCAAAGCGAAACCCGCCGTCGGGACGGTCGGACTTGGCAAGCCCGATGCAGGACTTGCTGCCCCCGAAATAGCCCGTCAAACAAAAGTAGAGCCAGAATTTGCCGTCGGTCCCCCGCACGCAATGGGGCGCCCAGAACGCCATGGTGCCGTCGGTCCGCGCACACACTCCGTACCCCACCTCCGAAGCGGCGGTCTTGCACCAATCGTAGGCGGGTTGCAGATCGCCCCTTCCGTATTTATAACGGGTCGCCGTGTCCTCCATGTCGAAGGCGGAGCCAACATATTCCCAGTGGAGCAGATCTTCGCTCCTTCTGATCTGATAGCCGCTCGGCGCGCCGAATGTATCGGTGGAATAGGCATAGTACACCCCCTCCCGTTCGAGGAGCGAGGGGTCGTGTGCGCATCCCTCTTGCCAGGTTTTGTAATCGGGCGTGCGCATTTGCAACTTGTTGAAATGGGGATTTTTCGGATACCGTATTGCCATATCGTACCTTATTTTTGCAGATGGGTCGCGTTTTTATGAGTTATCCCCCTTTCGGGGGATAACGTCGTTTCGAAGTTTTTTGCTTTTTGTTTGTTTTCTCAGCCTGCGGCGTTCACCCAAAGCGCACCGCCCGTCGAAGAGGTCGCGGTCATGCAATAGATCCCCTTCGCGGGAGAATAACTGCGCCAGGCGGGTGCGATCACGCCCTTGTATTCGATGTTGTTCAAGGTGATCGTTACATAGTAGTTCTGCGAAACGCTCCATGTGCCCGCTTGCTCTTCACCGCTCATGATCTTGCCGTCGGCATTGAAGGTGTAACGCACGGAGGACACGAAGGCGACATCCGTATAGGTCTTGTGCACCACGACGTCGTACTCACCTGCCGCTTTCTCCTGCGTGACGGTGCCCTTCTCCTCGCCCGCATAGCGGTTGGGGGAGAGCACGGGCCAGCCCTCTTCGTTGAAGAAGAGCTGCCGCACTTCCACGCGGTGCGGTCCGCTCACGCCGCTGCCCTCTTCCCAACGGGTGTGATGCACAACGAGATACCTTCCGTCCTTTTTGATGACGGAGTTGTGCCCGAGGGCGGCATATCCTCTGTCGCCCGCAAATTTATAGTTGCCCGTGAGTTTGTTGCCGAGCCCCGCCGTCTGCGCCATGTCCTTTCCCGCGATGTCCGTGTAGGGACCGTCGGGATTCTTGCTCCGCGCCACGCGCATGTTGTAGTTGGTCGAAAGAGAGCCGTCGCTCGTCATGAGATAGTAATAGTCGAGTTCTTGGTTGTAGAAGATGAAGGGACCTTCCACGCCCGTGCTGTTGCCCTTCCAGAGGAGCTTGCCGAAGCCCTCTTCCTTGGGAAGCCCCTTTGCGTCGAGTTCCTTGATATAGATCCCCGCAAAGAAGGAGCCGTACACCATCCACAGCTTGCCGTCCTTGTCGTAGAAGAGTTCGGGGTCGATGCAGTTGGGCTCACCGCCCTTGCCGCTCGAAAAGATGATCTCTTCCTCCTGACTGTAAGGACCCATCACGCTGTTCGCGCGCACGCGCACGATGCCCGATTTGTTGGAGCCGAACGCGGCGGTCGCCGAAAGATACATGTAGTACATGTTGCCGATCTTCATCACGTCGGGCGCCCACGTGTCGATCGCGCCGCTGAGATCGAGGGTGCTTTTGAGGGTGGTCAGCGTGCCGTCCGCACCGCCGCTTCCGAAGAGCACCTTGCTGTCGCCGTCCCCCGCCTCCTGCTTCCAGGTGATGAGGTCCGTGGAACTCGCCACGGCGAAGTGGGTGCCGAAGGCGTAATATTTTTCCGTCGCGTCGTCGTAAAAGACGGACGGGTCGTGCACGGCAACGTCGCTGCCGAAGTTCACGGAACTCGGCAAGACCGCCTCCGACGTGGGCACCGCGGCACCCGACGTCATCCAAATGTCCTTGTCGTACCAGCCGCCGGAGCCTTCTCCGCAGCCGGCAGCCGCAAAAATGAGCGCAACGCTCAAGATCCCCGCCAGAACGGGATAGCGTTTTTTCATGATCTTTCCCCCTTGATTTGTCTGTTTTTATTATAATATGGTTGAAAAAAATTGTCAAGAGACGGGTGGAAAAAAACGGAGCGAGGACGCTCCGTTTTTTCGGTTGCGATCGGTTACTCCTTGGAACCCGTGAGCATCAGGGAGCCGATGATGAGCTTCTGGAAGCAAGCAAACAGGATCATGACGGGGATGACGCAGATAACGGAACCTGCGATGACCGCCGCGTAGTTGATGCTTGCATACCGTCCGCCGCCGCCGTAACCGTCCATCTTCGCGATCGCGTGAGGAAGGTTGACTGCGCTCGAAGTATCGGGGATCATGATGTAGGAGCCCATGTAGTTGTTCCAGCAGCCCATGAAGGACAGCAGTCCCTGCGCCATGATGGCGGGCATTGCGAGGGGCAGGATGAAGCCGCAGAAGATGCGGAAATAGCCTGCGCCGTCGATCTTTGCCGCCTCGATGATGGAGGTGGGCAACCCGAACAGGAACTGACGGATGAAGAATGCCGTCATGATGGAACCGAACATCCCGGGGATGATGAGCACCAAGCCGTTGGTCTGCCAGTTCAGGTTTTTATACATGGCGTACTGAGCCGTCATGATGGAAGGACCGGGGACCATGATCGCCGCGAGCAGGAAATAGAACACCGCATTCCTGCCGATCCAGTTGATCTTCGCGAACGAGAACGCCGCGGAAGCGGAGGTGATGACGCCGACGACAACGGGGACAATGGAATAGAGCAAGTTGTTGAGGAGCGCTCTCCAGAAGGTGAACTTGCCGTTGACGACCGTCAACCCGTCGGTGAAGAACAGGTAGTAGTTCCAGAACGCCCCGCCTGCCTTGCCGGAGAAAGAGCTGTCGAACGTGCTGCGTTCGGGCCACCAAACGATGGAACGGATGACCTGCGTAGCCGAGGCACCGTCCGTCGTATCCGCGAAGGAAGCTGCGACCATCCACCAGAAGGGATAGACCATGAGGAAGGTGCCGAAGAGCAAAACGATGTAAGTGAACACGTCGCCCACGAATTTTGCGCGCTTTTTGCTGGCACGGTGCGTTTTGCTCGAGATGCCGAAGAAGGCGAGGATCGCACCCATCGCATAGCGGAAGGAGGAGTACTCTTCTTCTTGTTGGACGGGGGTGGTTTCAACGATATTTTCTGCGTTTGCCATGAAATTTCCCTCCTTAGTCCTTATTGCGCGAATCCAGCCAGAACTGGAACATGGTGAGCACAAAGATGATGACGGCGAGGATCATACCGTAGGCAGCGCCCTGCGAAGACTTGCCGGCTTTGATACCGTTGGTCTGTATGAGGGAGACATACCCGGATGTGATGTATTGCTCGCCGATGAACAGCGTAGGCTCTGCGTAGATCTGCATGCCGCCGATGACGGAAGTGACGATGTTGTAGAAGATGACGGGGTAGAGGTCGGGCATCGTAACTTTCCAGAAGATGGTCCAACCGTTTGCGCCGTCGATCTGCGCCGCTTCCTTGGTTGCGGCATTCACGCCCGAAAGACCGGCTATGTAGAGGATGATGGTGCCGCCGAGCCCCTTCCAAACGCTCATGATGATGATGACGAGCTTTGTGAAGATCCCCTGGCACCAATAGGGATCGTTCATGAACGCGGACGCCGAAGTGGGCGTGCCGCCGTTCTTGGTGATCAGGTTGTTCCAGGTGAGGTCGGTCGTCCCGTTGATGTTGATCCACTGGAATCCGCCGCCGTTGTCGAAATCCTTCAAGCCGAGGATCCCGTTCATGACCCCCTGCTGAGAGAACATGAGTTTGAAAGTGTAAACGACGGAGATGGTGCTCGCGACGCAGGGCAGGTAGTAGAGCACGCGGAACACGTTCCCGCCCTTGATGTCACGCGACATGCACACCGCGAAGAACATCGAAAGGATCATCCCGATCGGGATCCCGATCATATAGAACACGGTGTTGAAGAGGTATGCGCCGAGTTCGTTCATGGGGTACTGCGTCTGCGTCATGTTATTAAACGCATAGGAGTACCAATAGAACGCGCCGTTCGGGTGGATATGCTCGCCCATTTTTGCAATGTATGCGAACATATCGCCGCCGTTGATGACTTGGTAATTGGTAAACGAGAGCAGGAACGCCAACACCAAACAGATATAGACGAACCACACGGTACCGACGATGAGCGGGATACAGAAGATCCAACCCCAGAGGTTATCTTGCAGTTTTGCCTGGTTGATGGGCTTTTTTTCTTTTTTCTTGGGGACCGCTTCCACAGCAGCGGCCTCTTCGCCCGCAACAGCCTCGTTTACGGCAATGCTGTCTTCCATAATTTCCTCCTTACAAATTTTTCATATCCCTCCCGGATATCCCCCGCGCGGGGGGATATCCGAAGAGAGAGTTGCCGCGCGTTTACGACATCAGGCTATTTTCTTCCGCGATCGCCTTCTGAAGTTCATCCTGGCAAGCCTGTGCCTGGTGCAGGCACCACCATGCGGGTGTGCCGTAGTCTCTCCCGGAGATGGGAAGTTCGCTCGCTCTCTCGCTGCGGTAGATATTGTCGAGCATTTTTGCCATATCGTCGTGAGGATTCTGAGAGTCGTAAGCCATCACAAGTCCCTTGCCGCGAGGGTCGAGCACGTCGATCCAAGCGTCGTCATAGGTGTACATTGCGGAGTCGCGCGTCGCGTTCAGACCGTACTGCATGCGGAGGGAAAGGTCGCGGTCGGCTTCCTTGTAGGCAACGAGGTAGAGCGCAGTCATGGCGTTTGCAAGGCTGCTGAGGCTGGACAGAGGATCGTTTTCGACGGAGGGATTGTACTTGACGTTGGGATAGTTGTCCTTCATCCAGGTGCCGATCTGCGTGTCCTTGGTGGCGGAATTCATACCTGCCGCATACATCGCCTTCGCAGCATTGTAGACGGGCGTCCACTCCGCCTCGTCGTCGGGAGTGATCATATCCTTGAAGTCGCCCTCGTCAGACTTCGTATAGAACTCATTGCACTGGGACTTGAAGTTGGGAAGCTGGGAGCCCGAATAGGTAAGCGTGACCTGCGTGCTCTTGGTGATGGTGAGGTACTTCACGAGGTCGATCGCCGCGGTCTCTCTCCAATCGCCGCCTTCCTTTGCCGCGGTGCTCACGCCGTAACCGACGGAGTCCATACGGGCGCCCCATTGATCCTGGCGGAGGATCTGGTTCTCGAGCATGTCTTCGATCCCGAATTCGGTAGCGGCGAACTGCGTGGTGACGGTCGCTTTTCCGTTTGCTTTATCCCACGTGTAACCCTTCATGTGGTAGTCCTCGTCCTTGATGTAGGAGGAGAGGGCATAGTCTTCGGAGACGGGTTCGGGCATGAGTCTGTAACGGAGGTACTGGCGGTCGGTCGCGTTCAGAGCGCCCGCGTTCCAGGTACCTACGCCGTAGAACACGCAGTTGCCGCCGACGAAGAGGTCCCAACCGGAGGATTTCTCGATGGTGGTGTCGCCCGCGTTGTTGGAGTTGCCGTTCCAGTCGGAACCGTAAGCGTGGAACGCACCGACGGTCTCGAGGAATTTCGGGCTGTCGACGCCGTACTGCACTTGGATCTCTTCACTCTCGCCGTTGAGTTTCTTATGGTTGAGCGCGTAGGTGGCGGTGTGGTTGGTCGTGTCGGCGTTGAGCGCGGTGGTCGACTTCTCGTCGAGGTACTGCGCGTCGTTGCCCGCGAGCCAAGGAAGGAGATACAGCACGCCGTCGTACTGGTCGTTGCCGTAGACGTTCTTCACGCCCGCATTCGTCTTGCAGCCGCCCGTGCCGATGCCCTGCCAATCGAAGGTGTTCGTGTAGTAGGTGAGGATCCACGTCAATGCGGAATACTCGGCATAGGTGTAGGTGATGTATCCCTTGGAGGTATCGTAAGTCGCATTCTCATCCTGCATGTCCTCGGGGATGACGACCTCTTCCTCCGAAAGTTCGCTCCAAGGATTGTCGACTGTCGCCGTGTCCGTTCTCGCGTCCTCGAAGGTATCTCCGGGCCAACCGGGGATGGTCACGCAGTAGCCCTTGCCGTCCGTGTACTTCTGCACGGCAGTCGCCATGGGGTCGCCGCCCGCAAGCGCGGCTTCGAAGGTCGCATAGCGATAGAAGTTGTAGGGCTTATAATAGGTGGGAACGCCGATCCGGACAAGGGGCACGTCCTCCCCGTCTTCATTGGTGACGACGCCCTCTTCGGGCACATAGGAGAGGGAAGAGCCGAGATATTCGGCACCGGGCACCCCTTCTCTGTCCAACGTCATCGTCTCGGTCAGCGCCTTCCGCACCTCGTCCGTAAAGAACACTTCGTTGAAGCCGAGCCCGAAGTTGGAATAGTCCTTGGGAAGACCGTAGATGCCGACTTCCACGCCGTCCGCCACGGTGACGAACTTTTGCTTTTGGGCATCATAAGTAATACGGTCGCCGGAGGTGTACTTATCGTCCTTGGAATAGCCGTAGAACGCAAGGGAGTCCTCCCAAATATCGGTCAGGGTTTCTGCGTCCTGCGCAAGCGCGGTCGACAAGTCGAGAATACGGTTCGCATTGCTCCATGCCTTCACGTATTTGGGAGAGACATAGAACACGTCGGGCTGGGAGCCGGAGGCGATATCGCTCTTCAACTGGTCGAAGTAAGCGCCGGTATTCGTCTGATAGGAGAAATCTACCGTGACGTCCTTGTCTTCTTCGGTGAACTTGTAGCCGTTCACGCCTTCGGTACGCATTCTGTCCGTGAAGTCCTTCGCCCAATCATTACAGTTCTTCTCGTTGACGGCGACATCGGTATCGCCGCAGAACATGGAGACCGAGATGATGTAAGCGTTGTTGCCGCACCCTGCAAAGGCGGTGGCTGCGCCGCACATCATGACCGCAGAGAGGGCAATGAGCGAAGCGCTTTTCAAGAGTTTCTTCTTCTTCATTCCTTTACCTCTTATAATATAGAAATCTCGTGTCCGCGCCGCCGTCTCTCCTCTCGCTCCTTGGGCAAACTCCCGCAATTTGGGGGTGAGCGTTCGTCCGCCGGGTGAGCTCCATTTGAAACGCAAGCGCGATAATGCCGTTTTTCGGTCTGCCGAATACAAGAAAGACGTCCATTGTTCTCCCCGCCGCTCCCTTGCGCCGCCGAAGCGAACGCAAAAAGAGTAGCAAAAAAGATCAACGAACGTCTTTCTGCATCATGACTTCCCCCCTATCGTCATTTCAACACTAACGCAAATATAGCACACTCCGAGGGGTTTGTCAAGACTATTTGGAAAATTTTTTGTGAAAGTTTTACCTTTTTTTTGCTTTTTTTTGGATAATTTCACCAAGAACCGCGCCGTTTTCCCCTTATTTTACCCAAAATATTGTATAACCGCGGGGACTGTCCGCCGCGCAAAGCACAATATCTTGCGAAATGGGGGGAGGATCACTCCTGGCGGTCGATGATGTCGAGCATCTCGCAGATGCGGTCGAGATCGTCGCGGGAATAGTAGTCGATGTAGATCCTGCCCTTCTTTTCGGTCCCGATGAGGGAAACTTTTGTCTTAAAGGTCGTTCTCAGCCGCTCCACAAAATGTTTGAGTTCGGCGTTTGCGAGCGCGTTTTTCGCCTCCTTCTGGCGGTTGAGCACCTCGGGCGGATTTAGGAACTGCTTGACGGCGCGCTCCATTTCACGCACCGACCAGCCCTCCTTCACGCACTCCGCGGCGAGCGTCGGCTGCTCCTCCTTGGGAACGGGAACGAGGGTGCGCGCGTGCCCCGAGGAGAGTTTTCCCTCTCTGACGAGCGCGATCACTTCCTCCGAAAGCGTCAAGAGCCGCAGTGTGTTGGCGATCGCGGGACGGGATTTGCCCAAGCGCTCGGCAAGCGTCTCCTGCGTGAGATCGTACTCCTCCATGAGCTTTTTCATGCCGTACGCGGCTTCGATGGGGTTCAGGTCTTCCCGCTGCAAGTTCTCGATGAGGGAAATTTCCTGAATTTCGCGCTCGTCCAACTCCTTGATGACCGCGGGAATGGTGGTGAGCCCCGCATTTTTCGCAGCGCGGTACCGCCGTTCGCCCGCAATGATCATATAGGTGCCGCCGGGATCGCGATTGACGACGATCGGGCTGATCACGCCGTGTTCCTTGATGGAATTCGTGAGATCGAGGAGCGCCCCCTCGTCAAACGCCTTGCGGGGTTGGTCGGGGTTGGGATAGATGTCCGCGAGCGAAAGCTCCGTTGCGCCGCCCGTCAAACCCTCGGTCGCATTTTCATAAGCCTCCTCCGTATCGCTGAACAGCGCGGAGAGCCCTCTGCCTAAGCCCTTTGCCATCTTATTCTCCTCCTTCGGTTTTCTTCAAAAATTCTTCGGTCAGTGCCGCGTATGCCCTTGCGCCCATACATCTCGGGTCGTGGAGCAGGATGGGTTTGCCGTGGCTCGGCGCTTCCGCAAGGCGCACGTTGCGCGGAATGATGATCTCGTACAGCTTTTTGGTGAAGTACTTTTTGATCTCCTCCGCGATCTGGCGGCTGATGAGGGAACGGCGGTCGTGCATTGTGAGCACCACGCCCTCCACTTTGAGCCCCTTGTTGAGATGTTGCTTCACAAGGGAAATGGTGTTCATGAGCTGGCTGAGCCCTTCGAGCGCGTAGTATTCGCTCTGAATGGGGATGATCACGCTGTCCGCCGCGGCGAGCGCGTTGATGGTGATGAGTCCGAGCGAAGGAGGGCAATCGATGAGGATGAAGTCGTAGTCGTTTTTCACCTTGTCGAGCGCCGTTTTCAGCACCCTTTCTCTATTTTTCTTGTATACAAGCTCTACTTCCGCCCCCGCGAGGTCGATGTTCGCGGGCAGCAAAAACAAGTTCGGCATCTCCGTCGGCAGGATGTTGTCCTTCACGGGTTCGTCTTCGATGAGCACGTTGTAGACCGACTTTTTGATCTGACTTTTGGAAAAACCCAACCCCGTTGTGGCATTTCCCTGCGGATCGATGTCCGCAAGGAGTACCTTCTTGCCCGCTTTCGCGAGATATGCCGCCATGTTGACGCAGGTCGTCGTCTTGCCGACGCCGCCCTTCTGATTGGAAAAAGGAATGATCTTACCCATACCCGTCACCTCTTGTATTCTCTCGTGAAATTATTCCGCGGCGCCGTCGCCCTGCGCCTCTTCGGGATGTTCCTTTACGCCGAAGGGATCGTCGGGGGCGTCTTTGTCGTGGTCTTCCATATACTTCAATACTTCTTCCCACGTTGCGCCGTTCATGAGCATATCCACCTCTTCGGTGTAGATCGTCTCCCGTTCCACCAAAACGCGCGACATGTTGTCGAGAATGCTCCTGTGCTCGGTGAGCAACTTCTTCGCACGCTCGTACGCCTCGGAGACGATGCGCTTGACCTCCTCGTCGATGATCCCCGCCGTCTCCTCACTGTACGTGTTGCGCTCCTCGAAATCTCTGCCGAGGAACACGGGACCGTCGCTCGTGTAGGCGATGGGCCCGAGGCGATCGCTCATGCCCCACTCCGTCACCATCTTACGCGCCATCTGCGTCACCTTTTGAATATCGTTCGAGGCGCCCGCGGAGACGTCCTGAATGACGATCTCCTCGGCAACTCTCCCGCCGAGCGCCATGCAGATGAAGTCGTTGAGCTTGTTCACGGTGTAGCGGTCGTCGTCGTTCTCGGGTCGGGTGAGGGTGTATCCGCCCGCCATGCCGCGGG
>CANQRP010000040.1 GCA_947626305.1 uncultured Clostridia bacterium | reverse complement strand
TGCGGGGGTAGGATTCGAACCTACGACCTCCGGGTTATGAGCCCGACGAGCTACCTGGCTGCTCTACCCCGCGATGTTGCCGTTCGTCATCGAATAGCTTATTTATTGTAACGGAAGAACGCACTTTTGTCAATCGTTTTTGGAAGAATTTCGAAAATTATTTTTCTTTGGGGAAAAATCGCTGTGCAATGGGGGAAACTTCTTGCGGAAACGTCCGTCGCGCCGCCCGTGCGCAACGCTGTACCATCTATTCGGGAGTGCCGCGCCGCTCAAAGAAGCCCGCGCCGCCTATTCTGGAGTGCCGCGCCGCCCGCCATAAGCGGGCGGCGCGGCAAAAAGAATGTTCAAGATCCCGACGATCAAGCGACGGAAAGGTCGCCGACGGGGCGTTGCGCCCCGTCGGCGACCCGTTTCAAGAATCTTGTGCGATCTATCCGCCGCGCTTGATTTTCGTGTGAGTTTATGGTATAATAAAAATACGGCATACAAGATATTTCGTAAGGGAGATTCGTACATGAAAAAAACAAGGTGTTTTTATATCATAACAATTTTGTTATGTATGATCGGTTGTTCTGTGTGGCTTACGGGCTGTCAAAATTATTATTGGGATTATGATTGCCGTTGGGTTTCGGATGTGCCCAAGGTCGAATTGTATCAGGGCTGCGGAAGCGGGCGAATGATAATAGATGAGGTAGAGTACGAGTTTGTTACGGCGCAATCCAATAATGCTACATACATTGAGTTTTACGAAAAGGACCCGAGCTTTGAAAATGATGTGGGGAAATTACTTTGGAAAGCTGATACCAAGCTGAAAAACGGGAAACTGTATTTAACGATCGCAACAGATAATATATCCGACTATGAGGAACAAACGATTATATTGAGACAACGTCCCGTTGAAGAAACGAATTAAATATATGTTGCTACGGTCGAGATGGGTGGAGACCATATATCCGTTTACATATACCAACAGTGCCATGGAACTATCGTTGACCTTTGAGGCGGACACTGCGTTCGGCTTGGAGGAAAAAACCGTCAGGCTCACAGGCAAAACGGATTAAGGAGAAGAAGATGAAAAAGAAAATCTTTGTTGCGGTCCGGGTCGCGCTCGTCTTGCTGTTCTCCTCTGCCGTCATGACGGCGTGCATTCCCGGTGGATTTTTTATCGATTCGGACGAAGACGACGCGCTTCATAAACTCGAAACCTTTCTCGACCGTCTGCAAGACGGGGACAAAGAGGGGATCAAAGCGCTGTTCGCGCCCAACGCCATTGCGGGGCTTTCGGACTTTGACGAAAGTCTCGACGCGCTGTTTGAATATTATGACGGGGAGATTGAGTCTTACACAAAGAACGGTTTGATTACGGATAGGGATAAGGACAGCGGCATTGAGCGGAAATGGTATGTCAAGTCGAGCGATGTAACAACGACGACCGACGTATTCCGCATGGCGTTCTATTGGTGCGCCAAAGACACGGGAGAGAAAGGGAATGTCGGGATCACAAGTTTTTATATTCTCAAATTCAACGACGATCCCCATCCGACATACTCCTATGGGGGCGACGGATTGAGAACTCCGGGGATCAATATCGGAAAAGTGTATCTCTTTGAACTTCCGGACGACGAATAAAAGCAGAATGTGGAAAGGTCGCCGACGGGGCGTTGCGCCCCGTCGGCGACCCGTTTCAAGAATCGTTTGCGATCTATCCGCCGCGCTTGATTTTCGCGCCGGCTTATGATATAATGAAAGCGACAGACGGGAATTTGGAGGAGAAGAACATGCTCTACGAGTTTCATTTGGATGAAAGCCATGGGACAAAGATCACGGCGAAGGAGCGGAATTTGCTCATTCGCCATTGCCTTTCCGTCGGCACGCGGGCGACTTGTTCGACAGCGGCGCTTTGCCGTCCCTTCCGTCAAAAGTACCTGAAAAAGGCGTTCGACGAGTTGCGCGAAGCCTATCGCGTACGCATTGCAGAGTACGAGCGCAGAGCGGAGACGTATGACCCCGAGTCGGCGAAGATTTCCGAAAACATGCTCGCATTTTTCGGCGGTGTGCCCTCGAAGGAGGAATACACCCGCTATTGCCGCGAACTCATTCTTCAGGAGCGGAAGGCATGTAAAAGCATGCAGGGCCTCTATTCCGTCAATGTGAACTATGCGTTTATCGGCAGAAAACTTCTCGCGTTCCACAACTCGTTGAATCCGCGTGTCACGTTCGGCTGCTCCAATCAACTGCATGAGGAGTGCGATTTTGCGCTCGACGAAGAAAATAAGCGGGCATTTCTCGGGGAGAGCAGCTTGAAATTCCCTCCCAAAGTGCAGGGCTCCCCCTTCGATTGGGGTACGGTGACGTTTGAGATCAGCCGTCTCATCTACCGTGATTTGACCGTGTTCCGCGGGGAAGGGCGCATTCTCGAAACGATCTCCCACGAGGAGATGATGACCGTTTTCCTCACCAAGGAAGATCTTGCCGCGCTCGAACGGGAGAAGGGCGGTAAACGGCTCGTAAAAAAATTGAGAGAGATCGAAAAATGACGCTATTCGACATGGAACAATACAGGGGGAAACGGGTGTGCGTCGCGCTGTCGGGCGGCGCCGATTCGGTGTGCCTTCTGCACTGTTTTTCCGGTCGTATGCAAGAATACGGCATCGCTCTCTCGGCGGTCCACGTGGAACACGGCATCCGCGGGGAGGAGTCGCTCCGCGACATGCGCTTTTGCGAGGACCTCTGCAAGGAGTGGGGGGTGCCCCTCAAAGTCGTGCGGGTGGATGTGCCCGCCCTCATTCAGGAGAATGGGGGAGGCAACGTCGAGAGCGTGGCGCGGCTCGCGCGGCTCAACGTCTTCCGCGAGATCGTCTGTCGGAATGAAGCCGACCTCATCGCCACGGCGCACCACCGAAATGATGTCGTGGAGACGGTCTTGTTCCGCCTTGCGCGGGGGACCTCTCCCGCGGGCATGAAGACGATCCAAAACTTTCCCTTCCTCGTCCGCCCCCTCCTGAATGTCTCGCGAGAGGACATTTTGCGGTACGTATGCGAAAATCATCTCCCGCACGTCGAAGATTCCACCAATTCGGACGAGAGCTACACCCGCAACTACATCCGTCACACCGTGCTACCCGCCTTTGAGAAGATCCACGCAAACGCGCAAGAGCACCTCGCGCGGTTTGCGGCGCAGTGCGCGCAGGACGACGAGTATCTCACCGCGCTTGCGAAAGAAAAGATCAAATACATCGGCGGGCATGGGGACATGCTCGTCCCCGCGGACCTTCCCGATCCCCTCTTTCTGCGGGCGTGTTTTTTGTGCATGGGCGCGAAAGTCGACTACACGTCTGCGAATTTGGAGGAAATTTCCAAGTTGAGAACGTTACAGACGGGCAAAAAAGTGTGTCTGCCGGGCGGAAAGATGGCGGCGCGGGAGTACGGGAACATCGTGTTCTACTACGAAAAGGTCGAGCCCATAGAGGAGCGCCCGTTCGAAGAGGACCTTTTCGTCCTTGCTCCCCGTCCCGGTCTGCGGGCAGACCTCGACGCCTTCCCCGCGGGCTGCGTGGTGCGTGCGCGGCGGGAGGGAGACTTCATCGTGCCCTACGGCGGGCGCAAAAAGACGTTGAAAAAGTTTTTGACGGACCGAAAGATTTCCGCGCGGTTGGGGCGGCGGCTGACGCTCGTCGCCTGCGGGTCGGAAGTGCTTGTCATCATGGGCGTGGAAATTTCGGACAGGGTAAAAGTGACCGAAAACACCAAACGGGTCGGATATTTTTAGGCTTTTGCCTACCCCTCCCCCACGCAAAGGCGCGGGGGAGGGGTAGGGGAGGGGGCACCTCAGAGAAGGAGCCTCTTCCCCAAAAAGTACCTCCTCCTTTTTTGGGAGCCCTAATAATGAGGGGGCACCTCAGAGAAGGAGCCTCTTCCCCAAAAAGTACCTCCTCCTTTTTTGGGAGCCCTAATAATGTTGAGATTTCTCCACTCCGCTCACATTCGTTCGCTACGGTCGAAATGACAGTATTCATAAAAAAACCCACAAAGGAGAACATACAACATGCAACACACAATGGACCGAGACTGCGAACGCATCCTCCTCACCGAGGAGCAGATCAATTCCCGCGTGCGGGAAGTCGCCGAAGCGGTGGACCGCGATTACCGCGACAAAAATCCGCTGGTGGTCGGCATTCTGAAGGGGAGCATCATCTTCTATGCCGATTTCGTGCGCAGGCTCACCATGCCCGTTGAACTCGACTTCATGGCGGTCTCCTCCTACGGGAGCGGCACCGTCTCTTCGGGCAAGCTCAAGATCAGAAAGGACCTCGACCGCGACGTAAAAGGACGGGATGTCATCATCGTGGAGGACATCATCGACAGCGGCTTTACGCTCGCCAACCTCAAAGCGCTGCTTACGGAACGGGGCGCCGCGTCCGTGCGCATCGCCACGCTCCTCAACAAGGCGGCACGGCGGGAGTACGACATCGCGCCCGACTACAACTGTTTTTACATCGAAAACGAGTTCGTCATCGGCTACGGGCTCGATTACAACGAACAGTACCGCCATTTGCCCTACATCGGCATCCTCAAACGGGAAATTTACGAGAAGTAAAAAAAGGGCGCCCCGCGGCAGAGCCGCGGGGCGCCCGCACCCGAATGTTCGGTTTTTATTCGGTCATTGCTCGGTGAAAGTCGCCTTGGTGAGGGTATAGCGCATGGTGCCGAGGGAGCGGAGCACGGGATATTCCATGCGCAGCGGCACGCAGCGGAAGGTATTGTCGGTATCGCTCGTCTTTTTTGCGATCACCACGGTATAGGGCTGACCGATGTTGTTGCGGTAAGCGGGTCTTATCTCGTAGGCGGGCAGCGCGTCCGAGGAGAAGGGCTCTCCGTTCCGCTCGAAGGAGACAGCTTCCGTCACTTCCTTGGTCGCCTCGCGCAGGGTCACTTCCTGCACGGTGCCCATCGTGGGGTTGATGGAACGGAACAGGGGCGCCACCGTCAGCTTCATGCCGCGGAGGGCAAACAGGATCTGCTCGTTGTCGAGATAGGTGGTCTTGCCGTCGATGTTCACGGTGCGCGTCACGGGCTCGGGGATCTTGCCGTCTGCGTCGGGCAGGTGATCGGTATAGGTAACGACCGCCTCCGTGCGCGCGTCGTTATATTCCACGGCGTAGGTGTAGCGATAGTCCGCATAGCAATCGGCGAGGGAGGTGGGCGCCTCCACGGGCACATGGGTCTTCGCCTCTTTCACGCTCCTTACCGGTCTGAGGTTGTCCCCCACGGGCAGAAATTCCACGCGGGTCGTCACGGTATCGGGCTCGGGCAGCTCCGTTGTCTTCCCGTCGAAGGTAAAGCTCACATGCACGGTCAGGGAGGTTTCGAGCACATAGCCCTCCCGTCCGGTATTTTCGAGCTCGCGGTTCGTCAGCAAGGTGGTGTACACGCCCGAATATCCCACCGTGAGTCCGTTGTGCGGGGTAGCCTCGGTGAGCGTCACCGCATATTCGAGTTCTTCGCGGGTGTTTGCGATGTAGTCTCCGAGGGAAGTATTGCGGTACCAATTGGAGGCGATCTCCACGCGCTGGATCCCTCCGCCGCACGCCGAAAGCAGGGCGAGGGGCAACAGCAGCAGCAAAGTTGCCGATTTTATTTTTTTCATAAAAGTTCCTTTTTCTTTTCACGGGGAAAAGAACACAGCCATGATACAAGTATAGCATAAAATTTTCGCTTTGTAAAAACAAAACGCCGAAAATACAAGAAATTTTTTCCGAAGAATGATATAATGCGGAGGGAAGGCGAAAAAATCGCCTGCACAAAGGAGGAAGCATGCCGAAGATCATCGGAGCGCCCACGGTGGACGATCTGTTGCGCCGTTTGGGGGAGATCGTAAACGAAAACGAGGCGCGCGGCGAACGCACGCTGGTATTTTGCGAGGATCGGCTGACGCTGCTCGCCGAGCGGGCGGTGCTCTCCGCATGCGGCGGGACCTTCCTCACCGAGATCACCACCTTCGCGCGCTTCCTTGCGGGACCCAAAGTGCTCTCCAAGGAGGGCTCGGTGCTCGAAATTTCCGCGCTGCTCTCCGAACACGGGGAAGCGCTCAAATGCTTCCGTCCGCGGGCGGCGCGGGCGGTATACGAGACGATCGCCCAGCTCTCGGCTTCCCGCGTGAGCGCGGAGATGTTGGCGCAGGGCGCGGAGGCGTCGGAGGGCGCCTTGAAGAGCAAACTTTCCGACCTCGCCTTTGTCTACCGGGAGTACGAAGCGCGGCTCAAAGCGCGCGGTCTGCTCGACGAGAGCGGCTATCTTGCACTGCTTCCCGAACGTCTCTCCCGCGAGACCCGCCGCGAAAACATCCTCTTTTTCGGCTTCCGCTCCTTTACGGCGCAGGCGCTCGAAGGGGTACGCGCGGCGCTCCTGTGCTTCCGCAGCGTCACGGGGCTCTTCCTCTCGGGGGAGGCGGAACTGTACACCAACGAGGCGATCTGCCGCTTCCGCGCCCTGTGCGGGGAGTTCGGCGGCGCCGAAGAGGAGCGCGTACGGGAAACGCTCTCGGGGGAGGCGCTCCTGTTGCGGGACGCCCTCTTCTCGCCCGGTCGGCGCGCGGGCAGGCACCGCACGCAAAAGATCCGCAGGTTTACGGCGGCGGACGACGCGGAGGAATTTTCCGCCATCGCCGCCCTCATCAAAAAACATGTGCTCGAGGGGGCGCGCTATCGCGACATCGTCGTGCTCGTCTCCGCGGAGAACTTTCTCTCGGTGGAAAAGGTGTTCCATTCCTACCGCATTCCCTTCTTCGCCGATAAAAAGCGGGCGTTTGCGGAACACCCCTTCTGCACCCTCGTGCTCGACCTCCTCCTCGCTGTATCCGACGGCGTATTGCCCGACGAAGCGGACGCCGTTGCGGCGAACTACTACTTCGGGCGGGGGGACGATTATCGCAACTATCTGCTCCGCTACGGCGGTTTCCGCGGGGGCGTAAGGCGGGAGATCCGCGAAGACGCGGAGGGCGCCGACCTCGAGCAGCTTGCCGCCTGCCGCGAAAAAATGCTCTCTTTTTTGGCGCTCTTCCCGCGCAAGGGGAGGGGGGAAGAGTACGTGGAGGGGATCCGCGCGCTGCGGAAGTTGTGCGACGCGGACAGGCTCACCGAGCGGTTGCAGCAGTCCTTCACGGGGGCGGAACGGCAGTTCCTCTCCCTCGACCCGCTCGAACGCGTCCTCGCCGAGCTCGGGAGCATGGCGGGCGACCGCCTCTTCTCCGCGCGGGAGTTCGCCGACGGGTTGAAGGGGATGCTCTCCGCGCTCGAAATTTCCATGATCCCCCAATCGCTCGACGCCGTGTTCGTGGGCGAACTCACCGAGAGCACCTTTTGCCGCGCGCCCATCCTGTTTGCGAGCGGACTGACCGACGCCGTGCCCCGCGTCTCGCCCGATACGGCGGTCATCACCGACGGCGAGATCTCCTCCTTGGAGGAATTGAAAGTGGAGATCGAGCCCGCCATCGCGCAGGTCAACGCCCGCGCACGGGAGAGTTTGGGGCTCAACCTCTGCGCCTTTACCGAGGCGCTCTACCTCTCCCGCCCGCTGCGGCAGGGGACGGAGGAGCCCTCGGCGAGCGAAATTCTGTCGTATGCGGAGGAACTCTTCGAAATGCCGCCCATGCCCGACCTCTTTTTGTATCGGTGCGCGGAGCGGCAGCCGGCGGAGCTCATGCTTCTCTCCCTCACGCACGACTTCGAGGCGGGGCTCGAATCGGACACCCGCAAGGCAGACACGCTCTACGCCCTGTTGGAGGCGCCGTCCGCCCTCTTTTCGGACGAAAAGAAGAAGGTGCCGGAGGCGGGAGAGCTCCTCTTTTCCTCCGACCTCTCTCCCTCCCTGCTCGAACGCTATTTCGAGTGCCCCTATGCGGGATTTACGCGCAGTCTGCGCCTGAGGGAGCGGCAGGAGCGCCCCGTGCTCGATACGGATACGGGCACCTTCGTGCACGCCGTGCTTGAACAGACGGCGCCGCACTTCAACGAATTCGAAAGCGAGGCGGAATGCCGTCGGTTTGCCCGCACGGCAGCCGAAACGCTGCTCGGCGAAAAATTTTCCGCGCTGTCGGATACGGGCGCCGGGCGATATACCGCGGAGCGCCTCCTCGGCGAGGCGGAAACGGTGTCCGCGGCGGCGTATCTGCAACTTGTTCGTTCCCGCTTCCGCGTACTCTCCACCGAGGAGAAGATCTCCCTGTCGGAACTCATGCTCTCGGGCAAGACCGACCGCGTGGACGGCTCGGACGAGTTCGTCCGGGTGATCGACTATAAAACGGGCATGATCGACGACAAGCCCGTCGCCTACTACACGGGCAGAAAGTTGCAGCTCGAGCTCTATCTGCGGGCGGCGGCAGCGGGCAAACGGGCGGCGGGCGCCTTCTATTTCCCCGCGGCGGACTCCTTCACGAAGGAGAACGACTACAAGTTCCGCATGAAGGGGTTCTACTGCGGCGAACGGGAGGTCGTCTCCCGTTTAGACCCGCAACTTGCGGAAGGGGAGAGCGCCCTCTTCGAAGGGGGCTACGACGCAGGGATGTCGCGGGAGGAGTTCGAAGCCTTTCTCGACTATTCCCTGCTCGTCTCCGCAAAGGCGGAGCGGGAGATGAAGGAGGGCAACATCGCGCCCTCTCCCTACGAGGACAGCTGCGTGTGGTGTAAAATGAAGTCGCTGTGCGGCTTTGTGGGGCAGCCGCGGCGGGAGAGCGGCATCAAATGTACGGAGATCGCGGACATCGTTCGCCGCGAAAGGGGGGAGAAATGAGCCATACGCTGACCGAAGAACAGGCGCGCGCCGTCTCATCGCGCGGCAGGGTCATCGTGTCCGCCTCCGCGGGCAGCGGAAAGACCTTTGTCATGATCGAGCGGCTCGTCTCCCTCATCCTCGAGGGAGCGGACGTCACCCGCACGCTCGCGGTGACATTCACGAGAAAGGCGGCGGCGCAGATGCGGGAGCGGCTGCGGCAGGCGCTCGTCAAACAGCTCGGCGAGTGCGGCGAAGCGGAGCGCGCCCGCCTCAAAAAACAGCTTGCGGCACTCCCGCTTGCGGACATCTCCACCATCGACTCCTTCTGCGCGCGGCTCGTGCGCACCCACTTCTATCTTGCCGACGTCGACCCCGCCTTCCGCGTCATCGGCGAGGACGACCACGACGGGGCGCTCCTTATATCCCGCGCGCTCGACGAGGTGTTCGAGCGGGGCTACGAGGAAAAGGACCCCGATTTTTTGCGTCTGCTCTCCGTCTACTTCCGTGGCAAAAAAGACGCCAAGTTGAGAGAAATATTACTCAAACTGTACAAAAAGCTCCGCGGGCGCGCCGACTATCTCGAAGTGCTCTCGCAGGTGGGCAAGACGGATGATTTTGACCCCATATGCGAGTTTTTAGCCGCAGATGTGCGCGAACAGGCGACATTCATCGCCGAACACGCGCGCGAAAACATCGAATATTTCGCAGAAAAGATTCCCAAAGCCGCCGACACATGCAGACAAATATTTCTCGCCGCGGAGCCGCTTCGGGAGGGCGACCTCTTCACGCTTGCCCGCTGCGAAATTCCGCAGATCGATAAAGTGCCCTCCGTAAGGAAGAGCGGGGAGGACTTGTCCCGCCTCAAATTTTCGAGCAAGCTGTCCGCGGCGGTCAAGGAGATCTACAAAGCTCTTTCCGGGCTGACCTCGCGGGAGGAGGAGCATGCCCGCTACCTCGACGGGCAGGAGACGGCGCGCTGTCTTGCCGCGCTCCTGCTCCGCTTCGACGAGACATACCGCCGCTACAAGAGCGAGGCGGGCGTGCTCGACTACAACGACCTCGGGCATTGCGCCTTGAAAGTGCTTGCAAACGAGGAGGTGCGCGCCGCCGTGCGCGAAAAATACCGCTACATCTTCGTGGACGAATATCAGGACGTCAACCCCGCGCAGGAGCAGCTCCTCAGCCTCATCGACGGGGAAGAGGTATTTCTGGTGGGGGACGCAAAGCAGTCCATCTATTCCTTCCGCGGCAGCCGCTCGGAGTACTTCGTAAAAAAGTGCCGCGAGTTCGACGCGCTCAGCCTCAGCGAGAACTTCCGCAGTGCGCCCGCGGTGCTCGAATGCGTCAACCGGGTATTCTCGGGGGCAATGACGGAGCGGAGCGCCGGCATCTCCTACCGCGAGGCGGAAATGCGGGGCGGGCGGCGGTACGGCGACCACAACGGCGGGGTGTTCTTCCATTCCATTCCCAAAAAGAAGGCGGAAAAGCGGGAGCGCGGGGTCTATTCCGTTCTGCGCGAACGGGAGGTCCCCACGGACGAGCAGGCGCAGCTTCTGTGCCGTCTCGTGGAGGAAGAGGTCGGCTCGGAGTGGTTCGACGTCGACGAAGGGGTGGTAAAGCCGATCACCTTCGGCGACATTGCCGTTCTGGTGCGCGCGAACGACGCCGAAGCGGAGCGCATCATCGTGGCGCTCGGCGATCGGGGGATCCCCGTCTCCACTGCGGCGACGGTCAACGTGTGCGATTTTTGGGAGGCGCGCCTTATCATCGATTGGCTCTCCTATCTCGACAACGCCGAGCAGGACATTCCCTTCGCGGGGGCATTGCTCTCCCGCATCGGCGGCTTTACGGACGGCGAGCTCGCCCGCATCCGCCTGCGCTTTCCCGAGGCGTACACCTTCCGCGAGGCGTGCCGCCGATACGAGAAGGAACTTCCGGGGGAAGAAATTTCGGAAAAGCTCGGCGCCTTTCGCCGCAGGGTGGCGCAGTACCGCGACCTCATGCGGGTGAAGACGGCTGCGGAGATGATCGCGCGACTCCTGTCGGACGGTCTCGAAGCGGAGATCGCCGCAAAACAAGAGGGCGAAATGCGCCTGCGCCGCGTGCGGAGGCTCGCCGAGGAGGCGGAGGGGAGCGTCAATGCCTTTCTGCGCCGTCTCAAAACGATGAATTATAAAGTAGAATACGCCGAAGGAGGGGGAGAGAACGCCGTAAAGGTACTGACCATGCACTCCTCCAAGGGGCTCGAATTTCCCGTCGTCTTTCTCGCGGAGCTCGATGCCGCCTTCCGCGGCATCGAGCGGGACGAAGTGCTCTACACCGATCGTTTCCTGTTCGCCCCCAAGAGCTTCGACCTCTCCGCCCGCACGGTGCGGGATACCGTTCTGCGCCGCGCCTCCCGCCTCTTCGACGACCGCGAAACGGTAAAAGGGGAGCTGAATCTCCTCTATGTGGCAATGACCCGTGCGAAATTCCGCCTGCACATGCTCTTCAAAGAGCCCAAGGGCGTCATCGCACCCGAATATGCCGAACGCTTTTCCGATTTTATCGACTTTTACGACTGTGCGGGGTACTTTGCGGCGGATGTCGGGGAGGAACAGCCCCCCCTGTCCCGTTCGTCGCTCCTCTACCGCGCGGACGAAGCGCTCCTCGCCGAATTGAAGGCGGTGTACCAAAGACCCTATCCCTTTGCGGAGAGCTGCCTGCTTCCCGTCAAGAGCTCCGCAACGGACATGCTTCGGGCGGAGCGGGAGGAGAGCGCGGCGCCCCCGTTTGTCCTTCCCAAGGCGGAGGTCGCGGGCGCGGCTTCCTTGGAGGAAGGGCTTGCCTACCACGCCTTTCTCGAACACGTCCGCTTCGGCGAAAAGGCGGGGGAGGAGCTTGCCCGCATGCGGCGGGAAGGGGAGCTTTCGGAGGAGCAACTCGCCTTGCTCGACGAGAAGAAGCTCGAAAAGATCCTCGCGCTGCCCGCCGTTGCCGCACTCAAAGGCAAGCGGGTGTGGCGGGAGCAGACCTTCCTCGTCTCCCTGCCCGCGCGCGAGCTGCCCGCCTTCAAAACGCAGGCGGAGGACGAGATCGTGTTGCAGGGCGCGCTCGATCTGCTCTGCGAGGACGAAGAGGGGTACCTCATCCTCGATTACAAGTATTCTTCGCACGGCGCCGAACGGCTGAAAGCGGACTACAAGGCGCAGATCGACCTCTACAAACGGGCGGTCGCCAAGATCAAGGGGGTGGCGCTTTCCACCGTCCGCGCGCGGATCGTCAACATCGCGGGGCTGTTCGACGTGGAGATGTGAGAAAGATTTGCCTTTTTCGACAAAACCGTGTATAATAATGCCGAACGGTTGGGTTATCATCAAAACGGAGTAAAACAGAATGAAGGAATTTTACGAATTGTTACAACTTGTCGGCGATGCGGTGCCCGATCTCGTCTCGCTGCTCGCCTGTCCCGTGCTGCTCCTTGTCGTGGGGCTTCTTCTCGCCGTCTTTCATAAAAAGAGAGCCTATCTGCCGCTCGCGGTAGGTTTGGGCGGCGTTGCCGCCTTCCTCGTCAGCTGCGAGGCAGACGGGTGGAGCGCGTTTGTCGCTTATCTTTCCGCATACACGGTGTTTGCCGTGCTCGTAAGCCTGCTTCTGCTCATTCCCTTCCCCGTGCGCGGAAAGGAGAAGGACCGCACGGAGGAGATGTATGAAAAATTTCATCTTCCGCTCGAGGTGCCCCTTCCGGCGGAGGAGCCGCAGGAGAGCGGCGCGGAGGGGAGCGTGCGGCTCGAGCATGCGCTATCGCTCGTCGAGCAGTTGAAAAAGAGCGACCTGAGCGCCACCGATCGGCTCGAAGCGGACGCGCTCGAACGCAAGTTGGAGAGTTGTCGCGGCAGGGCGCTCGGCGAGGAGGAGACGCGGCAGATCAACGATTGTCTCGCCACCGTCCTCAAAATGACGGCGAAATACAAACTGTAATTTATCCCCAAGCCTACCTTTCTCTTTCTGTCATTTCGACCGAAGTGAGCGCAGCGAACGGAGTGGAGAAATCTCTACCTTACTCCCTCCACTGTCATACCGAGGCGCAGCCGAGTGTATCCCCGTGGTCGTCAGCCAAGGCGCCCCTATGCTATGCCCCTACCCTTCGCGTGTGAGAGGGTCGCAAAAGAGCTGCCCCCGTTGAAGGGGGCGGCTCCGCCGTCAGGCGGTGATGGGGGTGCTTCCAACTTTTGCCTCCCCCCAACTCGTTGGGGGGAGGGTAGGGAAGGGGGCACCTTATTTTTTTCCGTCATTTCGCCCCCTCACTGTCATACCGAGGCGCAGCCGAGCGTATCCCCATGGTCGCAAGCCAAGGCATACCTTTCCAACTGTCATTTCGAGTGCAGCGAAGCGGAATCGAGAAATCTCTACCTTGCTACCCCTCACTGTCATACCGAGGCGCAGCCGAGTGTATCCCAATGGTTGATGCACACCCAATGGGATTCTCTCCTCCCTCGCATTGCTCGG
>CANQRP010000039.1 GCA_947626305.1 uncultured Clostridia bacterium | reverse complement strand
AAGTGACGGTGAACACGGCGGGTTTTCCTTTCAGTTCCTCCGCCTGATAG
This sequence comes from uncultured Clostridia bacterium, assembly GCA_947626305.1. Classification (GTDB taxonomy): domain Bacteria; phylum Bacillota; class Clostridia; order Christensenellales; family Borkfalkiaceae; genus Gallimonas. The sequence goes on along the minus strand of CANQRP010000039.1, from coordinate 13,320 downwards.
TCCTCGGGGAAGGTGACTTCGACGTCCTTGACCTCGCCGATGTTCATTCCGACGACGCCCTCTTCGAAGCCGGGGATGAAGGAATGGGACCCGAGCACGAGGTCGTACCCCGCCGCGGTGCCGCCTTCGAATTCCTTGCCGTCGACTTTGCCGACAAAGTCGATATTCACGGTGTCGCCCATTCCGGCGGGACGGTCGGTGACGTCCACACTCTCGGCGATGCGTTCGCGCACGCTCTCGATCTCCTTCTCCACGTCCGCGTCCGTAACAGTATACTCATACTTGGTGATTTTTATACCCTTGTAGTTGCCGATCGTAACATCGGGTTTTACGGGGACATCGGCAACGAGCACGACATTTTCTTCCGAAAAATCTTCGCCGAGAGAGAGCGAAGGTTCCCCCACGGCGGTAAAGTGTTCCTTTTCCGCTTCGAGGATCCCGGAGTAGTGGTCGTAGTAAAGCAGGTTGAGCGCGTCCTCATAGAACAGCCCTTTTCCGTAATACATTTCGAGCACATGCTTGGGCGCCTTGCCTTTGCGGAAACCGTTGACGGCGTATTTGCTCCTGTTTTGCACATACGCTTTGTTGTTTGCCGCCGCCCATTCCTCCTGCGTGAAGGTGATCGTGATCTTCACGGTGCTCTTTTCTGCGGGTTTTACTTCGTATTTCATGTCATTCTCCTGATATAATTTTCGGTCTTAAAAATTCGCAACTTACATTTTAACACATCCCCGTGAAAAAGAAAAGCGATTTTTATCCTTTCCGCCATTTTTTTATTCAAGCGTTTTGTTCCTTCTCTCTCCCCTTGCCCACTCCTTGAGGGGTGTGTGCCGACGAAGGAGCTCACTGCGTTCGCCGCTTTCTCCCTAACAAGTCGGAAGGCAGAAAGGTTCCTCCCTTTTTTCCTTTACATACGCGGGCGATTTGTTTATAATAAAGATATGCCGCAGGATACTTTTACACTCAGGCTGATCGCCAAAGAACTCAACGAGACCCTTCGCGGGGGGAGGATCAACCGCGTGAACCAACCCGGGAAGGAGGAGTTGGCGCTCATCGTCTACACCGGGAAGCGCACGGTGAAACTCACGGTAAACGCCAACGCGGCGGATTGCGGCGTGTATTTTACGGAAGACGAGCGGGAAAACCCCCTCGTCGCGCCCAATTTCTGCATGCTTCTGCGCAAACACCTCACGGGGGCGGAGATCCTCGGGGTCTCGCTCGACGGCTTCGAGCGCATCGTGGTCCTCCGCGTAAAGTGCTTTTCCGATTTCTCCGAAACGGTGCGGGAACTGCGCGCGGAGATCATGGGGAAGTATTCCAACATCATTCTCACCGAAAACGGGACGGTGCTCGGCGCTTTGAAGACGACGATGCTCGACGAGAACTGCAAACGTGCCATTTTGGCGGGGGTGAAGTATACCCTCCCCGCCCGACAGGACAAGACGGTCCCCTCCGACAGAGCCGCCCTCACCGCACTTCTCTCCGGACCGCATGACGATCTGTCCGGGTTTCTCTTTCGCCACGTTGCGGGGCTGGCGCCCTGCACGGCGGAGCAGATCGTAAATTCCTACCGCGGCGGGAACTTCGCCGAACATGTTTACGGATACATCTTTTCGGACGACATCTCCCCCTGCGTCGCGGAGCGGGAGGGCGAAGTGACCGACTTTTTCGCCCGCGCCCAAGAAGGAGCTCTCCCCTTTCCCACTCTGAGTGCGGCGCAGAGTTATTTTTACGGCAGAAAGCGGGCGCGGACCCAAACCGAGGGCATGCGCCGAAAACTATATTCCGCCGCAAACAACGTCAAAAAGAAGGCGGAAAAGCGGCTTTCGCAGATCCGCGAAAAGCAACGGGAGTGCGCCTCCTGCGAGGAAAACCGCGTGAAGGGCGAGCTCCTCACCGCCAACCTCTACGCCCTCTCCCGCGGCATGAAGAGTTGCGAACTTCCCAACTATTACGACGAACGGGGAGGGACGATAAAGATCGCCCTCGACGAGACGCTCACTCCCTCGCAAAACGCGCAGAACTACTTCAAGCGGTACCGCAAACAGAAGCGGACGCTCGAGGTGGCGGCGCCGCAGGAGCGGGAGGCAGCCGCCGAGCTCGACTACGCGGAGAGCCTGCTTGCCGCGATCTCCTCCGCTGCGGACGCGGACGATCTGCGTGCGCTCGAAGAGGAGCTTCTCTCGGCGGGGATGCTCAAAGCGCCGAAAGAGCGCAAAAAGCCGCCCGAAGTCGGCTTCCGCCGATATGAACGGGCGGGTTTCCTCATCAAAGCGGGCAGAAATAATTTGCAGAACGACAAATTGGTGCGGACGAGCGCCCCCGAGGACCTCTGGCTGCATACGCAGGGCTACCACTCCTGCCACGTCGTCATCGAGACGAAGGGCAAAGAGGTGCCCGACGAAGTACTCTTGTTTGCCGCGGGCGTGTGCGCGCGCTACTCCTCCGCCAAGGGGGGCGGGAAAGTTCCCGTGGACTACTGCAAGGTGAAGTACGTCAAAAAACCGCCCAAGACCAAGGCGGGATTCGTCGTCTATACCGACTATCGGACGCTTTTAACGGAGCCGATCGAAGAATAATGTTCGCCCGCCCGCGCTGTTGCGCGGGCGGGCGTTCTTTCTTTCCGAATTCGGTTACGTGTTTGCGGTGATCGTGTGGCTTACCGCCCATTGATGCGCCCTCAGCGGGAGCCAAAACCCGTAGATCCCGAGCGTGATAAAGGTGAGACCGTACCATTTGAGGCACCGGATGAAATATTCCATCGCCGTTCCGGTAAAATTCAATCTCTTTCCGCCGATGACCGTATGGTCGCAAAGCCAACGTTCCCGATAGCAATACGCCCAAAACGATCCTATCCCGAGCGTAACGACGGGGACAAGCGCCGAGACGACGGTAACGCCGAACAACTGCCAGACAGTCCCGTCGAAATACGATCTCGCCTCCGCGTCCTTAAAATGCGTGTGCTCCGCGGTCCAACGGTTCATGTTGAGGGGAAGGTATAGAGCGGCATATATCCCCAACGTGATCACGGAAAGGAGCCACCATTTGATGTAATTCATGAAGAGTTCCGTGCCCTCGCCGTCGAACTCCGTCTGTCTTCCGCTGTATACCGTACCCTCCGCCATCCACCTGAGCTGCCATGCGATCATAAAAGGAGCGGCGATCCCGAACGTTACCATGGAGACCAATGCCGTCACAAATTCCACCGCGAAAAACTCCAAGACCCCTGCCGTAAACGCCGAGGGTTCCGGCTCATTCTTTGTTTCGGAGACTGTCAGAAGCCCCGATTCTTCCAACGCCGTCCTATAAATTTTTATGTAATGAGTTTGTTGAACATCGGGAAATTTTACCTTTTCGGGCGGGTTGACGACCGTCCAACGCCTGATCAGCTCCTTGATCTTCCGCTCGTCCTCCTCGTTCGTCGCCGAAAGCGCACCGTAAAAAGCGAGCGGGAACCAAAAATCTATCTCCCCTTGTTCGAATCGGACGGTCATGCGCTTGCCGCCCCAATTTACGATCCTTCCGTTCCCGTATTCGGAACAGAAGAGCTGCATGTGATAAATGCCCTCCATACTTCCCTCCTTGCAATAGTAAAAATATTTGCTTTTCTTATTATACATATTTTCAATATGTATGTCAAGCGATAAATAGAGAAAATATTTATAAATCGTTTTCGCATATTGTAAAATAGTGTTATGGATAAGACGTTTATCAAGGACCGCTATGCCGCGATTCGGTTGGCGCACAATATTTCCGGAAGAAAATTGAGTTTGGCGCTCGGGCAGAGTACCGAATATATCAATCAGATCGAAAACGGAAAAACGCTCCCCTCTTTGGAAGGGCTGCTCAATTTCTGCGAATATTTTCATATGCCGATGAGCGAATTTTTCGCAGACGGATTCCGCTATCCCGTCGAGTACGAAAAAATCATCAACGAGCTCAACAAAATGGACCGTTTTGCCATAGAACAGATCTACGGACTGCTGAAACTCATCAATTCGAAAACGGATTGAATCGGACACGGAAAAAATTTTTCGCCCGCCCGCGCTGTTGCGCGGGCGGGCGATTTTGTTTGAGATCCGGTCGGCTTACAGCCCTTCCAATTCGTCGAGCGTCAGATCGAAGGCGGGAATAAAGTGTTCGAAGAAATAGTCTACGGCGGGGATGTGCAATTCGATGAGCGAACGCTCGATCTCCTTTTTCGCCCGCGCGAACTCGTGATTGCCGGAGCGGAGCTCTTCGAGGCATTTGATGTAGGCGGAGAGCCTGTCCGCCGCCTTGGTGATCCGATACTCCCGCGAGTCTTTGTCCGCGTCGAGATAGGGAGCGAGCTCCCCTCTCATCTCCTCGGGCAGGGTGTTTGCGATCTTCTCCACCGCCAGCGCCTCGAGTTTTTCGTATTCGCCGTGGATGCGGTTGTTGAAATACTTGATGGGGGTGGGAAGATCCCCCGTCATCACCTCGCTCACCTCGTGATAGAGCGCATAGAGGACCGCTTTGTTTGCGTCCACCGTGCCGCCGTAGACCTTGTTCTCGATCACGCAGAGCGCATGCGTCAGAATGGCAACGGAGTGAGAATGCTCCATGATGTTCTCCTCCCGCACCGAGCGCATGAGTTGCCAACGTTTGATGAACTTCATTCTGTCCATGTAAGCATAAAATTTATCCATGGCAAGATTATATCATGATTTTCCCCGAAAAGCAATTTACTTTTGCCGCATTTCGTGATACAATGCAACCATCAAATCAAATATCCGTCGTGGGTGCCGTAAAAAGCTGAGATCATACCATTCGAATCGGACAGGGTAATCCCTGAACGAAAGACAGGATTTTTTCGAAGAGTTTTTTCCGCCCGCACCACATGGTACGGGCGCTTTCTTTTGAAACATTCCAAGACGGACAAGGAGGTTATGTTATGTTGTTGGGTTCCCTCTTGGCTTCCTACACGGAAGTCATCGAAACCGCGGACGGCAAGGGATACGTCTATCCCGAGGTATGGACGGAGTACGCAAAAAATACCCTTGCGGGCATCTTCTTCTATACCGCGATCGCGCTCGCGGTGCTGTTGATCGCCGTAGGCATCGTCGTCCGCATGAAAAAGGAAGCGTCCTTCCCGAGTTTCCTCAAAGTGGCGATCGCGCTCGCATGCGGCTTCTCGCTCACGGTCATTCTCACCATGCTCTCCCTCGAATTTGCCGAGATGCGGGAGAAGGGCTACATCTTCGATCTCGTATTCCAGCCCTCGGTGGTGCTCGGCGCCGTCGTGGTGCTCGGCATCGCCGCTACGTACGTCTGTTACCTCTTCGGCGAAAAGGCGTTTAAGATCGGCAAATACACCTCGCTTGCAGCCATCGGCACGGCGTTGATCGCCCTTTTGGTGTGCATCGGCGTCTATTACGCCAACGGTTCGGAGGAGAACAACGGCGCGACCATCACCGTGGGGGAAAACGTCGGGCTGTATCTCGGCGCACTCGCGCTCATCGGCATTTTGCTCTTTGTCGCCCTCTTCTTCGGCAGGAAAGACAAGCGCGGTTTCGACAGCAAGTCCATTGCCTACGCGGCGGTGTGCATTGCGATGAGTTTTGCCCTCTCCTATCTGAAGATCCCCGGGCTCACGCTGCCGCAGGGCGGGTCGGTGACGATCGCCTCCCTCCTTCCCCTCGCCGTATACTCCTACATGTTCGGCGTGAAGAAGGGGGTGTTCGCGGGCTTTATTTACGGCATTTTGCAGATCGTGCAGGACCCGTGGCTCATCCATCCCGCGCAGATCTTGCTCGACTACCCCATCGCCTTTGCGGGCATCGGGCTTGCGGGGCTGTTCGCCCATTGGAAAGCGCTCGATAAGCTGCCCCAGGTGCAATTTGCCCTCGGCACCGTGCTCGGAAGCGTGTTCCGCTTTGCGGCGCACGTGCTCTCGGGGGTGTTCGCCTTCTCCGAATACAGCACGCTGAACAGCGTGTGGGCGTATTCCCTCGCCTACAACTCGTTTGTGTTCGTGGACATCGCCCTCGTGCTCGTGGTGGGCATTCTCGTGTTCAGTTCCAAGACCTTCGTCCGCGAGGCGAGAAAGTTCGACCCCGTGAAAGAAAAAGCGGAATAAACCGCAAAAGAACGCCCGCTCCGCGCAATGTTTGCGCGGAGCGGGCTTTTTTCGTTACGGTATTTACAAGACAAATTGCAGAATGTCCACGAGCACGGCGAATCCCAACAGGAGGACAAACCCGACGGCGTGGATGATCGCCTCCACCTTGCGGCTGATGGGCTTGCCGCGCACCCACTCGATGGCGGTGAATACCACCTTGCTGCCGTCGAGCGCGGGAATAGGTAGCAGGTTGAAGACGGCAAGGTTGACGCCGATATAACCTGCGATCTCGAGGAAATAGCGGAAGCCGCGGGAGGCGATCTGCGCAGTCATCGTGATCGTCGTCACCGGACCGCCGAAAGCGGACAGCCCCAGCCGCCCCGTGAGCAGTTCGCCCAAGATTTTGAAGATGCTCCCCGCGATCCTGAAGGAGTAGACGAAGCCGCGCCCGAGCCCCTCCCAAAAACCGAATTTATAGACGGAGTTGGCAAGGTAATACCCCTCCCCCTCCGAATACTTTACGCCGAGGGCGGACCAGACGCTCGTGAAATCGGCACTGTTCTTCACCGTGACGTCCGAACGGAGCATGACGGTGATCTCCCGCTCTTCGCGGTGATCGTAAGTGGGGCGCTCGTTGCCCTCGCCGTCCTCCGTCCAGACGACCCCGACGGCACGCGAGACGCGGAGCGTTACGAGATCGCCCTGTTTTTTGCTGTTGAGCGCCTGCGCGATGTCCGACGTGAGATAGAGATTTTTGCCCTCGACTTCGAGCAGGATGTCGAGATCTTCCAGAGCGTATGCGGCATATTCGCCCGTCGCCTCCTCCGCCTTGTAAACGGCGACCATCGTCTGCCCGTATCCGACGAAACCGATGAGGATGAGCACGAGCGCCAGAAGATAATTCATGAGCGCACCCGCGATGAGCACGAGGATGCGCGCCCAGCAGGGGCGGTTTGTAAAGTAGCCGGAAGTGTCGGGCGATTGGGGCGACCCCCCTCCCCTACCCCTCCTCCCGACGCGGGGGGAGGGCAAGAAGGCTTCCCCGACGCGGGGGGAGGGCAAGAAGCGCCTTCCCCGACCGTGGGCGAGGAAGTGTCCGACGCGGGGGGAGGGCAAGAAGTGTTTTCCGTTGCGGAGGATGAACTTTCTTCCGTTGAAGGGGCAGGACCCTCTGCGGGCGGCTGCGCAAGGTCGAACGGCTCCTTTCCCACATCCTTCCGTTCTTCCTCTTCCAACCCGTCCTCGCCCGCAAAGGCGCAATACCCCCCGAGCGGAATGAGACGAAGCGCAAAGAGTTCGCCCGTTTTCTTGCTCCTGTGCTTGAAAAGGGCGGGACCGAATCCGACGGAAAATTCGTCTATTTTGAAATGCAGAAGTTTGCCTGCGAGATAATGTCCGAACTCGTGGATCGTGACCATCACGAGCAAAATGAGGACGGCAAGCAAAACGGAGCCGACCGTGCTCCAAACCGAAAGAAGCTCACTTACCATGGATGTACCTTGATGCGGCTGCGCGCGCGAGCCGATCCGCCTCGCACAGCGTTTGAAAACGATCTGCGGGCATCTGCGGAACGCGCGAAAGCGTCTCTTGCACAGTTTCCGCGATCTGCGGGAAAGTTATCCTGCCGTCGAGAAACGCGCGAACGGCGACTTCCGCCGCCCCGTTGAGCAGAGTGGGCGCCGTGCCGCCCGCCCGACATGCCTCCAATGCCAACGAAAAACAGGGAAATTTTTCGACGGGCAGCCGCTCGAAATGCAGGGCGCCGAGAGCGACGAGATCGAGCTCCCGCTCGCACGGAAGGCAATCGGGATAGGTGAGCGCCAGCTGGATGGGGACCTTCATATCGGGATACCCGAGCTGCGCCGTCGCCGCACCGTCTTCGAAATAGACGAGGGAATGCACGATGCTCTCGGGGTGAACGACCGCCTCGATCTGCGAAAGTTCCGCCCGATACAGCCATTTCGCCTCGATGACCTCGTACCCCTTGTTGAGAAGGGTGGCGCAATCCACCGTGATCTTCGCGCCCATGTTCCAGGTGGGGTGACAGAGCGCCTCCGCCGCGGTAACGCGGGCGAGTTCCTCCTCCGTGCGGTGCAGGAAGGGTCCGCCGCTCGCCGTCAGCACGAGCTTTTTGTAGGGCGCGTCGCGGTGAAAATTCAGACAGCGGAAGAGCGCGGAATGCTCGCTGTCCACGGGTACGAGATCGACCTGTCTCTTTTCGACCTCCCGCATGACGAGTTCTCCCCCGCAGACGAGGGATTCCTTGTTCGCAAGCGCGATCTTTTTGCATGTGCGGGCTGCCGCGAGAGTATACGACAGCCCCGCAAACCCGCCCGCGGCGATGAAGGCGACGTCGCAACCGCGGAAGAGCGCCTCGGCATCGCCGACGTCCCCCGCAAGGCAGGCGAGCCCGGGGCGGAATTCCTCCGAAAGCCGCGCAAGCTCCGCGGCGTTTTCCCCGCAGACGAGAGCGGAAAAGCAAAAGCGGTCGGGATGCGCCCGCACCACTTCGCACACCTGTCTTCCGATGCTGCCCGTGCAGCCGATGAGTGCTATCTTTATCATGTCGTCCCCTCGGTTTTTCGATCATGTTACCGAGCGCCGTATCTCCAAAAAACGCCCGCAAATGCGGACGCACGGCTCGGTTTTATTCTATGCGCCTCAACCCGAGATCATGATCCTGAGCGCGAGCACGAAACACACGATCAGGCAGGCGTAGAGGGCGGAATCGATGCGGTCGAGAATGCCGCCGTGTCCGGGCAGGAGGTTGCCCATGTCCTTGATGTCGAGGCGGCGCTTTACGGCGCTCTCCACGAGGTCGCCCGCCTCTGCAAATGCCGTCGTGAGCACGCCGAGCGCGACGAACAGGATGAGGTTCGCGGGGTTGCCGAAGAGGTCCCACCACGGCAGAATGTTCAATTTCGAGAGCCCATAGTAGGCATAAAAGAGCCCCACCGCGCCGATCGCCGCACCGAAAAAGCCGCCGATCGCGCCCACGACGGTCTTGTTGGGGCTGACCGTGGGCGCCATCTTCATGGGAAATCTCTTGCCGAGCAACCGCCCCGCAAAGTAGGCGAAGGCGTCCGCGCAGGGGCAGAGGACAAAGATGAACAGGATCCCCACCTCGGAGTACTTGGGCATATGGTTGACGCCCGCAAGAACGAGCAAAAAGAGGGAGGGAAACAGATAGGCGAGCGTGGAATAGCCCACGGAGGCGAGACTCGTCTTTTCGTGCCGGAACACGAGCAGTGAGAACAGGAGCGCCACACCCGTCACGAATACGACGAAGGCGATATTCGGGGAATAGTTGGGGGCGATCCCCTGCCGCTGATACACGGCGTCGCTCACACAGTAAGCGAGGAGGGTGCCCGCCGAAAAGATCTGCACGAGGACCTTCTGCACAAGGTCGATGCGGTCGCCGAGAGCGCGGCACATCTCGAAGGTGCCGATCACGGCGAAGAGCAAGATGAGCAGATCGAAAAAGAGCGGTTCCGCGAAATGGACCCTCAGGACGAAAAACGCGAGAAGGACCGCCATATATGCAATTCCCGTCACATAACGTTTCAACATGATCGGTCTCCGTCGGTTGATACCGTGATCTTACCGTATCTGCGTTCCCTGCCGGCATAGTCCGCGAGCGCACGGTCGAGATCGGCGTTCGTAAATGCGGGGAACAGTTTCTCGGAGAAAAAGAGCTCCGTATAGGCGCATTGCCAGAGGAGAAAGTTGGAAAGCCGCTTTTCCTTTCCCGTGCGGATGAGGAAGTCGGGGTCGGGGATGCCGTCCGTTTGCAACAGCGCGGCAAACTCCTCCCGCGTGAGTTCCTTTCCCCCGTGGACGGCGGCATTGACCGCGGCGAGGATCTCCTGCCGCGCGCCGTAGCCGATGGCGAGCACGAGCGTGCCCCGCGTCCCCTTCTCCGTCGCTTTTTCCCCCTCGCGGGCGAGCCGTACGACTTCGGGCGGGAGCAGCGCGGGATCGCCGATGACCCGCAGACGGATGTTTCCGCTCACGAGCCTTTCAACGTTCTCCCCGAAATATTTGCAAAACAGCGCAAACAACCCGTCCAGTTCTTCCTTCGGGCGGGAGAGATTTTCCGCGGAGAGCGCGTAGAGCGTGACATATTCCACCCCAAGGTCGAATGCGTGCTCGCTGAGCGAGATCATGCGGTCCATTCCCTTGCGGTGCCCCGCGCTGCGCGGAAGCATACGCCGTTTTGCCCAGCGCCCGTTTCCGTCCATAATGACGGCGAGATGCCGAGGAAGTTCCATCAGATCGTCATCAGGTCCTTTTCCTTGGCGGCGACGAGCTTATCGATCTCCGCGATGCACTTGCCGATCGCGTCTTCCACGTCCGTTTCGGCGTTGGAAGCCTCGTCCTCGGAGATCTCCTTGCCCGTTTTGAGTTTCTTGATCCCCTCCATCGCCTCTCTTCTGACGTTGCGGGCGGCGACCTTGGTCTCCTCCCCCATCTTCTTCACCTGCTTTACGAGCTCTTTTCTGCGCTCTTCGGTGAGTTCGGGGAACACGAGGCGGATGACGTTGCCGTCGTTGGTGGGATTGATGCCGATATTGGACGCCTGGATCGCCTTTTCGATGGATTTGAGGAGGGATTTATCCCACGGGGCGATGACAAGGCATCTTGCGTCCGCAACGGAGACGTTGCCGAGCTGTTTCAAGGGGGTCATCGCGCCGTAGGCTTCCACCTGCAACTTGTCGAGCACGTGCGGATTGGCACGCCCCGCGCGGATGGCGGCATAGTCGTCCTGCAAAACGTTCTTTGCTTTGTCGAGTTTGTCGTCGAGAACAAGAAAGATCTCTTCCAATTTTTCGTTTTCCATGTCTGTCCCTCTCTTTGAATTTTTATTCGTTGGAAATGAGCGTACCGAGCTGCTCGCCGCACACGGCGCGGAGCACGCTGTCGGGCTCGTTGAGCGCGAATGCGAGCACGGGGATGTGGTTTTCCATACACATCGTTGCCGCGGTCGCGTCCATCGCCTTCAAACCTTGGTTGAGAATTTGCGAAAAGGTGAGCCGTTCATACTTCTTCGCTTTCGGGTTGGAGTTGGGGTCGCTGTCGTAGATGCCGTCCACATTCTTCGCCATGAGCAGAACGTCCGCATGGATCTCGCAGGCGCGCTGGGCTGCCGCGGTGTCGGTGGAGCAGTACGGGTTGCCCGTGCCGCAAGCCATGATCACGATGCGCCCCTTCTCGAAGTGGTGGAGCGCCTTTCTGAGGACGTACGGTTCCGCGACGGAGACCATGTTGAGAGCGGTCTGCACGCGGGTGGGGATGCCCTTCTGTTCGATGGCGTCCATCATGGCGAGGGAATTCATCACGGTGGCGAGCATGCCCATCTGATCGGCGGTGGTGCGCTCCATCATGGTGCCCTGCCTACCCCGCCAGAAGTTGCCGCCGCCGATGACGAGGGCGATATCCACCCCCATATTATGAACTTTTACGAGCTGGTCGACAACCATGGAGACAACTTCTTCGTTGAGCCCGAATTTCTGCTTTCCCGCGAGCGCCTCGCCCGAGAGTTTGAGCAAAATGCGTTGATATTTGGGTTGCATAGCATACTCCCAGTTTGATTTTTTTCAGTATAACATAGTTTGGAAAAAATTGCAATACCTTATGAAAAATATTTTCGTTTTCGGGGAACACCCGATCCTTGCCCGGCGCGCGTTGTTTTCTTTCAGTAAAAAACAGCCGACCCGAGGGGACGGCTGTTTGAATGCGCTTTTTTACTTCTTCATTGCCTCGACCTGCTTGGCAACTTCTTCGGAGAGGTCCTCCGCCTTCTTCTCGATGCCTTCGCCGCGGACGAAGAAGCAGAACTCCTTCAAGGAGACGGGGGTCGTCTTCGCGGTGTTTGCGATGAGCTGCTTGATCGTTACGGAATCGTCCTTCACATACTTCTGTTCGAGCAGGCAGTTGTCCTCGAAGAACTTCTTGATCCTGCCCTGCACGATCTTCTCCGCGATCGCCTCGGGCTTGCCCTCGTTCATGACTTCCTTTTTGAGGATCTCCTTCTCGTGCTCCACGACCTCCGCGGGGACATCCTCCGCCGCAAGGTAACGGGGCAGGGAGAACGCGACGTGGAGCGCCACGTTGTGCGCGAGTTCCTCCGTCTCGGGGGTGTCGGCGCCCTCGAAGTTGAGCATAACGCCGCGCTTGCCGCCCATATGGATATAGGTGGAGATGAGCCCTGCGCTCTCAAAGCAGACGAAGCGGCGCACGGAGATCTTTTCGCCGATGACGCCCGTCTGCTCCTGAAGGAAGGTCTCTACCGTCTTGCCGCCCATGTCGAGGGCAAGGAGCTCTTCCACGCTTGCGGGCTTCTTTGCCGCGGTGAGCTTTGCGACCGTCTCCACCAAAGAGACGAATTTCTCGCCGGCTGCGACGAAATCGGATTCGCAGTTGACCTCGATGAGCACGCCCGTGCCGCCGTCGACATAGGCGGACACCAACCCTTCGGCTGCGACCTTGCTCGCACGCTTTGCCGCCTTGGCGATCCCTCTCTCACGGAGAAGTTCCGCCGCCTTCTGCATATCGCCGTCCGCGTCCGTGAGGGCGCGCTTGCAATCCAACATCCCCGCGTCCGTCTGTTCGCGGAGCGCCATTACGTCTTTCGCTGTAAACGATGCCATATCCTATATTCTCCTTTCTTTTTTACTCTTCGGCGGGAGCCTCTGCCGCGGGCTCTGCTGCGGGCTCCGCGGGAACTTCCGCGGGTTCCTCGGCGGGCTCTTCCTTCACTTCGAAGGTCTCGCCCTGGTTTGCCTCGATGACCGCATTCGCAATGACGGAAGAGAGCAACTTGATGGCTCTGATCGCGTCGTCGTTGCCGGGGATCACATAGTCGATGAGGTCGGGATCGCAGTTGGTATCGGTGATCGCGACGATCGGAATGTGAAGCTTACGCGCTTCCGCAACGGCGATGTCCTCTTCATGCGGGTCTACGACGAAGAGAAGTCCGGGAAGGGAGCGCATGTTCTTGATGCCGCCCAAATTCTCCTGAAGTTTCGCCATCTCCTTTTTGAGCCCGAGCACTTCCTTTTTGGGGAGAAGTTCGAATTCGCCGCTCTCCTCCATTCTCTCGAGCTTTTCGAGATACTCGATGCGCCCGCGGATGGTTTTGAAGTTGGTGAGGCAGCCGCCCAACCAACGGGAGTTGACGTAGTACTGCCCGCAGCGCTCCGCCTCTTCCTTGATGGCGTCCTGTGCCTGGCGCTTGG
>CANQRP010000038.1 GCA_947626305.1 uncultured Clostridia bacterium | reverse complement strand
CTGCGGGCTCGTGCCGCCCTTCGGCAACATAGAACGTGCGGGCGGGGCGGTATGACAGTAAGGAAAACAATCGGGCGGAACTACTTTTTCATTGTCAACGAAATTCTGCCCTTCTTTTCGTCGACCTCTTTCACCCAAACCGTTACCACGTCCCCCACCGACAGGACCTCCGACGGATGACGGATAAAACGATCCGAGATCTCCGAAATGTGCACCAGCCCGTCCTGATGGACCCCGATGTCCACAAATGCGCCGAAGTCGATGACGTTGCGCACCGTGCCCCGAAGTTCCATCCCCGGCTTTAAGTCCTTGATCTCCATGACGTCCGTGCGGAGAACGGGAGCGGGCAGCTCGTCGCGCGGGTCCCGTCCGGGACTCTTCAATTCCCCCGCGACGTCGAAGAGGGTGGGAAGCCCCACGCCGCAGGCGATCGCCGCCTTCTCCTCTCCCACCGCGTGCAACCGCTCCATGAGATGCCCCAAGTTGCCCGCCTTTACGTCCTCTACCGAATATCCGCACAGTTCGAGCAGCTTTTCCGCCGCTCGATAACTCTCGGGATGCACCCCCGTGTTGTCCAATACGTCGCTGCTCTCGGGCACCCGCAAAAAGCCCGCGCACTGTTCAAACGCCTTCGCCCCCAATTTGGGCACTTTGAGAAGCTGCTTCCTCGAAGTGAACATGCCGTTCTCCTCGCGGTATTTTACGATGTTCTCCGCGACCCCCGCGCTGAGCCCCGCCACGCGGGACAGAAGGGGCGCGGAAGCGGTGTTGAGGTCCACCCCCACCGCGTTCACGCAGTCCTCCACCACGCCGTCGAGCGTCTCGGAGAGCCGCTTTTCGGGCATGTCGTGCTGGTATTGCCCCACGCCGATGCTCTTGGGGTCGATCTTGACGAGTTCGGCGAGCGGGTCTTGCAGTCTTCTTGCGATGGAGACCGCCGAGCGCAGGTTGACGTCGAACTCGGGGAATTCCTTTGCGGCGAGCGGGGAGGCGGAATACACCGAGGCGCCCGCCTCGTTGACAATGATGTAGCTCACGCCCGCCCCCTTTCCGAGCTCGCGGAGAAGTTCCACCGTCATCGCCTCCGTCTCGCGGCTCGCGGTGCCGTTGCCGATGGCGATGTGTCTGACGCCGTATTTTTTGATATGCCCCTTCAATTTCTCGATACATTCCCGCTTTTGGCGCTCACCGTAGGTGGGATAGACGACGTCGGTCGCGAGCACCTTGCCCGTGCCGTCCACGACGGCGACCTTGCAGCCCATGCGGTAGCCGGGGTCGAGCCCCATCGTCACAAACCCCTTGACGGGGGGCTGCATGAGGAGAGGGCGCAGATTGAGGGCGAACTGCCCGATGGCTCCTTCGCACGCCGCCTCGGTGAGCAAGGAGCGCACCTCGCGCTCCACGGAGGGGGCGATCAGGCGGTCGTAGCTGTCCTCCGCCGCCCCTTTTACAAACGCCGTGGAGGGGCACGGCTGTCTGAGGACGCACCGCTCGATGAGGGCGAGCGCGCCGTCGCGGTCGACTTCCACGCTCACCTTCAAAAAGCCCTCCCGCTCGCCGCGATCGACGGCAAGCACCCGATGCCCCGCAATGCCCTTTACGGGCGAGACGAAGCGGGCGTAGTTGCGGTAGACGGAATCTTCGGTCTCCTTCTTGGCGGCGGAACTCACGAGATCCGCCCGCGCAAGCCAGAATTCCCGCATCCTGCCGCGCACCGTGGGGTCGTCGGAGATCTTCTCGGCGATGATGTCGCTCGCCCCCGCAAGCGCTTCCTCGGCGGAAGTTACCCCCTTCTCGGGGTCGATGTAGCCCTCCGCCGCAACGAGGGGAGCAGGGCAATTTTGCTCCTGCGCAAACAGCAGCTCCGCGAGGGGTTCGAGCCCCTTCTCCCGCGCAACGGTGGCACGGGTGCGCCGCTTCTGTTTGTAGGGACGGTACAGATCCTCCACGGCGGCAAGCGTCTCCGCGTTCTCAATGGCGAGCGCAAGTTCCCCGGTGAGCTTCCCCTGCCCGTCGATGCTCTTTTTCACCTCCTCCTTGCGCGCTTCGAGGTTGCGCAGATATTGCAGCCTGTCCGCAAGCAGGCGGATGGTCTGGTCGTCCATGGTGCCGTGCATCTCCTTGCGGTAGCGGGCGATGAAGGGCACCGTGTTCCCCTCGTCGAGGAGGGTGACGACGTTTTGCACATGTTCCTGCGTCTTTCCGAGTTCTTCGGATAATCTCTCAACAATGGTGGGCATATCTATCATTTCTCCTTATTCTTCCCGGATATTCTATCACAAAAGCGAAAGGATTGCAAGAAAATTCCCCCCGTATCCGAACGGAAACGGTTGCGCGGAGAGGCGCTTTTATGGTACAATGGAGGGGAACGGAGGTTTTGAAATGAAGAAGTTATTCGTAAAACTCGGAATGGTCCTGACCGCGGTTTGCCTCGTGTGCGCGGCGGGCGTGTTTACGGCTTGCGGCGAAGAAGAACAGGGCGGCGGCGAGAAGGTAGCCTATTCCGTGACCGTGCTCGACCCCGCGGGCGAACCCATGAAGGGAGTGACCGTAAAGTGGGGCGAGGTGAAGACGGAGTACCGCACCATCGACAACGGCAAGGCGACCGCAAACCTCGCGAGCGGGGAGTATGACATCGCGCTCGGCGGTTTTTCGGACATTTACAAATACACGCCCGTGAAGGCGACCGCAAGCGACCGCGACAAGACGATCTCCCTCGAATGGAACCCCGAGGACGGGAAGATCGTGTACACCGTGAAGGTGGTGTATGAGGACGGCTCCCCCGTGAAGGGCGTGACCGTGGAACTGTGCATTTTGACGAACGGCGAGGGGGGGTCGTGCACCCGTCTTCCCGTGGCGACGAACGCAAAGGGCGAGGCGTACAGCATGGCGCCCGGGGAAGAAGGATTCGACAACGCATTGCGCGGACTGCCCCAAGGGGAATACGAGACGAAGATCCTGACCGGACTGCCCGCGGGCTATACCTACGAGCAGGACGCAAACGGCTACTATGCGGGCGGCACGGCGACCGCCGCCTCCCCCACCATTACGATCACTTTGAAAAAAGCCGCGTGAGGTTGATGATCTCAAAACACCCCCACCACCCGCTCCGCGGGAGCCTCCCCCTTGAAGGGGTAGGCTCTGACCCTACCCCAACTTGTTGGGGGAGGGTGGCACCGTAGGTGACGGGTGGGGGCTCCTCTGTCATTCCGACGACCGAGCAACGCGAGGGAGGAGTGAATCCCATTGGGCGTGCGATAACCAGTGGGATACACTCGGCTTCGCCTCGGTATGACAGAAGAAAAATAAGGCGACCCTTCGACGGGCTCAGGGTGACAATTGGGAGCGCACCGCGCTGTTGAACAGAATTGCGCCGCTCTACCCCCACGGGGGGATTTTTTTATAAAAAAGTTGGCACTTATCCTTCCATATCGAACAAATGTTTGATATAATAGAGGCATGAAAAAAAGTTTTATCCTCTACGAAAACTATTGGCGCCAGCTGCAACTGCTCGACTTTGAACAGTGCGGTCGCCTCTTGAAGGCGATCTTCGCCCACGAATGCGGCAAAAAACTCCCCGAACTCGACGCCATGACACAAATGCTCTACTCCGTCATCGCCGACCAGCTCGACCGCGACCGCGCCAAATACGAAGAAGTCAGCGTAAAACGCGCCGAAGCCGGCAGAAAAGGCGCCGCCGTCACCAATTCCGCATACGCAAAAAAAGCGGCAATTGCCGACGATAATGAGAATGAGAATGAAAAGAAAACTGTAAATGAAAATGAAAAAGAAAATGAGAATGAGAATGAGAATGAGGAGTTCGAAGAGCTGCCGCCCGACGTAGACCCCGCGTGGCGGCAGGTCTATCACCGGATCATGGCGCGCCGTTTCGGCGAAAAGCGGCTACAAAACCGCCTCAAAAAGGATCTTCAACCCGATCGCGATCAGGATCGCACCGCCGAGAAGAGCGGCTTTGTCTGAAAACTTATCCCCGATCTTCTTGCCCAAAACCACGGCAAGCAGGGAGAGCGCAAAGGTGATCGCCCCGATGACGAGGGCGCAAAAGACAACGTGCATGGGAAGCCCCACGCTCGCCTCCTCCGCGAGGAAGGTGACGCCCACGGCGAGCGCGTCGATGCTGGTAGCCACCGCTTGCATCAACAGTTTTCCCGCGCCGAGCGGCTTTTGGACGTACACGGGCGTTTCCCGCTTTTGCGCGCGCCGTTCGCGGAAGAAGTCGAAGATCATCTTTCCGCCGATGAAGGCGAGGAGGGCAAAGGAGAGCCACGGCGCGATCTTGCCCATAAAGGCGGAGAAGGCGTAGCCGCAGTAGTAGCCCACAACGGGCATGAGAAATTGAAAGAGCGCGTACGCTCCCGCCACGAGCAGCATTTTATAAAGCCGCATTTTGGGCTCGGTCATGCCGTTGGTCATGCCCACCGCGAATGCGTCCATCGAGAGCGCGATTCCGATGAGAAGTATTTCGTATAGTTGCATCGTTGATCGTGAAATTGCGGAGAGGAGCTAAGGCGCCTCTTCAGGAGGAGCGTGCCCCCCCCTACCCCTCCCCCGCTCCGCGAGGGCGGGCGAGAAATGCTGTCCCCCGCGCAGCGGGGTGGAGCCTTGCATTTTGCCAACAGTTGATAACTGTTGGCGCAAGGCGACATGAGTGAGCGCATTTGCGGCGCGAACGGTGCCCGAACACGGGGTTCTACCCGTGTGAGACGAGTGGCGAGCAAAGCGAGCCGAAAGGGGGCTCCTCTGTCATTTCGACCAAGCGTAGCGCGTGGAGAAATCTCACATTATTATAATGCGGTAGAGATGTCTCCACTTCGGTCGACATGACATTATTAGAGTTGCCCGCGGTAGACAAACGCGCTTAGGGTGACAATATTCTATCCCAATCGCTTGCGTTTGTCAATGCTTTCCGCTATAATATACGCATGCCAATGACCGTGTATCTCAAAAAAGGAGAAGAAAAACGCATCGCGGCGGGAAGTCCCTTCGTGTATGCCAACGAGGTCGCCCGCATCGACGGCAAGGACAGAAACGGCGCCCTCGTGACCGTGCGTACCCTCGAGGGCAAATTCCTCGGACGGGGCTACATCAACCACGCCAGCAAGATCCTCGTGCGCATCTTTTTGCGCGGGAACGAACAGGACGGCGAGCAACTCTTTTACGACCGCATCCATGCCGCCGACGCCTTCCGCCGCAGCCTCGGCTACGACAACTGCTACCGCGCCGTGTTCGGCGAAGCGGACGACCTGCCCGCCTTCATCGCCGATAAGTACGGCGACTACCTCTCCGTGCAGATCCTCTCCCTCGGCATGTATCTGCGCAAGAAGGAGCTCGTCTCCGCCCTCGTGCGGGAGTTCTCCCCCAAGGGCATTTACGAACGCTCCGACGTTGCCGTGCGCAAGAAGGAAGGGCTCCCCGAGGAGACGGGCGTTTTGTACGGCGAAGTGCCCGACGAGGTGGAGATCGTGGAAAACGGGCTGAAAATGGCGGTGGACATCAAGCGCGGACAGAAGACGGGGTACTTCCTCGACCAGAAGGAAAACCGCTTTGCCGTGCGCCGCTACGCAAAGGGCGACGTTTTGGACTGTTTTTGCAACAGCGGCGGGTTTTCGCTCAATGCCGCGACGGCGGCGGAACGGGTGACGGCGGTGGATGTCTCCCCGCTCGCCCTCTCCACGGTGGAAAGGAACGCCGCCCTCAACGGATTCACGAACATTCAAACGGTGTGCGGGGACGCCTTCGAGGTGCTGCGCGGCTTCCGCGGCGAGGGCAGACGGTTCGACCTCGTGATCCTCGACCCGCCCGCCTTTTGCAAGAGCGCCGCCGAGGCGCAGGACGCCTGCAAGGGATATTTCGACGTGAATTTTTCGGGCTTCAAACTCGTAAAAGAGGGCGGTTTTCTCGTGACCTGCTCCTGTTCGCACTATGTGCCCCTGCCCCTCTTCGAACGGACGGTGGCGGAAGCGGCGCGGCGCGCGGGACGAAGGGTGCAGTGCGTGGAATGCCGCTCGCAGGCGCCCGACCACCCCGTTCTCTTCGGCGCCGACGAAACGCAGTATCTGAAATGCTTGATACTGAGAGTTTTGTAATTTCGCACGATTGTTTGCCTTTCTGTCATACCGAGCGGAGCGCGCAGCGCGAAGTCGAGTGTATCCCCTTGGTTTTCAGCGACCCGAACATCGGAAAACAATCGTGCGAGGAAACTTTCCTTTATGTTTTCACTTGCATTTCCTCTCGTTCGCCTTGTCGGACAAGAAGTTGCAAGAGTGCAACAAATGCTGTCGCGCAGCGAAGAAGCGTGGTTTTTCTCGCGCAAGTAATGGAGGAAGAAACCCCCACCACCCGCTCCGCGGGAGCCTCCCCCTTAAAAAGGGGTAGGCTATGCCCCCTCCTTAGGAGGGGGGTAGGGGGGTGGTGTCCTTTGCTTCTGAATGTCACCACCTCAGTCACCTAAGGTGACAGGTCTCATGCGGGTAGAGTCCCGCATTCGGGCACCGTTCGCGCTACAAATGCGCTCACTCATGTCGCCTTGCGCCAACAGTTATCAACTGTTGGCAGAATGCAATGCTCCACCCTAAAAAGGGGTATGCCTTAGCCCTACCCCAACTTGTTGGGGGTGGAGCGGCGCCATTCTCCTCAGCAGCCCTGCGGGCTGTGAGGGGCGCCGCGACAGGAGGCGTGGCACCGCCGACGGGGTTTTGGCGGTCCCTGCCGCCAAAACGGTGGCATGGCACAGCCATGACGGGTGGGGGTACATTTCCTAAACCGTCATCCCGCGGCAGCATGGGTCCAAACCTTTTCTTTCCCTTGACAGGAAGCCGGGAAGTGTGATATGCTCTTACTATGAATATCATCCGATACGTGCAAAAATTCGGCGATCGGTCCTTTGCGGAACGTCCGCTCAACGAAGTGGACAGCCTCATCTTTTCCGAGCTCTCCTACCTCAACTTTACCGGCATCGTGCGCTACGCGCCCCCCAAACAGACCCTCGGCGAACTCGCCGATTCCGTCTGCGACAAACTCATCTTCGAGACCCTCTTGCCCGAAAGCAACAAAAAACTCCTCAAAGCCGTGTCGTCGAGCGTCCGCTTCCGCGACGTTCTCGTGGGATATTTCCACGAACATAACGACACCGCGCGGGAGATCCGCTTCGCCGCCGTTACCTTCCTCTGGGAGGGAGGCGCCTACGTCGCCTTCCGCGGCACCGACGTGACTCTCCTCGGCTGGAAAGAGGACTTTAACATGGCGTTCCGCACGAGCATCCCCTCGCAGGGGCTCGCCGCCGAATACCTCGACGACATCGCCCGAAAAACGGAGGGTCCCCTCTACGCGGGCGGACACAGCAAGGGGGGCAATCTCGTGGTGTACGCCGCCGTGCACGCTCCCAAAGAGGTGAAAGAACGGCTCGTTTGCGTGTATAACCACGACGGTCCCGGCTTCCGCGAGAGCATTTTCGAGAGCCCCGAATTCCTCGAAATCGCAGACAGGGTGCAGAAAACGGTGCCGCACGACTCCCTCATCGGCATCCTGCTCTTCCACGGCGACGACTACAAGGTGGTGGTGAGCCGCAGTGTGCTCATCGGGCAGCACAACCCCTTTGCCTGGGAGGTGAAGGACGAGAACGGGTTTACCGAGCTCCCCGAAACCACGCAAAATTCCAAACATACCGACCTCGCCCTGCGCGACTGGATCTCCGCCATGAACGACGCGGACAGGCGGCTCTTTGTGAACGCCCTCTTCAAGATCATCGAAGGCAGCGGCGCCGCCACGGTGCCCGAGTTCAAAACGGGGTTCTTCAAAAAGCTGCGCGGGATGAAACGGGCGTATAAAGCGCTTCCGCCCAAGGAGAAGACCATGGTGCGCTCGGGCGGGAAAAAGTTGCTGAAGATCTGGTTCCGCTCGCTGCGCAAAGCAAAGAAAGACGATGAATAAGAACAACGATAAGCGTGCGGCGCCCTTCTACGAGGTTCGGAGAAGGGCGCCGCTTTCTTGCCTTTCTTGCCTTTTTGCTTTTTTATTTTCTTGCTTTCCCGCTTTCTTTCGCTCAGAAGAAGACGCCGCGGGCGGCTTCCTTCGTCTCTTTGCTTGCCGCAAAGGGGATGCGGGTGGTGTAGCCCGCCTTTGCCGCCACGATCTGCTTGGTGGGCCATGCGTAGATCTCGCGGTTCCAGGTGTTCACCGTGTCGTTATACACCTCGCGCGCCGCCGTGATCTCCCGTTGCAGATAGGAATTCTGCTGCATGGCGTCCGCAAGTTCCCTGTGGGCGTGCAGGTCGGGATAGTTCTCGAAGGCGATGTTCACCGAACGGGCGAGGGTATCCACCTTCTCCGAATACGCCATGCGGGCTTCGTCCCCCTCGGGAGCGACGTTGCTGCGATATTTGGCGATTTGGGTGAAGGTCTCCTTGTCGAGGTCGATCGCCTTGTCGAGGAGGCGCGCGCAGTTTTGCAGGATCTGCACCCGCTGTTCGAGATAGTTGTCGATCTGGGACGCGTCGTGCTGGAGCTTTTGTTGGAGCTGCTGGAAGTAGTTTTTCGCCTTGCGCTTCATGATGAGCCACACGACGCCGCCGATGACGGGCGGCAAAAACCACCAGATGACGTCGAACACCTTGGAGCCGCCGCCCACCGTGACGGGGAGCTGCTTTGCGATGACCTTTACGTCGTTGCCCGCTTCGAGTTCGGGCGCATTCATTTCGTCGAGTTCGTTTGCCATAATTACCTCCGTAATGATCGTTTTTATTGGGATTTGATTTGCGGAGCCCCCTTCCCTACCCTCCCCCCGCTGCGCGGGGGGAGGCAAGTAAAAGAGTGGTATCTCCGCCCCTTGCTGCCCCCACCTGTCTCGCTACGCTCGCCACCCTCCCCCAAGCGAGTTGGGGTAGGGTCTTTTAGCCTACCCCTTCAAGGGTGGAGCCTTGCATTTTGCCAACGGTTGATAATCGTTGGCGCAAGGCGACATGAGTGAGCGCATTTGTAGCGCGAACGGTGCCCGAACACGGGGTTCTACCCGTGTGAGACAGCTCCCGCGGAGCGGGTGGTGGGGGTGATACTGTCATACCGAGGCGAAGCCGAGTGTATCCCTTTGGTCGTTCGCTTGCCCAATGGGATTCTCTCCTCCCTCGCTTCGCTCGGTCGTCGGAATGACAGGAAGACGGCGTTCCGCGGGAAAAACTCACTGCGGTTCGAACGTTTCGTCGAACGAGGCGTCGGAATCGTCTACCACGCAACAGAGGATCCCGTGCCCGTAGCCGTGCATCTGCCCGTATTTTTGCATGGCGGCGCGGTACTTCCCCCCCGTCGCCTCCGCGTAAAAGTCGCGGTCCGAAAGCCCGATCTCTTTGAGCTTTACCACACGCGTAGAGGAGACGGGAATGTACTCCACCCACGGCACGGGGATCTCGTGCATCAGCCCGTCGCCCCCAAGCTCGGTGACGTAATCTACCCGGCTGTACGTCTCATAGGCGTTCGCCGTGACCCGCACGACGTCGCTCTTGCCTTCGCGGGAGAGGAAATTCGTCTTCAACAGGCTCGCCGTGGAGGCGGTGGGCGGCGCAAAACAGGCGGGGTCCATGCGGTTGACGGCAAACTCCGTTTCGGGGCGCGGGAAGGCGCGCGGATAGTCCTCCCCATAGAGGTATTCCCTCGGCTTCTGCTGCTGATAGAGGGGCACGGACAGAAGGGGCGCCAAATCGAAATAGAGGGAGCGGAAGTACTGCTCGTTGAATTCGAGAAAGTTGCGGCGGATGAGATCGACGCTGTAACTTGCATAACGGGTGCGGGTCTCGTTCATATCCCACCCCGCGGAATGTTCGGAATAGATGTAGTTGAGGCAGCCGTCCTTGACCATGCGGAAGTCGTCGCCGTACCCCTCTTCGTCCTTGATGAGGGCGAGCAGATTCCTCTGCGCAAGGGGGGTGAAGAGCAGGCGGAACTGCACCTCGTTGTCGCGGTCGAGGGCGCCGAAGAGCACGTCGAACTCGGCGTTGCCCATTTCGGTAAAGCCGCCGCCCGCCTCCATTGCCTCCTCCTGCTTTTTGCGGATGTGCTTTGCGCCCTTTTTCACCTTGCGCTCCCGCTCCTTCTCGCTGAGGTCCTCCGCGTGGGCGGGAGAGCGCGAAAAGTGCAGGTCGGGAGCGGCTTCGTTGCCGTAGATGAGCCGCGTTTCGGTGCGGTAGAAGGGCTTGGGCTTGGTGACGGACGCCGTGAGCGTTTGAGAGTGATGATCGGTGACGAGGCGCCCGTTCGCGTCGGTGCGGGTGGTCGTCCAATGGATGGTGATCGACCCCGTGTACACCTGCACGCCCATGGCGTGGATGAGCTGCCGTTCCACCACGAAGGGGTTGCCCGCGATCTCGCCCGTGAGGACGCCGAGAACGGAGGACTCGGGGTCGTCGTACTTGCCGTAGCCGTACTTGCCGTTGAGATAGTCATAGCGGCGCATTTCGAAGCGATCGTCGAGCACGATGGGCGGCACCGCCTCGCGGATGAGCCGACGGGTGAGCGTATCCTCGAAGAGGGCGTTGAGGGGCGCCGTCTGCTCCCATGCCTTGCGGAGCAGCTCCTCCGCCTTCCGTTCGAGCTCCCCCTTCTTCTCCTCCCCCTGTTTGAGGAGGGGGGCGATCTTTTTGGAGCGCACGAGCGCGCCCGTCACGATCATCGCGACGCCGACGGGCAGAAGGCAGAGCCAGATGAGATCGGAGACGCACGCAAGCAGCACGGAGAAGGCGGAGAGTACTCCCCCGAGGACGATGAGCGCGGTGAGGAGGCGCTTGCCCCTGCGGTACTTTGCGAGCGTGCCTTCGAGGTCGGCGACCTTTTTGCGCGCGGCGTCGTACTCCTTCACGGTGAGGCGGTTCTCCTCCGCGTTGACGCCCGATCTCTCCGTGAGCCCGTCGAGACAGCGGTCGCAGCACGCGCGGAAGGCGGCGGCATAATAAGTTTTGTAGGCGGCGAGGGGTTCGAGCAGCGGTTCGCTCCCCCTCTCTTGTGACTCATTCGACATCGTTTGACATTATATCACATTTTTCGCGCCCTGTCAACCCCGCCGCGGCGGAGAAATATAAGCAATTGTGAACGCCGTTTGTTTGCTTTTTTCGCCCGAATGCGGTATACTGTATATATTACACTTTATTTTTACGCGATTTTTCGACAGGAGGACCTCATGAAACGCACTCTTCTTCCCCTGATTCTCTTTGTTCTTGCGCTCGCGCTCGGGCTTGCCGGCTGCGGCGAAAAGAGCTACTCCGTGACCGCCGTCTTCGATGACGCCGCGGGCTCCGTCGTCCTCTCCGAGGAGGGAAAAACGGCGGACGGCACCTATAAGGAAGGGACCGAAGTCACCGTGACCGTCTCCCCCAAGGCGGGGCGCAGCGTCGCCTCCTTTGCCGTGAACGGCACGCCCCAGACGCTGACGGGAGACTCCCCCTTCGTGTACAAGTTTTCCGTGGCGCGGGACACGGAGATCGAAGTCACCTTCACCGAGGCGGCGTATACCGTCACCCTCGAAAAGGACTTCGGCGAGGAGATGGGCACCGCCTCCCTCTCCGCCCCCGAGAACGGGACGGAGTACGTAAGCGGCGAACTCGTCACCCTCACCGTCACCGTGAATGCGGGCTATCTCACGGAGCGGGTGCAGGTGGGCGACGAGACGGTGGAGCTCGAGAACGGGGAATATTCCTTTGCGGTGCGGGGGGATACCGCCGTGAAAGTCACCCTCCGCGCGATCGGCTACTACCGCGTGACGGTGAAGCCCTTCGACGAGAGCATGGGCTCCGTCCGCGTGACCCCCAAGGCGGAGGACGACGGCACCTACCGCGAAGGAACGCAGGTGACGCTCGCCGTTTCCGCGAAATACGGCTACAAGCTCCTCTCCGTCAAGGTGAACGGGAGCGAAATTTCCCTCGACGCAAACGGGGAATATTCCTTTGCGGCAACGGAGGACGTCTCGGTGGAGGTCTCCTTCGACGAACGCGAGACGTACAAGTTGACCTTCTACTTCGACACGGAGATGTGCTCCATGAGCTACTACGGCATGAACGAGGAGGGAAAATTCGGAGACATCTCCCTTCAACCGGACGTGCCCACCGCGCTCTATGAGGGAGAGACGTTATTTCACGTAACGCCCGCGGGCGGCTATGATATTTATTACGTGGCAGTGAACGACGAGCAAGTGACGCTTTCGGAGCGGTCGTTCACCCTCAACATCGGCGCGGCGTTGCAGGACGAAAAGGGCGAGATCAAGGTCGGCGTTGCCTGCGTCTTCGTTTTTACGGAACTGGAAAGCCTTGCGGGCGTGTATGACCTCGGGGACGACGTGTGGTATTACTTCACTTTGGAGGACCCCGCCGTGTTCGAGTTCTCCGCGAACAACTACGTGGCTTACGCCGCCTTCTACCCCATGACGCAAGTCGACTCCGACTCCGACGAGTGGGAAATGGGCGAAGAGCCCGTGTTCCGCTTCAACGAGGACGACAGGACCAACTACGCGATCTGCACCTTCGAAGCGGGCAGCTACATGGCGCGCTTCTCGGCGAGCACGGGGGACGGCGCGGCTTCCTCCAAACTCACCGTCACCGAACTTGCCTACCTCTCCTTCGAGATCAAAGGCTTTCGGGCGAGCTCCTTCGTGAGTCTCGACGGAAAGTATAAACTGTATTTGGGCGAGCATTACTTCGCGCTCAAAGACGAGAAAGGCAATGCGATACAGACTGGCGTATCCCGCTCGACGGACGGCGAGGGCACCCATACCCATGTCACCTTCGGCGGAAAGAGCTACCTCCTCGGCACGCAGAAGGCTGAACTTACGACGGGGAGCGACACCTCGATCGACGGGCTCACCGTGGTGCTCTTCAATGATACGGAGCGCGTCAACTTCCGCCCCGACCCGTTGCCGGGGAACGTGACGATCGACGAATCGCTTGCGGGGACCTATGCGGGCGTCACCGCGGACGACACGCCCGTGGAGGGCGACCTCGTTGTGCGGGGGAATACCCTCACTTGGAACGACAAGACCGTTACCCTTCTCAAAGATCTCGTTCCCGTAACGGAGGAGGACATCGACAACATCGGCGACTTCATCTCGATCGGCTACTGCGAAGAGGAATTCTGCATTCTTTTGGCGGAGAGCACCGAGGAGGGCAATTCGATCGCTCTCATGACGGAGGGACAGACCATCGTCTTCACCCCCAAGGCGGAGGGCGGGCTTGTCATCGAGGAAAAGTTCCGCGGCACGTGGACGTGTAAAGTGCAGACGGCTGTGCTCTTCGGCTATACCCTCGTGATCGGTGAGGACAGCATTGTGGTGAAGGACGCGAGCGGGCAGGTCGTGCCGACCACCGTGGGAACGCATACCTATCGCGATGCGCCTTACCCCTCGTTTACGGTGA
This sequence comes from uncultured Clostridia bacterium, assembly GCA_947626305.1. Lineage (GTDB taxonomy): Bacteria > Bacillota > Clostridia > Christensenellales > Borkfalkiaceae > Gallimonas. The sequence goes on along the minus strand of CANQRP010000038.1, from coordinate 341 downwards.
ACGGCGTGACGTACTTCCTGTACAGCGTCGTCGAGCGCGCCGGTTCCAGTTCGCTGACGGTGTACCCCGCCGTGGGCACGATGACGGCCATCAACTTCGTCGCAGGATGAGCATTTGAAGCGATGAGAACGGAAAGGCTGCCCCCCGCAAATCGGGGGGCAGCCTTTTTTGCCCGACGGGCGGGGCGCGCTGTCATACCGAGGGTAAGCCCGAGTGTATCCCCATGGTCGACGCTCGCCCAATGGGATTCTCTCCTCCCTCGCGCCGCTCGGTCGTCGGAATGACAGGAAGACGACGCGCGGGGCGACATGACAGAGGAGCCCCCTTTCGGCTCGCTTCGC